>CALQCC020000011.1 GCA_943328975.2 Bordetella parapertussis | reverse complement strand
GAAACGCCCTACAGTACTACGCGAATCCAAAGCCCACTTTCAAGGGCTTCCCCAATCGACCTGGAGGGCTGGTCCCCGTACTCTTGTGACAGGTAGTACTGCATGCTTGCCAGAAAACCATCTTCGCTGAAACGCCGTCGCCGCTCCGGAGGGAACGCGCTGATCGAAAGCGCCTTCACTTTGGTGCCGACTTTTGCGTTAGTTTTCGCTTTTCTGGACTTCGGGCTCATGATCTATCGCTGGAGTTCCCTGCAGAACGCCGTCCGCGAAGGCGTGCGTTACGCGATTACGTTCCAGCGGTCGGGTTCCTTGGGGCAAACGGCATCGATCAAAAGCGTCGTGCAACGGCATTCCATGGGACTAGTGACCTCCACCGACACCCCGCAGCACATTTTCGTGAAATTTTACTCTACGTCGGCTCCGGATACAGTCATTCCGTCGGGCGGGAATCTGCCGGGCAACATCGTGGAAGTCTCGGTGCAGAACGTTTCTTACGGCTGGATGGCTCCCCTGAGCGGCAGCTACGGCGGGAACGTCCCGTTCTTCCGCAGTACGAGTCCCGTCAATCTCAAAGTCTACGCTTTCGACATCCTGGGCGGTTTCCCCGCCGGTGTGGCGTCGGTGCCGGAATGAACATGAGCAAGGAACAGCGATTGGCTAGACGACGTCGGAGCTCTCAGAGCGGCCACCAGATTCTGGAATTCGCGCTGGTAGCGCTTCTGTTTATCCCCATGATCATGGGTACGTTTGTGACCGGCATAAATCTGATCCGATCCACTCAAGCCAACCACATCTCGCGGGATATGGCGGACATGTATATCCACGGCGCTGATTTTAGTGATCGGGGGATGCAGAACATAGCGAAAAGATTGGCGACCGGGATGGACTTGCAAGTAGGTTCGGGAACCGGAAACTCCGCTGACAACATTTCCAATAGCGGGCGGGGCATCGTTTGGGTGAGCAAAGTAATGTGGGTCGGCACCACGGCCCAGGCCAGTTGCCAGGCCGCCTTGCCGGCCGCTTGCACCAACGCGAACAAGTTTGTCTTTCTGGAACACATCCGTTTCGGCAACGGATCCTTACAATCTGAACGGGACGCCTCGGTGGGACATCCGGGTGCCACGCGGGATATGTACGGGCGCGTAACCGACGACGTCGTCAAGACGGCAAGCGCGGCGGTTCCTGAACCGCACCAGAGCAAACTCTATAGTTTGTGGCAGGTCAGCAATACGCAGACCAATCGGACTGCGCTGGCCGATCAACAGGTGTTCTACATGGTGGAAGTCTATTTTAAGTCTCCCGACTTGAGGCTGGGTGCGGTCCAAGGCAATGGCGTGTATGCGCGCTGGTTCTTCTGAGGTGAGTGGTATGAAAATGAAGCAATCCGTTCAACGCCGGGGCGAACGCGGTGTCGTCTTGATTCTGGGAGTCCTTTCTTTGGGAGTCATCATTCCCATGGTCGGCATCTCGGTGGACGTGGGTTATCTCTATGCTTCCAAAGCCCGCCTGCAGGCGGCGGTGGACGGAGCCTCGCTGGCCGCGGCCCGTGCGCTTAATCTAGGTTCCAGCACGGCGGCGCAAGCCTCCAACGCCAAGCAGAACGCCGTGAACTGGTTCTATTCGAACTTCCAGCCCGGCAATTGGGCGACTACGAACACCGTCATGACCACGTCCACCGTGCAAGTCTATGACGATACGACGAATCCAAATCTGCGCCACGTAGACGTCACAGCAACCACCACTGTTCCGACGTATTTCATGAAGTGGCTGAACTTCAACTCCACCACCATCACCAGCAAAGGCTTCGCCAGCCGCCGCGATGCGGTCATCATGATGGTGCTGGATCGTTCGGGTTCGATGTGCCTCGGCCTGGCGCAGCCCTGTAACAATACGGGAGCCTGTGGGCCGATGAAGACGGCAGCGAAGCTCTTCACGGGACAATTTGCCGCGGGTCGAGACTACATTGGCATGGTGTCGTTTAGCGACGGGACATTCGTCCATTCACCGCCAGTTCAAAACTTCCGTGCGGTGCTCGGCTACACGGACGGTTCCACGACCGGGGCCGGGGCGATAGACGCCATACAATGTCAGGGTGGTACGGGCACCTCGGAGGCCATCTCCATCGGCTACAACGCTCTCTATCAGCGGTTCCTCCCCGGGGCGTTCAACGTATTGGTGGTCGAGACTGACGGTTTGCCCAACACGATGGCAATGGACATGTGGGATGGGACATCCTTCGGCTTCACCAGTCAGGGCACCGTGGCTAGCCCGACGGGCTGCAAGGACACCAATTCCAAGGCGAAGGTCAGCGGAGGCTGGGCTACCTATGCGAGCCGGCGTCTATGGAAGACCGCCAGCTATCCGATGAACACCATCACGACGAATACCCCGCACGTGGGGTTCATGGCCGACATTCCGGCTGGGACATGGGGTGCCATTTACACCCCTGATCCGGCAACGACCCCTAAGAGTTTCACTTTGTTTGCCGACCCGATCGACACCAGCGGCAGTTCGCCTCTCAACTTGCTGACCACCACGAACAACTGCCTCTTCGGCGGGTCCGGTGTCAGCGCCACCACCAACAACGCTCTTCTGAACGATTTCGCGTGGTTGCCCGGGACCGACGTCTTTGGGAGTTCGGTCAAGCCGGCCCTCAATCCCTACAAGTCCGGCGTGGCCATGAACGGAACTCACTTGAAGTTTGATTCCTCCCAGACCATCGCCACAAAGTGGCAGAATTTCCACGACGCCGCGCTGAATGCGACCGACAATGCCGCCTACCGCGCGCGCACCAACGCCAACATCCCGGCCAGCGTGTTCGTGATCGGCCTGGGCGGGTCGGGTGCCGATCCCACCGACCACACGTTGCTTCAGCGCTTGGCCAATGATTCGCGAGGCGACACAGTGGTTCCGTACCCTGCGTGTTCCGCGAACGCGGCCTGCGTCCACTACGACAGCCAGCCAACGGGAACTTACATCTATTCGAGCGACTCATCGGTGCTGAAACAGAAGTTTTTGTTGCTGTCCTCGCAGATCCTCCGGCTGAGCCAGTAGCGCTTAAGTTGCCAGCCTTTGCTACACTCGTGCGAGAATGGCACAACTACTTGACGGGATCGCCGTCCGCAACGATATCCTCGCGCGCCTCAAGCCGCGCATCGCAAAACTGGGACGGCCCCCAGGGCTTGCGGTGGTCTTAGTTGGCCACGATCCGGCCTCCGAAGTCTACGTCCGCAACAAAGTGAAGGCCTGCGCCGAACTCGACTTTTACAGCGACAAGATTACTCCGGCTGCCACCATCTCGACCGAAGAACTGCTGGTGATTATCGACACGCTGAACAAACGCGAGGACATTGACGGCATCCTGGTTCAGATGCCTTTGCCCAAGCAGATCGACGCCCGCCGGGTATTGGAAGCGATTGCGCCTGAGAAGGACGCCGACGGCTTCCATCCCATGAACGTGGGTCACCTTGTGGCGGGCCGTCCGGGTCCGCGAGCCTGCACCCCGGCGGGTGTCATGGAACTGCTCAAGCACTACAACATTGCCGTGGCCGGTAAGCGCGCGGTGGTCCTGGGGCGAAGCGACATTGTAGGCAAGCCGCAGGCGTTGATGTTGCTGCACGAGAGCGCCACGGTCACCATCTGCCACTCGCGCACGGTGAACTTGGCGGAAGAATGCCGCCGAGCGGAGATTTTGGTGGCGGCCATCGGTAAGCCTGGATTTGTAACAGCCGACTTTATCGCACCCGGCGCGACAGTGATCGACGTAGGGATCAATCGCGTAACGGATGCCGCGGATGCCGCGCGTTTCGGCAAAGCGGCAGCATTTGAAAAGAACGGGAGCGTGCTTGTGGGAGATGTCCATCCTTTGGATGCGGATCGCGTGGCGGGGGCGTATACGCCTGTGCCCGGTGGCGTGGGTCCATTGACCATCGCTATGTTGATGGCGAATACGGTCGAGTTGTCGGAACGCCGCCAAGGCTTCCTAAGCGTGGGCGCCTAGATGCTCTCTATAGGGCTGACCGGCGGACTGGCATCGGGCAAGAGCGTTGTCGGTAAGGAACTGGAAGCGCTAGGCTGCTATGTCATCCACATGGATGAACTGGGGCACCAGGTGCTGCAACCCGACGGCGAGGCCTACGCCAGCGTAGTAGCGGAATTCGGCCCTGAAATCTTGAATCCGGATGGGACCATCAACCGGCGCTCCTTGGGAGCCCGCGTGTTCGCCGACCCGGCGCAGTTGCAGAAGCTGAACGCGCTGGTGCATCCGGTCGTTCGGGCACGCGCCAAGGCGCTCAAAGACGCCTACGCGGTCGAACATCCCGACGGTATCGTCGTCACGGAAGCTGCGATACTGATAGAGACGGGCGGTTACAAGGACGTGGATCGATTGATCCTGGCCCATTGCCGCGCCGAGCAGCAGATCGAGCGGGCCATGCAACGCGACGGATTGACTCAGGAAGAAGTCATGAGCCGGATCAGCCGGCAAATGCCCCTGGAAGATAAACGCAGGCGAGCCAACTATGTCATCGATACCTCGGGGACAAAAGAGAGCACCATCGAACAGACCCGCGCCGTATTTGAGGTACTGCAAAAACTCACTCACTAAACGCCTATGAAAATGAGGACTCTTTTCATCGCAGCCCTGCTGGTAGGGGCCTTTGTACTGTATTCGAGCCGGGCCGGTTGGCGGCCTGGGGAGACTCCTTCAACCGACGTTTCCTGGACCGCGCCCACCGTGGCGCACTCCGCCGGCTTGAGTGCGGACGAAATCAACAACATCGACATCTACAAGGCTGCGGATGCGAGCGTGGTATACATCACCAGCACTGTGTATGAGCAGGACTTCTTCTTTGGTCCGCAAAAGACACAGGGCATCGGTTCAGGTTTCATCATCAATGCCGACGGCCAGATCCTGACCAACAATCACGTAGTGAGCGGCAGTTCGGAACTGGAAGTCACGCTCCCCGATAAGACTCGCTTTAAAGCGCAGATTATCACCCGCAATCCCAGCGACGATTTGGCGCTGATCAAGATCGATCCTAAAGGCAAGAAGCTCCCGGTTCTGAAGCTAGGCGATTCCGAGGCCTTGCAGGTGGGGCAGAAAGTGCTTGCGATTGGCAATCCGTTCGGGTTGTCCGGCACTCTGACAACGGGAGTCGTAAGCGCGTTGGGCCGAACCATCGGTGGTGAGAACCAAAACCTGGAAGGGATGATCCAGACTGACGCGTCGATCAATTCCGGCAACAGCGGCGGTCCGCTACTCGATTCCCAGGGCAATGTCATCGGCATCAACACCGCGATCTACGGTCCCAACGGCGGCAGTGTCGGCATTGGCTTCGCCATGCCGATCAATCGGGCCAAGCGTCTGCTCGAAGACCTGAAGTCCGGGATCCGCCCGGCGCAACCAGCCATCGGGATTCGTACGGCGTTGATTACGGGAGACTGGGCCCGGGCTCTGGAACTGCCGGAGACTGGCGGGTTGCTGATCGACCGTGTGTCGCCTGGTACGCCATCGGCGCGCGCAGGCCTCAAGGGTGCCGACCGGCGGGTACGCGTCGGCAACTACGTGATCAACGTGGGCGGAGATCTCATCACGCACGTGGACGGCAAAGCCGTGCAGGCCGAAGACGACGTAGTTCGTGCGGCGACCCGGAAACACGCCGGCGAAGCCATCGAACTTACCATCTTTCGCGGTGGGCGCAGCATGAAGATCCACGTCACCCTCGCGCCGCTGGATGACGTCGTATAGGGATATGGTCCAAGCGCCAGAGCCCACGACGGTATCGCTTGCTGGAGAAGGCTCACTTGGTTCTTCGGGCTCCCGGCGAGCGCTGGCCGGTTTCTTCGTCTCGGGCGTCCTCATGGGATTCCTGGGTGCAATTCTCCTTTCCTGGGAACACCATCTCTCAGCTGAATATGGCATCATCGCGCGCTACTTCCTGGGGCTAATCGCGGGTCTGGTGGCCTCTGTCTGGCTCTCTCCTCGGATGCTGGAGGCCAAAGGCGTGGGCTGGACCCTGTCCTTCGCCTGCGCGCTGGCCGGTACGGCGTTCTTGTATCTCGCCTTCGTCTCCCCGCCTCTGTCGCCGTGGTGGCGCGTCGCGGGTATGGCGCTGGTGGGCTGCGCGGCGGGGATTCTCCACACCGCGATCTTCCACGCAGTCTCGCCGATGTATCGTCACAATCCCGCGGCCACGGTGAACCTTGCAGGTATGTTGTTCGGACTCGGATGTCTGGCCGACGCCGTTCTGATTTCCGGCGCCTACTATCTTTACTCCGCTCCGGCAATCCAGGTGTGGCTCGCAGTCATTCCCGCAGCCTTCGGGTGGATGTATTGGAAGAGCACTTTCAACTTGGAACCAATACCGCACCAGCCGGCTCCCGCGGCTTTCCTCGTGACGCTGAAGAAGCCCGGTGCGATCCTGCTCAGCTTGCTTTTATTCTTCCAGTTTGGGAACGAATGGGCTGTAGCCGGTTGGCTCCCGCTGTTCTTAAGCCAGCGTCTGGGCCTGAGCCCGTCCACCGCGTTATGGATGCTGGGACTCTACTGGGTGGCTCTGTTAGTTGGTCGCGTGGTGGCGCAATGGATACTTCCCGTTGTACGGCATTCGCGGTTGCTGCTCGGCTGCGTGATTCTTTCCATGTTCGGCAGCGTGGTGCTCTCCGCGACCAACAACCAGTTCGGAGCCATTTCCGCGATCTTGATGCTCGGTTGCTCCTTCGCTCCCATTTATCCGCTGGTGGTCGAAAAGATCGGCTATAGTTTCCCCTACTACCATCCTGGTTTCTACAACGGACTGTTCTCGTTCGCGCTGGCTGGCGGGCTATTGGCTCCGGCCGTGCTCGGGTACGTAGCCGAGCAGTGGGGCGTCGGCATGGTCATGACGCTGCCCTTGATCGGCGCGGGGATCGTCTTCCTGCTGCTAGTCCTGATCTGGCTGGAGGCCCGGTTGAGCGCACACGCTCGCCCGGTGAAGGCCTAATGCGGTCGGCGCTCCTTCTCGCGGCGCTCGCACTGAACTGTTCCGCAGCGGACCTCGCGCAGCGCTTAACGGCATTAGTCGAAAGCGCGCCCGCTGCCGTCCGTGGTGTCTCCGGCATCCACGTGGTCGACCTGACCACCGGCATGCCTGTGTACAGCTACAACGAGAACCAACTCTTGCTGCCGGCCTCGAACATGAAGTTGTTTACGGCCGCGTTGGCGCTCTCCCGCTTGGGACCCGACTACCGTTTCGAGACCCTCTTGATCCGCGAGCCGGCCGGCTCACTCGTCCTAGTCGGTGGCGGCGATCCGTCCATGTCCGGGCGTGTGTATCCCTACGACGCGAAGTCCAAGCCCCTGCCCTCACTACACGCCATAGAGGAACTGGCCGACCAAGCCGTCGCCTCCGGACTCCGGCAGGTGGATGGCGATGTGGTGGGCGACGACCGCCGCTACATTTGGTCGCCCTATCCGGAAAGCTGGACGGCGGACGATGCTCAGCACGACTTCGGAGCTCCCGTGAGTGCGCTGACGTTGAACGACAATGTGGTCACGCTCACTGTTCGACCCGGTGCGCGAGCAGGCGACTTAGCGCACGTCGAACTCGATCCGCCGTTCGAGTATTTCCTGATCGACAACCGCGTGAGCACGGTGGATGTGAATGGTGCGGGCACTCTGCGCGTCACTCGTGTACCGGGCTCGCGGCAGGTCCTCTTATCAGGCACCATTAACGGTCGGACCGCAGCCTTGCGCGAAACCATACCCGTTGACGATCCAGCCTTATTCGCCGCCCATGCTCTTTACGACGCCCTACTGCGCCGAGGGATCTCAGTTCGCGGACGTCCAGTGTCCCGCCATCGGATCGACCAGATCGGCGCCCCGCAAGAGGGCACCGTGTTGGCGCAGCGCTCCTCTCCACCCCTCTCCGAGTTGTTACGCACCACGTTGAAAGTCAGCCAGAATCTGCACGCCGAGATCCTGCTGCGTGAAGTCGGCTTGACCAAGCAAGGGCAGGGGACTCTGACCGCTGGTTTACGCGAAGTGCGGACGCTGCTGTCGGAACTGCGCATCCCCCCATCCGCATGGGTCAGCGAAGATGCGTCGGGGTTGGCACGTAACGACGAGGTAACTCCGCGGGCCGTCACTCAACTCTTAACGGCGATGATGGCGGGCGAGCAACGTGACCTGTGGCGCGGATTGTTACCCGTGGGCGGACAAGATGGAACGCTCAGCGCCCGGCTCTGCTGTGTATCTGACACCGTGGCTATCCGAGCCAAGACCGGCTCGCTATCCAGGGCAATCGCCCTGTCCGGTTATGCGGAAAGCCCAGAGAACGGCCGCCTCGCCTTCTCAATCCTGGTGAATAACTTCGCGGCATCCGCTACCGAGGTCCGCGCTTGGGTTGACAGGTTGGCCTCCACCTTGGTGGAGTAGAGATATGCCGATTTTTGAGTTCACCTGCGAAGACTGCGGAACCGCCTTTGAGAAGCTGGTGCGGAGATCGTCGGAAGATGGCGTGGCCTGCCCGTCCTGCGGACAAGCGCACGTTAAGCAGGAGATGTCCACGTTTGCGGCTCGCGCCACAGGCGGCGAATCGAATGCGCCGCAGCAGTCCATGGGTGGTTGCCCCGCAGGCATGTGCGGAAGCCCCGGTATGTGCGGCCGCAACAACTAGGATTTCAGAACGCTTTCAATATGCTCGACGAGCATCTGCGGTAGAAACGGTTTCAGCAGGAAACTGACGCCCTTGAGTTGCGGCTCGTAAGGGTAACCACTCGCGATCAATCCTGGAATCGTGGGGTTCTTAGCGCGGATGCTTTCCAAAAGCTGCGCTCCATTCGCTCCAGGTAGCGTCAGATCCGTAATGACCATGTCGAAGCGATGTGGATCTGCATCAAAGACCAGCAACGCGGCTTCCGCGGATTCGCACGTATCCACCGTATGCCCTTTCCGCTCCAGATAGCGGCGCAACAACTGGAGCAGAGTGGGTTCGTCGTCGACAATTAAGAGCCGGCTCATACTTGAAACGTAAGTTTAGTGGAAAGAAACGGGGACTGAACCGGGGCTGAAGTAGATTCCGATGCTGATGCGCGAACTATCCTGTTGGAACGAATTTGCCCGGATATCCTGATGACGGCGGGCATAGCCGGCACTCAGGTTGAAGCCAGCCCCGAGGTTATAGCTCAGATTCGCCCCGCCCGTAATTTGCGTGTAAGGCCGCAGTTCGAGACCCAGGGAACCAAGCTTCGAAACCCCAACATTGGAGGAGAGACTCAAGCGGCGAATACCCGTGTAGGAGTAGCTTGCTCCATAGGTTTCCTGTCGGGATGTAAGGTAAACACCATTTCCTGGATTGACGGTGCGGCCATAATTCACATTCCAGCTAGCTCTTCGGAGCTTTTTCTGGAGCGAGACGGAGCCCATTGGCATGATGTTCTCTTGGTAGAAGATGGTCTGGACGGAACCGATGCCAAGAAGCGCGGCGATCACGGGATCCAGCGCGGTACTCTGAACGCCTTGCACGGCGCTTGTATATGCTCCACCGGTTACTCCAAGGGTCCATGATCGGGCAAAAATGGTGGACCAACTTCCTGAATACATGTTAACGTCCGATTCTCCAAAAGCCCGGGGAAAATCGTAGTGGGTATGCTGATAGTTGACTCCGATTGTCCCGGACCGAGAGATGCGGCGGTTCACCGAGCCATGCAGCGAGTAACCGTTGACCCCGACTAGTGCGCTCGATTGGCGATGTATCGAATAATAGCTTCCGCCCATGCTGATGGATGTGCGGCCCGAAATCGCGTATTGGGAAGTCATAGAAGACTGAACAAAACTAGTGCGATTGTCAAATAGGAGCGAATTGCTGTCGACGACTACGTCTTGTGTTCCCACAGGTCCGGTATTTGTTCCGAACGCGGTGCCATAGTTTTGAGTTCCGGCAGCCTGGTTCATGGAAAAACTCAACCGGGGTGATTTTTGGATCATATAGCTCAGCGCCAAACTTTGGTTGCTGCCATCGTATTTGGAGCTGCCGGGATAGTGTCGGAAGCTTCCCGAATAGTCCAAGCCCAGGACGCTCCGCCGGAAGCTGTGTCGGCCATAGCCGCCCAGTCCCGCCTCCACGCCCGCTAGAGCGCCCGGTCGAAGGAGGGTTCCTTCTTTGGTCACGGCGTAGGGGGTGAAACCTGTGTCATGAATTCCCGAAGCGTTCACGAAATAACGAAGATCCACGTCCTGTCCAGATCGCTGCCCGACGGATCCGCTGCCGCTGGACAAAATACCCGGCCCGGAAAAATTGCCTTGCGCAAAGGCTAACGAACCGAGCATGAACAAGCAGGCAAAAAGGGATTGTTTCAACGTCAGAACTCCGATTGTTAGACTAAAGAGGTAGCTACACTATCGAGTCTGACGCCTGCCCTGAACGCTGTCAAGCGAACGCACGTTATCCTGAAAGAGACCCAACATGCACCAGGAAGTCGTAGAAACCCAAGGCCACCTTATCGATTCGCACCTAATGGAGCGGATTTTCGATACGGTTGTCGAGTACAACGGAAAGTTTGCCGTAGAAGAGTTCCGCATCGGGCGGACCAATGCCGACCCATCCTACTTAAGGCTGAAGGTGGAAACGCCGACAGCGAAAGATATGGAGGACGTCCTCAGCAACCTGTTGGACCTAGGCTGCACACCTGCGGACACAGGCGACGCGGTGCTGCAGGCCGTCGAGCGCGATCGCTGCGCGCCGGAAGAGTTCTACTCGACCACGAATCACAAGACGCTCGTTCGCCATGCCGGGCAGTGGGTGGAAGTCGAGAACCAGCGCATGGACGGAATGTTGGTGGTCAGAGACGGCCGCGCGATGTGCCGCAGGCTGCGCGATCTGCGTGCCGGGGATGAAGTTGTTGTGGGTATGCACGGGATTCGTGTAGTTCCCGAAGCCAAAGAGCGCGACCGCGATTCGTTCGCGTTCATGAGCAATGAAATTTCCTCTGAGCGCCAACTGAAGACCGCGGTGCGGCAGATCGCGACGCTGATGCAACAGGCGCGCGCCGAGGGCAAGCGAATCGTGGTCGTCGGCGGGCCGGTGATCATTCACACCGGTGGCGTTCCCGCATTGGCGAAGTTGATTCAGGGCGGATGGGTGCAGGCCCTGCTCGGTGGCAATGCCGTCGCAGTGCACGACATCGAGGGAGCCCTGCTCGGAACCTCCCTAGGCGTGCGACTCACCGATGGCCGTCAGGAAGAACACGGGCATCGCAATCACATGCGCGCCATCAACGCGATCTATCACGCGGGTGGAATCAAGCGCGCGGTGGAATCCGGCAAGCTGACCAGCGGTGTGATGTATGAATGCGTCAAGGCCGGCGTGCCGTTTGTGCTCGCGGGCAGCTTGCGCGACGATGGTCCGCTGCCCGACACCATCACCGACATGAACCAGGCGCAGGACGCCTACGCGGAGCAACTGAAAGGCGCCGCAGTCGTACTCTGCTTGGGTTCCATGCTGCATTCGATCGCCACCGGCAACATGTTGCCGAGTTGGGTCAAGATCGTCTGCGTCGACATCAACCCAGCCGTCGCGACGAAGGTGAGTGATCGTGGCACCGGGCAAGCCATCGGTGTGGTCACGGATGTGGGACAGTTTCTGGGGGCGCTGGCCGTCGCGTTATCGGGAATAATCGAGGAGAAATAATGATGAAGCGCCAATATACGGATAAACACGCGGAAGCGGGAACCAAGGCTCCTCTGCCGGAGATTGAAGTGTGGCCGAATCAGTATGCGACGGGCTACGAGGTTGAGATCGTGATGCCGGAGTTTACTTCGATTTGCCCCAAAACCGGTCTGCCGGATACAGGAACGTTAACGTTGACTTATGTTCCGGACAAAACGTGTCTGGAACTGAAGTCACTGAAGATGTACACCATCGAATATCGGAACCTGGGTATCTTCCAGGAGAACGTGGTGAATCGGATGTTGGCCGACATCGTCCGCGCTTGCAAGCCGATCAGTGCCACGCTCGAAGGCGACTTTGCGCCGCGCGGTGGCGTATCCACCCGCATCGTCGCGACGCATACGGGGCGGAGCTCACGGAAGTGACCGATCAGGAACTCACTGCGGCAATCCACGAGGTGAGGGACCGGGCGCGAGCCCATGCTCCGCAAGGTCCTTTGGGACCGGAAGGCGTCGCTGCGGCGGATCTAATGCCGCTCGTCCACGCTCGCGATGCAGCGGAGGCCAAGGTTGCGGCGATCGGTACGGTGAATCCTCGTCCCGGTGGACTGGTGAACTCTATTGCGCAAGGTGCGAAGAAGTTGATCGCGCGGGCGCTCGATTGGCATGTGCGCGAGCAGGTGGAGTTTAATCGCGCGTCCATGGAATGCGTGCAGGCGTCGCTCCAAGCCTTGACCAGCGTGAGCCGCAGCATGGCCGCCTTGGCGGCTCGCCATGAAGAGCTGCGGCGGGACTTGGAGGTAGTGAAGGTTCAGTCGCAAGAGTCCAGCGACTCTCGCGCGGAGTTTGAACAACGCTACATCACCGGTGAGATCCGAACGCTGCGCACCATCTCTGAGTTGCAGGCCGCCTATTCGCATCGCCTGACAGTTCAGGAAGAGTCATTCCGCGAATTGATGCGCGCGCAGCATCGCGATTATGAAGGTGCGCTGGATCGCAACACCCTGGATGTCCAGAAGCGGTTGTGGGACGATCTGGCCAAGGTCCGCGCAGAATTTGAACGCGTCATTCACGACGAGCTGCGTGTGCTGCGGCAACGGTATGTGGCCCCTGCGAGTGTCGCAACGGTGGTCGCGGCATCATCGTCAGTGGAAGACATTCCTGTCGATTGGTTGGTCTTCGCGAATCGCTTCCGTGGATCCGAAGAACGCATTCGTGGGCAACAGCAGCGCTACATCGAACGCTTTGCGGGGACGGCCGGTCAGATCCTCGACATCGGTTGCGGGCGCGGTGAATTCCTCGAAGCCGCGCGTGAAGCTGGCTTGATTGCCAAAGGTATCGACTTGAGTCAGGAGTCGGTGGACGTGTGCCTTGCCAAGGGACTCGATGCAGAGTGCGCCGACCTGTTCGCCTACCTCGCCGCGCGGCCGGATCATTCCGTCGCGGGACTGTACTGTTCCCAAGTAGTGGAGCACCTGAGTCCCGCCGCCGTGGCGCGCTTCGTCGAATTGCTCGGCCGCAAGCTGCGCAGCGGAGCCTTGGTCGCCATTGAAACGCCGAATCCGGAATGCCTGGCGATCTTCGCCTCGCACTTCTACATTGATCCCACGCATACGCGTCCTGTGCCTGCGGTCCTGCTGCGGTGTTACCTTGAAGAAGCAGGTTGCAGCGGAGTCGAAGTGGAGTATCTGGAACCCGCAGTCGATTCCATGCCCGAGCTCGCAGAGTTGCCCACTGCAGTACGCGAGAAGTTCTTCGGCGGCCTCGATTATTCGATCTTCGCGCGCAAGTTATAGCAGGTCGTTGTAGAGCTGCTTCTGTACTTGCGCCATCGCCTTCCATCCGTAAACTCGGTCGGCTGTTGCGCGCGCGTGTTGCTCTAACGCAGTGCGTTCGGCGGAAACGTCCAGCAGACGGGTGATGGCCGCAGCCATTTCTTCCGGCGCATTCGCAACGATGACGTCGGCCCCGCTGGCAAGTTCCAGGCCGTGGATACCTGCATCCGTCGATACGATGGCCTTGCCCATGGCCATCGCTTCCACGATCTTCACATTGGTTCCCGCGGATGCAACCAACGGGGCGATCACCACAGTGGCTCGCCGATAAGCCGGGCGCACGTCGGTGACGAAGCCTTCTACTTCTACTCCTTCGTGCTGCAGATCCCAGAAGCGTTTATGGTTTTGCCCCGCGATCACGTGCAGGGTGACGTTCGTCAGACGCGGGAAGACTTCGCGCAGGAAGAACTCCAACGCCAGCACGTTGGGCTTGTGTGCGAACGAGCCCAGGAAGAACAGACGTCGAGGCTCCGGCTGATCACTCGAAGGTTGGAAGCGATCGAGATCCACGCCGTTACCCACGGCCACCGCGTTGGAACCGACCACGGCTCGATCCTTCTCAGACATCGTTACCACACGGTCCACTTTGCGCCATGCTTCGGTCTCGAAGTTGACCCACAGTTCGTGTTGGCGCCGCGTCTCCCAATCACGGGTCTCCGCTCGCGCCAGCATTTGCGCATACAGGTCGTAAGTGATGTCGTGCTCCACCAGGATGGTTTTCGCCGGCGCGCAGTCCGGCGCATAGATCGCCATCTGCGTGAATTCCAGTTGTGCGACGATCGGTCGCCACTTGGCCATCGTTTGACGCAGAGCCGCGTGGAAAGCTGGCGTGTCGAACTCTTCCACCGTGTCGGGACGTCCGCGCGAGGGCAAGGAGTGAGTGCCGGGGCGGAGGACCGTGACCACCTCGACGCACAGGTCGAGCAACTCGCGTGGAACAGAGCGAGCCTCTTCGAGGAACGCAACCAGAACGAGGTCGAAGTCCGCGGCGGTCTCACGAAGCAAGTTGTAGATGCGGACTGCGGCCCCATGCGAGAGCGGGAAGGGAAGATACGGGCTCGCGATCAGGATCACGGGCTTGACCGATCGCGCTCGGCCAGGAAAAACCGCGACTTCTCCGTTGACAAGATCAAAGAAGCGGCCGTCGCTAGCGATCACAGGTGCCGCATCAACGCGCGCCGCTGCCTGCAGTGCCGCCACTTTCCCGAGCGCTTTCAACCGGAGCGTGTTGTGCGCCCACAGCCGCGCGAACATCTCCCTATCCCCGACCGCCCGCGCCAGGAAGCGAGTGTAGTTGACGTCCAGTGCGAGGTCGAGCTGCGCCTCCGTGTAGTACCGCGATGTTGTGGTCCGATGCTGATGCAACACGCGTGCGCCGGCACAGTATACGGTGGGCCACCTGCACGCCCACGCGCGCACACCCAGATCGAGGTCTTCAACGTAGGCTGGCTCGTAGATCTCATCGAAGCCTCCGAGTGCCGCGAGCTTCGCCCCGTCATACAAGGAACAGCCGCCGCTGCCGTACAGAACGTAACTCTGGTCTTCGCCTTCAAGCGGCACATCGCAGCGAATCGGGAGGTCAGTCACCCCGGGCTCGGGATTGAGTACGGTCTTCCCCGTCTCCTCGCGGCGCTGGCCTTCCGGCAGAAAGATTTGTGCGGATGCGCAGAACAGGTCCGGGACAGCATCGAACGATGAGCGCAGAGCTTCAAGAAAACCCGCCTCTACCACCATGTCGTTGTTGAGCGCGCAGACGTGTGAATAGCGAGCTCGCCGGATGCCCCGGTTCATGGCCACCGCGAACGCGAGAGGCGCGGCGCTGTGTTCCACGATGACCGACGGATAGGTGCGCGCTAACCACTCTGCCGTGCCGTCATCGGAGCCGTTATCAACAACAATAAGTTCCGTTGCGCTCGCAAGACCAGGGAGGCAGCGCTCTAAAAGATCGCGGCCGTTGCGGGATGGGATCACGACGGAGATTCCTGCGGGCTTGGAATCACCCAGCACGGGTGCCTTGATTTCGGGCCTGCTGGTGGCCAGCGCTTGCCCTTTGCGTAGAGCCATGCGGTACAGCGTGGAAAGTCGCAATGCCGCTGGGTCCGTGATGACGCGTGTGACGCTGGACGCTTTGTTGCGCAACGAATGTTTCAGGCGGCGAGCCGCATGACGCAGGGTGCCCGTAGATCCCGTTTCGTCGAACACCAACGCTCGCGGACCAACCATCGACTTGCCAAGCTCGCGCAGCGCTTCATGCCGAACCGTTGGGTCCAGAATGATCGCGCCTATCCGAATCTCTCGCCCGGCGAGCTTAGCCAGAACCAGCTCGCGATTTTCTTCCCGCGTGCGACGCAGATGGTACGGAATCCACTCGCCTTCTTCGACCGCAAACTCAGAGACCACCACCAGCGGCAACTCCGGCGACACCGAGCGCATGCGGACAAGCGTCTCCGCAATCAGCTTCGGGGAAGCGGATGCGAACAGTATACGTACGGCCTGCGGACGATTGGTCAAATGAGTTGGGCGAGCGCGAACTTCCACTGGCCTCGTTTGTGATCGTCCCACAACACGAGCGCCTGCGCGCAGAACGCCGTGGAGACCGGGTTGGTGATCGGCAGCATCGCGCCGCCCTTACGCCCAAACCAGAAACCACCATCGATGCGCGAATCCAACGACTCCGCCTGGAAAGATGCGACGCGTTCCGCTTCCTCTGCCGCCGCGGATTCATCCAACGGTACGATGCCCGTGTGGTGCGCGATCAAGCGGACCCGCAGCAGTTGCGCATTGACGTCAGACCGTTCAAACACCGGTGCGATCTGCCGCAGCAGCGATCCGGCCCGTGCGATGCCCCAGGCCAGTGCGGTGCGCGCCTGCGGATGTTCGGTGGCCGCCAGCAACGCCTCCAGGAAGTAAGAGTAGGCGTGCAGCCGATCCATCACCTTCTCTTGATCCGGCTCTTCGGACAAGAAGGATTCGTGTGTGGCCAACGCCATCGCCAGCGCGACGTTAAACATGCGATCCGCGTGTTCGTCGCCGATCTCGCGCCAGATGAGTGCCGACTTCAGTTGATAGCAGCCGGGCTTGCGGGACCAGCGCGGCTCTTCCGGCAGCGGCTCCTTTTCGGGCAGGGAGATGACGGGATAGAAGACGCTATCGCCCAGAAAGTCGAAGCCCAGGGATAGCGCGGCATCGTGAGCGCGCTGTTGGAACTGCTCCTCGCCGGTGATGCGTGAGACCGCCATCAAGCCACGGGCAATGATGCCGATGTCGAAAAAATAGGCTCGGTCGGAGCCCGGCTCAAACGGATAGGTGTTGCTCGCAACATCCCAAGCCGGCCCGGCAAGAAAGCGTGCGCAGCGGACGGCGGCGTTCAAGTATTCGGCGTTGCCGGTGCGCTTGTGCAGATACGCCAGCGCACTCGCGGCGTAACCGGTAATCTCGCTTGAGACCGGTAAGTTCCCACCCTGTTCCAAACGGCAATAGCGAGCCACGCCTCCGCTCGGTTCCTGGATGCCCGAATGAAGAAACCATGCGCCTGCCCGATCGAGAAAACCCAAATTGTTGCTCAAGTGTCGATTGTAGCGTGGGCGCTGTATAATGGGCCAGCCATGAAGATACTTTGCCTGGCGTGTCTATTTACCATCCTGGCCCCTGCGGCGGAGATGTCGAACGGCTACTTTCACGGCAAGATGCTGAGCTTTGAAGGCTCGCCCACCAAGGGAGTCTTGAGCGCCCGCTCCGCTAGCGGCGATGTCTCCACCTGCGGCTTCGATTCCAAGAGCTATCTAGAGTATGAGAAACGTCGCGTCACTGTGGACCAACTGCGCGAGGGTGATCCTTTAGAAGTCCTCGTCTACCGCCATGCGGGGGAGACCGCTTGTTACATCCTCTCTTTGCAAGTGGTGCCGCCACCCCCAGTGGTGCGTCCGAATCGCAGAGTCGACGTGACTCCTGTGAAGCCCGTTCGTCCAGCGCCGGTGCGCCACGGAAATCAGAATGTCGCGGGCGTCGTGGTTCAAATTGCCGCTGGATCGGTCACGCTCCGAACGCGCACCGGCGAGGAAGAGACCTTCCTCTTGCGAACAGACACCCGCTATATTGGCAACGGCCTGAAGATGGATCGCCGCGACGTCACCGTGAGCCAGCGCCTATCGGTAGAAGCATCGAAAAATCTCGAAGGCCGCATGGAGGCATTCCAGCTTACCTGGGGCGATCTGAGCGCTCGTTAGCGCATCCTTTCGGGTCCAGATAGGTGTATGCTGTGGAGAACATGACTTCACAGCGAATGAGATTGCTTCTCGTGGGATTTCTTGCCATCCCTCTTTTCATCTGGACCACCCTGGCGATTGGCCAACAGGTCAAGAAGATCGACGACAAGGTCCTGAAGACCGCCGCAAAAGGCACCGAGTGGACCATGAACGGCATGGATTGGGGCGAACAGCGCTACAGCACCATGACCCAGATCAGTCCCGCCAACGTGAGCAAGCTCGCACCGGCCTGGTCCTATGAACTCGGTCCCGGCGGCGGCAACCAGCAAGCCACTCCTCTCTATTCGAACGGCGTCATCTATACCGTGACTAACTGGAGCATCGTCGCCGCTGTCAGCGCGAAGACCGGCAAAGAACTCTGGCACTATGACCCGCAAGCGGATCGAACCATGACGCAGCCCGGTAAGTCCCGTCTGTGTTGTGGTGTGAATAGCCGCGGTGTCGCTCTGTACGAAGGCAAGGTGCTAGTCCCCGTCATCGACGGACGCATGCAAGCTCTCGACGCCGCCACCGGAAAGCTGCTGTGGTCTTCCTGGGCGATCCCGGAACCCAAACCCGGCGAGATCTCCCCCTACTCCCTCACCATGGCGGCCCGCGTCGCCAAGGGCAAGGTGTTCATCGGCAATGCCGGCGCTGAGTTTCCTCCGTTCCGTGGCTACGCTGCCGCCTTCGATGTGAACACCGGCAAAGAACTCTGGAAATTCTATACCACACCGGCCGATCCTTCCAAGGGCTTCGAGAACAAAGCCATGGAAGCCGCGGCAAAAACCTGGGTGGGTGAATGGTGGAAGCAGGGCGGCGGCGGATCCATGTGGGACGGCATGGCCTACGATCCGGACGAGAACCTCATCTACGTCGGCACCGGCAACGGCACCGTCTGGTCCGCCGACGTTCGCAACGGTGGCCGGCAAACAAACAATCCGGACAACCTCTACATCGCCTCCATCCTCGCCATCAACGCCGACACCGGCCAGTTGAAGTGGCACTACCAGTGCACGCCCGGCGATCAATGGGACTACGACGCCATCCAGCACCTTCTGCTTGCCGACGTTCGCATCAACAATCGCAATCGTAAGGTTGTGATGCAAGCGAACAAGAACGGGTACTTCTACGTCATCGATCGCACCAACGGCGAATTCATCTCCGGATCTGAGATGTCCCAAGTGAGCTGGGCCACCGGGCTCGATCCCAAAACCGGCCGCCCCAATGTTCACCCTGACGCGCTCTATTCTTCGAAGCAAGGCGTGACGGTCTACCCGGTGCAGATGCACAACACCTCGCAGATGTCGTTCAACCCGAACACCGGCCTGATCTACGTTCCCATCGCCGTCGAAAACACCTTCAGCTTCGTGGCGTCAGAGAGCTACGCGCCAACTCCAGGAAGCCAAAACTTCGGCCTGAATCTAGCCGGAGCACGCGGCGGCATCCCCATGAAATCCCCGCCTCCCCACGGACCCGAGCGTAAGAATGCGGACGGAACCAAAGTCCGTGGAGGTATTCTCACCGCCTGGGATCCCGCCACGCAAAAGGAACGCTGGTTCGCCCTCGGCGGCGGACAGTCGGGCGGTGGCGCGCTGTCCCTGGCCTCGAACCTCGTGTTTCAAACCCTCGGCAACGGACGCCTCAAAGCGTTCACTGCGGACAAGGGGGAACAGCTTCTGGATCTCGCCCTGCCGGTGACTTCGGGCGTCGGCCCGCCGATGACCTTTATGTTCGAAGGCAAGCAATACATCGCCGTCATGGGCGGAACCGGCGCTCCTGCTGGACGTGGAGGCGCAGGTGGTGCCAAAGGCGGCCCAGCTCCGCTTGAGGCGACAGCCGCTGCAGCCAAGGGCAAAGATATTCCGCCCCCGGCCCCAGCGACGGCCAACGCCAATCCGAAGCTGCTCGTGTACGCCGTTCCGAATTAATGAAAGCCTTCTCCATTCCCGTCTGCATCGCGCTGGCACTGGCTCAATTGCCGCTGTCAGCGCATCATGCCTGGCCAGTCAGCCAGCAGCGGCTTGTCACAGTGAAGGGAACCGTCGTTGATTTCCAGTGGGGTAACCCCCACCCGATGATCACGCTCGCGGTTCCCACCACCAACGGCAACACGGAAAAATGGCAGGTCGGCGGTCCAGCCCTCAACCGAATGGAAGCCAACGGCTGGACCAAGACCACCGTCAAACCCGGCGACGTGATCACAGGCATCGGCTACCAGTACACCGACGGCCAGAAGATCATCAAGCTGGAGCGCGTCATCCTCCCCACCGGCAAGGAAATCCTCGTCTACGGCCGCTAGATCAGGGGGCTGTGCGCGGCGACTATCGCCTCATCCGCCGCTCCCCGCCCCCGCCGACCCCCAAATGTTACCGATTGGCAATAATTGCCAGTTCTGCTAGTGTGAAGGAGAAGACCTGCCACCATGCCAACACGCAACGTAAACCTGACCGAACACTTTGATACCTTTATCGAAACCGGAATAACATCCGGCCGTTTCAGCAATGCTAGCGAGGTTGTGCGGGAAGGCCTCCGGCTCCTGGAGCAGCGCGAAAAGGAAGACAGGGCCAAAATCGAATGGCTACGCGCAGCGGCTAAGGAAGGCTTCGACGCTGCCGACCGCGGCGACTACGTGACCTTGAATTCAGAGCGAGAGCTAGACACGTTCTTTGAACAGATTCACCAAGAGGTTCAAGCCGAAGTCGCTACCCAGCGGAAACGTGGCTAAGAAGCGCGGCCTTCAATTTCACATCACCGGCCCCGCCCGTCGTGATATTGCCGCCATTCTGAAACGCAGTCTCCAAGAATTCGGGATGGAGGCGTCTCTGCGCTACAGCGCGCTCATCCGACAAGCGCTTCTGGATGTTGCAGCCGATCATGAAAGACCAGGGTCGAACGAGCGTCCGGAAGTCCTGGTCAAAGGTGCACGCACTTACCACCTTTCAATGAGCCGAACCAGAGTCACCGGCACAAGAGTGAAGGAGCCGCGTCATCTTCTTCTCTATCGCTGCCGTCATGACGGCGTAGTCGAAGTGGCGCGAGTCCTTCATGACAGCCGGGACCTGGAGCGCCATCTTCCCGCCGAATACCAGCGGTCATCATAAGCAGATCCGATGAATTCAGTGGACGCTCGCGACGCGGAAGGAACGCTATACGCGGGGCAGCAGCTCTGCCGAATTATCTCCTTCCCCACCTACCACCTAGCACCCCAACCGACCGCGCCCTCCACTCCCCCGTGCTACCCCTACCCTCAGCAGCGCAGGTGCGCATTCAATAATCGACGCGCACAGGCGCAAGTCCGTCGTGCGCGTTTAAGAAAGGGAGCCTCATGCAGAAGCCCAACCAAGATTTCCCAAACGAACCCATTTTCTGTACCCAACTCGAAGAAAACCCGGCCACTTCTACGCTCAAAAACGAACCCATTTCCGCCCTCGAAACGACCCGCGCCACGCCGACCTGTGATCGCGTGTCGACCCAAGCAACGATGCCTCCGCCGCTGCCTTCTCAATTCGGTACAATAGCCCCACTATGACGCTCGAACCCGGATCACGCCTGGCCCACTACCAAATCGTGGAAATGATCGGCAAGGGAGGCATGGGCGAGGTGTATCGAGCCACCGATTCGCGCCTGCCTCGCGACGTCGCGATTAAAACTTCCACGCTGAAATTCAGCGAACGCTTCGCGCGCGAGGCCAAGGCGATTGCCTCGCTGAATCACCCCAATATTTGCACGCTGTTCGACGTCGGTCCCGACTACCTCGTGATGGAGATGATCGAAGGCCCCACGCTTTCTGAGCGCATCAAAGAAGGTCCCCTCAGCCTCGACGAAACATCCAGCATCATGCGCCAAGTGGCCGACGCGCTGGAATACGCGCATGAGAAAGGCGTGGTCCATCGCGACCTGAAGCCCGGCAACATCAAGATCCGTCCCGATGGCTTGGTCAAGGTGCTGGATTTCGGATTGGCCAAAGTCAGCCCCACAACATCGGCGTCCGACGACCCGGACAACGCCGCCACTCTGACCATGGGAGCCACCCAAGCCGGAGTGGTGCTGGGCACCGCGGCCTACATGGCACCCGAGCAGGCCATGGGCAAGGTGGTCGACAAACGCGCCGACGTGTGGGCCTTCGGTGTGGTGTTCTATGAGATGCTCACCGGCGCGCGGATGCATCGGGGCGATTCGGTGCAGGAGGTCATGGCGGCGGTTTTAAAAGACGAGCCGGATCTCACCAAGATCCCCACGCAAGCGCATCGCTTGATCAAGCGGTGTCTGGAAAAAGATCCCAACAAGCGCCTGCGCCACGTGGGCGACGTGATGGCGCTGCTGGACGACGCGCCTTCCTCCGGATCCCAGGCCGCCATCGCCGCGCTGCCGCCCGTGCCGGCGAAAAAGAACTGGCTGTGGCCCGCCCTCACCGCCGCAGTGGTCGTCATTGCTGGGGCTACCATCTGGATGCTGACGAAACCGGCGCCTTCCGCGCCCGTGGTGCGCTTTGAAGTCCCGCCCTCTGAGGGCATGCGATTCAACGCGGGCGCCACCATGGCGGTTTCCCCCGACGGCCACTGGATGGTGTTCCAAGCGTCCGGCGAGGATGGCCAGACGCGGCTCTGGCTGCGCTCGCTGGAGGGTGTGGAAGCGCGCCCGCTGCCTGGAACGGAGATCACGCCGAACTCGCCCCCCGCCTCCTGGTCTTATGACAGCCGCTGGGTTATTTTCGCCATCAACGGAAAGCTCAAGAAAGTGGACATCCAAGGCGGACCGCCCCAGAACATCGCAGATATCCCCACCTCCATCAACGGGGCGCCGTCGAACCGCGACGGGGTGATACTGGCAGGTCTCTCCACGGACGGGTACCCCCTGCTGCGTGTCTCCGCTGCCGGGGGGCAGCCTACACCCGCCACCAAGCTGGCGCCAGGCGAACGCTTCCACAACTTGCCCCAGTTCCTGCCGGACGGGAAGCATTTCCTTTATCAACGGATGTCTGACGACGCGGCCAAGGCGGGCGTCTATATTGGTTCTCTCGACGTCAAGCCCGAAGAACAGAGTATGCAGCGCCTCCTGGCCAGTGAGCGCCAGGCCTATTACGCCCCGTTGCCCGGTTCCGCCACGGGGCACCTGATTTTCATGCGTGGGACGACCTTGATGGCCCAGCCCTTCGATCCAGATAATATGACGCTGAGCGGGGAACCCATAGCCATCGCGGACCAAATCGACTCGTATGCGTCCCGGAACGCCGGCATGTTCTCCGTTTCGGACACAGGCACGCTGGTCTACCGGACAGGCAATGGGACGAACAACGTGCTTTCCTGGTACGACCAACAGGGCAATCCGGCGGGCACGCTGGGCGACCCCGGCGAGTTCACCCATCCGGCCATCTCGCCGGATGGCAGCCGCGTGGCCGTCGCCCTGAGTTCGGCGAATAACCGGGATATCTGGATTATGGACGTGGCGCGCGGCACCAGCACGCGGCTCACCTTCGATCCGGGTAACGACGATTTCCCTGCCTGGTCGCCTGACGGCAAAACCATTGCGTTCAGCTCGAATCGCGCGGGGCAGATGGACCTATACAGCAAGCCCGCCGACGGCTCAGGTGAAGAAAAGCTGCTCTTGAAGACCGACGAGCCCAAGACAAACGCCCAGTGGTCCAAGGACGGTCGATTCCTGACCTTCACCAGCTTCAAGAAGGAAGAGGATATTTGGGCTCTGCCGGTTTCCGGAGAAACCAAAGCCGCAGAAGCCAAACCAGTTTCCCTGCTGCAGACCCAGTTTCCGGAAACGGACGCGAAGCTATCGCCCGATGGGCGTTGGCTGGCATACGCATCGCTCGAGTCGGGTTCCATCGAAGTTTACGTGAGGCCGTTCACCCCCGATGCCCCAGCGGGCACCGGAGCCAAGTGGCTGGTTTCAAAAGGCGGTGGCCGACGTCCCCGCTGGAGTCCCGATGGCAAACAGCTGTTCTACGTGGCTCTGGCTGTCCAGATGATGGCGGTGGATATCGATACCAGCAAGGGGTTTCAATCCGGTACGCCTCGGCGCCTGTTCCCGACCCCGCCGCTGACGTTGTCCAGCGGATGGGACCTCTCGCCCGATGGGAAGAAATTCCTGTTCGTCGGCACGCCCGGCACAGGCCGGACCATCCCGTTTACCGTCGTGCTCAACTGGGCCGCCGGGTTGAAGAAGTAGTTTCCAGGACGCTAGAGCGGTCCTCTGATGGACTTACGCCCACTCCCGCTCTAGCATCCGCGAATACTCGCCCGAGGCGTAGATCTCGTAGTCGAATCCGCAATCCTTGATCTCGGTGAAGGTCACCGCGGTCTGCTTGCACTGGAACATCTGGTCGGCGAAGCGGTAGTAGTTGCGGATAAAGTCGTCGGTCAACTGCTCGCGCTCCGGGATGTCGGCGAAGATGGCGTTCAGGCCCAGGGCCCGTCCGAAGATGGACCGGTAATCGATGACGCCCCACTTGCGCAGTTTGGCTTCGACTTCGGCGGGCGGCTGCTGGATCAAGTGGGCGGCGAAGCTCTGTTCCTTGATGCCGCACTGTTGCAGGCTCGGCTGGCGGTCGACGAACTCCATGCACTGCTCGATCCAGCGGACCAGATCGCGGCCAACGTAGAAGAGCATGCGGATTTCCTGGAAGCGGCCGTCGAGCAGCGCGCGATCGAGGTCCTTCTGATTGCGGTCGCCGTTGGGTAGCAAGCCTTGCAACATGAGGCTGGCGCGCGAGCTTTCCACCAATTTGCCCGGTCCGTTGGCGTCCGCGAAGGGATGCAGAATCAGGGGAGGGAGTTTGTACTGACTCTCGCTCGGGATCAGGTTGTTGGTGGCGCTGGCGTTGGTCATCATTTGGCTTTAGCTCTTTGCCTTATCGGCAAGGTCAGTATGCCAAATCAACGCCTTTCAGTGAGTAGTACTTTGGCCTCAATTGTCTGGGTCCCTCGGAGCACCTGCACTAGTACTTCGTCTCCGGCCTTATGGGCCTGGAGTGCGTAGGTAAAGTCGTATAAGTTACTGATTTCTTTACCGTCGAAGCCAATCAGGATGTCGCCCGCGCGTAGGCCTGCTTTGTCCGCAGGAGTACCCTGGCGTACGTCGGCGAAGCGCACTCCCTTGGGCGGTTCGTCGAAATCTGGTACGCTGCCGAAGTTTGGCCCATAGCCGCTGGTGACGGGTACGGCACCGGAATGCGGATCGACTTTCTCGGCCACCCGTTGGAAGACGGGCCGGCCGGGGGCGTTCATCAGAGCGGTGGCGATCTCCGCGACGTAATCGGTCAGGTCGGCGGCGGTGCGGGAATCGATCTTGTCGGAGGTGTCGCTAGGCTTGTGATAGTCGCCGTGCAGGCCGGAGAAGAAGAAGATCACCGGGACCTGCTTCGCGGTAAACGAGATGTGGTCGCTGCCGCCATAGCCAACGGATTCAGATAGATCCAGCTTGAGACTGGAGGGAACCTTGATGCCCGAAACAAGCGCGTCCAGCGTGGAGCCAGTGCCGGTCCCATTGACGTAGATCTTGCCTTCGCGAATGCGGCCGATCATGTCCATGTTGAGCATGGCGACGGCTTTGTCCAGCGGCAGGATGGGGTGGGTGCTGTAGTAAGCGCTGCCCAGCAGGCCGAGCTCCTCGCCAGCGAAGGTCATGAACAGAATGCCGCGCTGCTGCTGGGGTTGTTTCGAGAACCAGCGCGCCAGTTCGATGACCGCAGCGGTGCCGGAGGCGTTGTCGTCCGCGCCGTGATGGATCTGGCCCATCTGCGACGGGGCTAGGGAATGCTCGTCACCTAGGCCCAGGTGATCGTAGTGAGCGCCGACGATGACATACTCGTCGGTCTTGCCGGGTAGGTAGGCCACCACGTTGTGGACGGCCTTCGATTCGTGCAGGATGTCGACGTTCAGGCTCACAGTTAGATTGCCTAGCGTAAAAGACTGAGGCTTCAGGTCTTTATCGATTCCATCCACGATCGAGCGGAGGTCTTTGCCGGAGGCTTTCATCCAAGCCTCGGCGGTGGCGGAACTGACCTGAACGAAGAAGACGCCGGCGTTGGCGGGTCCGCTGGATTGCCCGAACGCGAGCAGCGCGTCGCGCTCGCCGGGGTGGTTGAAGGTGTCGTTGATCAGGATGACGCCGCGCGCTCCGTGCATCTTCGCGTTGACGGCTTTGTTGGCGAAGGTCGCGTGCGTGGTGGTCTCGCGGCCGTTGAACGGACTCTTGGGATCGTTCTCTTGAGGTTCATGGCGCAAGATCAAGACATACTTGTCTTTAACGTCGAGACCGGCGTAGTCGTCGTAATGCTGGTCGGCCGCCGTGATGCCGTAACCGGCGAAGACCACTGGGGCCGCCGCGCCCGCGCCCGTCATTGAAAACGCGAACGGGATGAAGCCTTGGTTGACCGCGATGGTCTGCGTCCGGCCATTGAGTGTCGATTGCAGACGATTGTTGCGGTTCAGTCGAGCCCCAATGGAAGCCTGGAACTCTTGTTGGTAAGTGCTACCAGAAATGGGCTTTACGCCGAAGGAGGAGAACTGTTTCTGGATGTACTTGGCGGCTTGCTCCAACTCCGGCGATCCGGTGGCTCGGCCCTTCAATTGGTCTGAGGCGAGGTAGCGGACGTGGGCCTGATAGGCGGCTGGGTCCACGTTGGCAGCCAGGGCGATTCCGGTGAAAGCGAGCAGAGCCGCGTAGCGCATCTTATTTTCCTCCCGCAGAGGCCGGGGTCGCGATTCCCAGGCGAGTCAGTTCCATGTTGATGACCTGCTGCAGGACTTCCCATTGGACGGTGCCTTCCAGCTTGAAGCCGTTGAGGTAGGAGGTCGGCGTCGCGTTGATCCCGAGCGAGCGGCCTTCCTGCAGATTGCTGGTCACCTCGGCGTCGGT
This sequence comes from Bordetella parapertussis, assembly GCA_943328975.2. Lineage (GTDB taxonomy): Bacteria > Acidobacteriota > Terriglobia > Bryobacterales > Bryobacteraceae > Palsa-187. The sequence goes on along the minus strand of CALQCC020000011.1, from coordinate 90,869 downwards.
GGTTTTGCTGGTCAAGCAGGCTCCGAATTGGGCAGCGTCGAGGCCGTTGTCGCCGGCCCACTTGGTGACCCTGTCCTTCAGGTTTTCCACAGAGACTTCTTCCTGGGACCCGTAGATCCAGTCATGGAAGGTCCAGAACTTCTTGGCGTCCTGGCGATAGACGCAGCGCCCGGCGATGGAGCCCGCGCGCGACCACGGATGGATCGATTCCAGCGGGAAATCCTTGAAGACGACGCGGACCTTGTCGGTGTAAGTCTGCACCACGTTTTTGCGCATGACCTCGGCCTCGGCTTTGCAGTAGGGGCACTGGAAGTCGCCGTAGACCACCAGGGTTACAGGTGCGGTGTCGGCACCTCCAAAGCTGGGTTGGTCGGCGGTCTTGATCTTGTCGAGATTGGCCTGGAACGGGCTGCGCTTCAGGTCGAAGGCCTCGCCCTTGACCAGGTTGGAGCCATCGTTGGATAGGAGGTAGTGCTCCTCTTTTCCCTGGCCGTTGAAGGACAGATGCACCACCACCTCCGAGAAGCCCTTGAGGTAGGGCGCGGGCTTGGGGTCATCGATCTGGACGGCGACTTGCGGAATCCACAGTTCCAGGCGGCGCAAGTAGGCTTCCAGCCCGGTCTTGTCGAATAGGTTTTGCCGAGTGGGGGCCTGGGAAAAGGCGGTTGCAGCGAACAGCGCCAGTGCGCAAAGTGTTTTCATGTGGAGTAAGAACCTGCCCTCATTATACTGACCGCTCTATACTAGGATGTTGCAGAAGCTCTGCCTCATTGCCGCACTCGCGTTCCTGTACTTAACGAACTTGGCCGGCGTCGGATTCCTGGGTCCCGACGAGCCGCGCTATGCGTCCATCGGTCGCGAGATGGCCCGTTCGGGAGATTGGATCACGCCTCGCCTGGACGGTCAACCGTGGTTCGAGAAACCGCCGTTGCTGTATTGGACGACAGCGGCAGGGAATTGGTTGGGGTTGACGGACGAGTGGGCGGCGCGGTTGCCGATCGCGCTGATCGGGTTGGTGTTCCTACTGTTCTTCTACAACACCATCGAGCGCGAGTTCTCGCATCGAGTGGCGCTGACGGCGACGGCGATTCTGGGGACCTCGGCGGGTTGGGCGTCGTTGAGTTTTGTGGCCGTCACGGATTTGCCGATGTCGGCGGCGTTGAACGGGGCGCTGTTGGTGGCGCTGTTCGGACCGCAGGCGTTGGGCGCTCGCAGCACGGGGGGCAGGGAATCGCGCTACACCGCGCAGGGCTACTTGGCGGGATTCTTGTTGGGTCTGGCCGTGCTGGCGAAAGCGTTCGTGCCCCTGATTTTGATCGTCCCTGTGTTCCTGATTGCGCGCGGCAAGCGCTTGCAGATGATCGTGGCTTGCGTGTTGACCGCTGCTCCGTGGCACATCCTGTGTTACCTGCGGAACGGTTCGGCGTTCTGGGATGTGTACTTCTGGGAGCACCAGGTGGGTCGGTTCTTGCACAGCGACCTGGGGCATGCGCAACCGTTCTGGTATTACGTGCCGGTGCTGCTAGCGGGCCTGTTTCCGTGGACGCCGCTGGTGTTGCTGCTGGGTGGACGGCGGTCGCTGGAGGATGAGCGGGTGCGGTTTCTGCTGTTCGTGTTCCTGCCGATTGGGCTGCTGTTCTTCTCGGCGTCGACGAACAAGCTGCCCGCTTACGTGCTGCCCTTGCTCCCCGCGATGGCGGTGGTGTTGGCGGTCGCGCTAGAGAAGACGAGATCCGCGGCTACGTGGCTGGTGGCTTGCTCTCTCTTGCTGGCCGCTGTGCCGATGATCGCGGCGATCTTGCCGGATGCGCTGAACGTCGGCCTGACACACGTCTCATGGAAAGGAGGCTTCGGCTGGCCGTTGCTGATCCCGGTGATTGCAGCCGCGGCCGCTTGGTGGCTGGCGCGCGACGATGCCGATCAGGAATGGAGCGATCGGCGACGCTGGGCCGCGTTGGTGGTCGCGGTGGCGGCGGTCGTTTCGGTGGCGTATCTCAAGTCCTCGGCGTTCCCGGTGCTGGATGAGCGGGTGTCCGTGCGGGCCTTTTTCCGGGCGCATCAAGCGGAGCTAGCGGGAGCCTGCCTGGACAACTTGAAGCGCGACGCGGAGTACGGACTGAACTACTATGTGGGCCGGGCGCTGCCGCAATGCTCGGATGGCCAGAGGCCTCGGGTGGTGGTGCGGGGGGACGGGTTGGCGGTCGAGTAGTGATCGCTTAGAGCCGCTGGCCGGTTGCGATCTGCCCCTTGAGTAGGAACGTCTTGGGGTAGGCTCCGTGACCGCAGATTTTGAAGGAACCGAAGTCCTTAAACCAATCGCCATCGGGCGTGGTGGGACTCGATTCAAGCCAGAGTCGCAACTCGTTTAGTTCGGCGATGCTGATGCTGCGGTCGTGCAACCTTTCGATCAAGTGCCGGCGGACGGCGGCGGGCAGGTCGTCCCACTTGGCGATCTTAGGCATTAGCCGCCAAAGACCATCCGGCCCATTGCATCTCCCAGCCGTGCAACATCTTTCGGGTCGCTGGCGGCGCGGAATCGCTCGGCCAGGGCAAAGAATTCCTCTTGTTTGCGTCGCTGCGCTTCCAGCCCGTCTTCGACGAGTTCCACCAGCATGCGGTTTGAACTCAGTCGCCGGTTCTTCGCCAAGGTCTTCACTTGCTTGGCGACATCGGAGGGGAGGCTGACACTTTGGCGGACGATGGTTTTGGATGTGGCCATGACATCAGTATGCACCATTTTGGTTCAGTTTGATGTGCGTCACACCAGAGACGAATTCTACGTTGAGGCGTAGGCGGCCTTGACCTCCTTGCTACCATAAAAACTGTGAGAAACGTCATCATCATCGGTTGCGGCTGCGCGGGGAATACGGCTGCTATATACACGGGTCGGGCTGGGCTCAATCCACTGGTCGTCATGGGGCAGGAACCGGGCGGGCAGCTTTCGATCACCTCTGAGGTGGAGAACTTCCCGGGCTTTCCGGAAGGCGTCCAGGGACCGGACCTGGTCGAGAACATGAAGAAGCAGGCTGAGCGCTTCGGGGCCGAGTATGTCTGGGGAACAGTCGACGCGGCGGATCTTTCCAAGCGGCCGTTTCGGATTTCGATCGACGGTGAGTGGCAAGAAACCCGCACGCTGATCATCGCCTCGGGCGCGTCGGCGCGCTGGCTGGGATTGCCGAATGAGATGGCGCTGATCGGCAAGGGCGTGTCTTCGTGCGCGACTTGCGATGGTGCGTTCTACAAAGAGAAGAAGATCATGGTGATCGGCGGCGGCGATTCGGCGATGGAGGAGGCCAACTTCCTCACGCGTTTCGGTTCCGAGGTCACGCTGGTCCATCGGCGCGAGGAGTTCCGCGCGTCGAAGATCATGATCGATCGGGCGAAGGCGAATCCGAAGATCAAGTGGCTGCTAAACACTGCGGTCGACGATATCTACGACGTGACCAAGGGCGAAGTTACAGGCGTGAAGCTACGCGACCTCAAGACGGGCAAGGTCTGGGATCAGGACGTGGACGGGTTCTTCCTGGCCATCGGCCACATTCCGAACACCAAGCCGTTTGTCGGCCAAATCGATCTGGATCCGGACGGGTATGTCTTGTCGCACGGCGGGGCTCGCACGAATGTCACCGGTGTGTTCCACGCGGGTGATGTGGAGGACCGGATCTATCGGCAGGCGATCACGGCTGCGGGTGCGGGTTGCAAGGCCGCGATCGAGGCCGAGCGGTTCCTCGAAGAAGAAGGCCACTAACGGCTAGAGCGCGGCCTGACCATCCAGGCTGCGCCATAGATACCACGTCGCGACGGAGCAATACGGTCTCCACGACGAGGCCAGCTTTTCCATCTCCGCGGGCTTCGGGAGTTCTTCCAGGCCGTAGGCTTTCTTCATCGCCGCGCGGATGCCCAGGTCGCCGGTGGGGAACACGTCCGGGCGGCGCAGGGCGAACAGCAGGAACATATGGACGGTCCACACGCCGACGCCTTTGACGCGCGTTAGGTGCTCGACGACTGCGGCGTCATCGAGTTCGGCGAGGCCTTCGAAGCTGACTTCGCCGTCGCGAGTCATGCGGGCCAGCGTGCGGATATATTCCATCTTCTGCCCCGACAGGCCGAGCGTTCGCATGCGGGCGGGGCGGAGCTTGAGGATCGACTCCGGAGTCAACGGGTCGGTTTTGGCGGCGTCTTTCAAACGGCCGAAGATGGTCGCTGCGGCTTTGCCACTCAATTGTTGATAGGTGATTGAGCGGACCAGGGTATGGAACACCGGGTCGTTGCACTGGATCGCGTAGGGGCCGACGCGGTCGATGATTTCGGCCAGCACGGGGTCGGCGCGCTTCAGATGTAAAATTGCCTTCTTCATAAAAGGGAGGCGAAACCGTCCTGCGGCGCGCGCGTCATACTGTATAGTATGGCCCGTAAACTTCTGCTCATTTGTCTGGCGATGCTAGCGGCTGCGACCCTGGCTGTCTCGCAACAGCGCCCGGCGCTGAATCCTCCGTCCAACGAACCGGAAGGCATCATTCGGGGCGGCGTCGATCTGGTCAACGTGTTAGCCACGGTACGGGGGAAGAACGGGGCGCTGATTGGGAACCTTCAGCAATCCGATTTCAAGGTGTTTGAGGACGGCAAGGAGCAGGAGGTGAAGTACTTCACGCGCGAGTCCAACTTGCCTCTGACCATCGGCATGTTGATCGACGTCAGCGGCAGCATGGAAACGCTGATTCCAGTGGAGCAGCGCGCGGGTGGACAGTTTTTTGAACAGGTGCTGCGCAAGGAAGACCTGGCGTTCATCATCAGCTTCGGCAAAGACTCCGAACTGCTGCAGGACTCGACGGGCTCGGCGCGCTTGCTGCAACGCGGTCTGGATGACTTGAGGCCTAACGTGCGGGTGGGCGGAATACATCCGGGTCCGGTGCCGACGGCGGCATCGCAGGCGGGTACGGTTCTCTATGACGCGGTGTTCCTGGCGGCCGATGAACGGTTGCGGCGCGAAGCGGGGCGCAAGGTGATCATCCTGATTACCGACGGCGAAGACACGGGCAGCCGCGTATCGCTGCAGAAGGCCATCGAAGCCGCGCAGAAATCCGACGTTATCATCTACAGCATCTACTACGTTGCTGGAGGGTTCGGCGGCAACAGCGGGGTGTTGAAAAAGATGTCGGAGGAGACCGGTGGCCGTGTGTTTGACGCCGGTCGGCGCGCGAACCTGGAAGAGATCTTCAAGCAGATTCAAGAGGAGATGCGGACGCAGTATTCGGTGTCTTACTCGCCTACGAACACCGTCAAGGATGGCAGCTATCGCAAGCTGGAGTTGGAGATGTTGAACAAGGATTACAAGGTCCAGGCCCGCAAGGGTTACTACGCCATCGAGCAGGAATAGCTTCCATGCGCAAGCTCGCAATCGCGGCGGTGATCGGACTGGGGATTCTGACCGCTCAGGACGTCGTGATTCGTGGTGGGGTTGCGTTAGTGGATCTCCTGGTCACGGTGCGCGACAAGAAGGGCGCGCTGGCGAAGAATCTCAAACAGTCGGATTTTCGGATTCTCGAAGAGGGGCAGGAGCAACAGATCACTCGGTTCGCACGGGAGACCGATCTGCCGCTCACTATCGGGATGCTGGTCGACGTCAGCGGCAGCGTGGCGACAGAGGTCTCCGATGAACGGCGAGCTGCGCGGCAGTTCTTCACGCAGGTGCTGCGCCCGCACGATCAGGCGTTCCTCATTGGTTTCTCGCGCAAGGCCGAGTTGTTGCAGGATACGACAGATTCGATTCAGAAGCTGCAGCAAGGTCTGGATGAGTTGCTGCCGGGAAAGGCGTCGACTCCGTCGCAGGTAGTTTTCGCTCAGTTCCCGGGCCGGTTCCCTTTGCCGATTCCGGGGCCGCGACCGGGTCGTTCGCCGCGCCCACGGCCGGGTGGAGGTCCAACGAAAGGCCCGGGACCGGGTCGAGGTCGGATGGTCGGAGGGACGGTCCTCTATGACGCAGTGTTCCTCGCGGCGGACGAAGTGTTGCGACCCGCTACGGGCCGCAAGGCGATCATCTTGATCACGGACGGTGAGGATCAAGGGAGTTTGGTCCCGCTCTCACGCGCGCTGGAAGCTGCGGTTAAATCGGACGTCATCATCTACAGCATCTTTGTGAAGCCCGATCGGCGCAGAGGCGTGGGCGAAGATGTGTTGGAGCGGTTATCCGGCGAAACGGGCGGGCGAGTATTCCGGTTGGAGAAGCGCAATCTGGAGAAGATCTTCGCCGAGATCAACGAGGAACTGCGGTCTCAGTATTCGATCTCGTATAACCCGACGAACACCGCGCGCGACGGAGCGTACCGGCGCATCGAGATCCAGATGGCGGACAAGTCCATGAAGCCGCAGGCGCGCAAGGGCTACTATGCGGCGGGTCGAGAGTAGCGCTACCGCTTGCTCAGCGCTTCCTTCAGCAAGCTGTCGTCGATGAGTGTTGCAAGCTGGGCGCGTGTGCGCGGTGTGCGGTTGCGCTCCTTTGCGACCCACACTTCTTCTTCCACCATCACGTCGAGCATATCCTTCACCATTGAACCCGCATAGCGAAGGTCCGGCCAACTTTTGGAGATCAGATCCGGAGTGTAGTTCAGTTTGCTCGCGATGTACGGCCACTGCTGCTTCGGCTGTTTGCGGAGGCGGTCCGAGGCGGTGATGATCGAGCGTAGTAACTCGACGATGGCACGCCGCTTGGCGGGATCGGCGAGTACTTTGGTCGACGTGTTCATGTTGAACAGTTCGCGGTAGACCTTGCGGTCCTGCAAGACGATGGCGTCTTTACCCAGCAGGTCGATGGCGAGTTGCGCCTCGGGCTCCCACATGGCGATGGCGTCGACGCGGCCGTCTTTGAGGGCCTTCGACATGTCGGTTACAGGCGTGATTGGGACGATGGTCACGTCGGCTTCGGTGAGCTTCGCCGTGCGTAGCATCTTCTCCAGGAACCAATGCGCCGAGGTGTTGCGCGGTGTGGTGATGCGCTTGCCCTTGAGGTCCGACACTTTGCTGATGCCTGCGGAGCGGCGCGCGACGATGCGATAGAAACTCTCGGAGACGGTGAAGATGACGCGTAGGCTGGGGTCATCGACGGACTGGCGGAGGAGTTGTGTTTCGGCGTTGGTGCCTGCGTCCACCTCGCCGCTCATGATGTTGGGGATGCCTCCGTTGATGACGGTGATGGGTCCGGGATAGATTCCGTTGGCGGCCAGTAGCACCGGTGACAATTCGATGGTCGTCATGTTGCCGGAGACGCGTAGGGGCGGGAGTGGTTGCTGTGCGTCGAGGCGCAGAACGGCGATGAGAACGGTGCCGATCGCGAAGGCGGATAGTGCTCGGAGGGTTCGCATGATTTCTGCAAGTATAGCGGGTCGGCAGGGCGGGTAGTGTTAGGCTAACGGTGTGGCACCCATTGAACAACTCTGAAAGTCCAGTCCTGCGTGCGCGCGTTTGTTTGAGCCAGGGACAACGGGCTCAGGTGTTGGTAAACGGGCAGGAACATAGCGCACGCATGAGTTCGGCGTTGCTTACGCAGGGACTGGTTCCAATCGTGGGAGATTGGGTATCGGTTCGTCCGATAGAGACGGAGTGGATGCTCATTGAAGGGGTGGAGCCGCGTCGGTCCAGTATCACGCGGCGGGCACCAGGCCGCGAGGGTTCGGAGCAGGTGTTGGCGGCGAACGTCGACCTGGCGTTGATCGTGTGTGGACTGGATGGCGACTTCAACGTCCGGCGCATCGAACGTTACTTGGCGATGGCGCACGATGGCAACGTAAAGCCGGTCGTGATTCTCAACAAAGCGGACTCGTGTGAGGCGGTGGCGAAAGCGCTGTTGGAAACTGAGACGGTGGCGCGTGCAACGCCCGTGTTGGCCGTCAGTGCGCGCACGGGCTTAGGTTTTGATGCACTGGACGCTCTGTTGCCGGCAGGTGCAACGGTGGTGCTGCTGGGTTCCAGCGGGGCGGGGAAGTCCACCATTCTGAATCGTCTGTTCGGTGGTGAGCGGCAACGGACGGGCGAGGTTCACGCAGCGGATTCGCGGGGGCGGCACACGACAACGAATCGAGAGTTGATTGTGTTGCCGAATGGTGTGGCAGTGATCGATTCGCCGGGGATACGGGAGCTTCAGTTGCTGGTGAGTCAGGATGCACTGGCTCTGGTGTTTGACGAGATTGTCGCGCTTGCAGCGAAGTGCCGGTTCAAGGATTGCACGCACACGATCGAGCCAGGATGCGCGGTGCGTGAGGCGGTGCCGGTGGAGCGACTCGACAGCTTTCGCAAGTTAGGGCGGGAGGTGGCTGGGCTGCCGGCCGAGGCAAACGAGAAGCAGCGCTGGCGACCGGTCCGCAAGACGAACAAGCGCGTTATCAAGAAACGTAGCCGTTAGTTAAGACTGAGGCTTGTGGGCGGCGAAGCGGAGGCGGGCGTAATCGGCGGTCCAGTTGCCTTGTTGATCGCAGAGGACCGGTTTGAGCAGGGACGTTACTTCGTTGAGGTAGTTGTCGCGTTCGGCGGCGGGTAAGGCGTCGCAGAAGGGGTTTGCGAAGGTTTCCAGCCAACCGCGTATGCCAGTGGGCAGCGGCGTGGGGCGGGGGATCAGCTGCACCGAATCGACTACGAAGCCGCGTTGTTCGAGGAGCGCTTTGTATTCGAGTGGAGTGGGTAGAACCAGGGAATCCGAGAAGCTGCGTTTGCGACGCCCCGGCGTTCTAGAACCGCGATGAGCGCAACGGTGATGGCGGCGACGTTGCCGTGTCCGCCGAATTCGCCGACGAAACGTCCACCCGGTTTCAGCGCGCGCGATACGCCTGCAATGACGGCATCGGCGGCTTTGACCCAGTGCAGTGCCGCGTTGGTGAACACGGCATCGAATTCAGCGGCGAAGGTGAGCTCGGTTGCGCTTTGCACGCGCGCGTCCAAGCCGCGAGTCTGAGCGGCGGCGACCATTTCGGGGGAACTGTCGATGCCGATGACTGCAGCTCCGGCATCCGCGATGCGCTGCGTTAAAACGCCATCGCCGCAGCCGAGGTCGAGCACAAGCTCGCCGGGCTGCGGCGCTAGCAATTCCAGAACTGCATTTCCCAACGCTGGTACGAAGTGTGCGTTTGCCGCATACCCGGATGCCGACCAGCGTTGGTCTGCCATGTTAGTACTTGGGAACGGACGGGTCGACCTTGTCGCTCCATGCCGTGATACCACCGGTCATGTTGCGAACCTTCTTGAAGCCGAGTTCCTTCAACTGAGCGACAGCCTTCGCGCTGCGGCCACCCATCTTGCAATGGGCAATAACCAGCTTCGTCGAATCGATTTCGGCGTAACGCTTGCCGATCTCACCCAGCGGGATCAACTTCGCGGTCGGGATGCTGCAGATCAAGTACTCGTGTTGCTCGCGCACGTCGATCAGAATAAAATCGTCGCCACGGTCGAGCATCTGCTTGACTTCCACAGGGTCCACGTCGCCTTCGTTTACTTCCGCGGCGGCGGGGCCTTCGTGCTGCGGCAGGCCGCAGAATTGTTCGTAGTCGATGAGTTGCGTGACGGTCGGGTTGTCGCCGCAGACCGGGCATTCCGGATTGCGCCGGAGCTTCAACTCGCGGAACTTCATCGCCAAGGCGTCGTACAACACGAGGCGACCGATGAGGGGCTCGCCCACGCCGAGGATCAACTTGATGGCTTCGGTAGCTTGAATCAAGCCGATGGTGCCAGGCAGGATTCCGAGCACGCCGCCTTCGGCGCAGCTGGGAACCAAACCCGGAGGTGGCGGTTCGGGATACAAGCAACGGTAGCAAGGTCCGCCTTCCGTGGCGAACACAGTGGCCTGGCCTTCAAAGCGGAAGATAGAGCCGTAAACGTTCGGCTTCTTGAGCAGGACGCAGACGTCGTTGACCAGATAGCGCGTGGGGAAGTTATCCGTGCCATCGATAATTAAATCGTATTTGGCGCAGATCTCCATCGCGTTTTCGCTGGTGAGGAGCACGTCGTACTTCTCAACCTTGACGTTCGGATTGATGTCGGCGATGGTGTCGGCCGCGGAGTCGAGCTTCTTGCGGCCCACGTCCTTGGTGCCGTGAATCACTTGGCGATGCAGGTTGGTGACGTCGACCACGTCGAAATCCACCAAGCCGATGCGTCCAATGCCCGCCGCCGCGAGATACATGCCGAGCGGGGCACCGAGACCTCCCGTGCCGACCAGCAGGATGCTGGCGTTCTTCAGTTTGAGCTGGCCCTCCATGCCGACTTCGGGCATGATGAGGTGGCGCGAGTAACGAAGGATTTCTTCCTTCGTTAATGACGCGGGGGTGTTCATTGTCCGCCACCTGCGATGCTGGGGACGATGGACAAGGTATCGGTCGCGGCCACTGGCGTCGCGTCCTTCTGCATGTAGCGAATATCTTCGTCGTTCAAGTAGACGTTGACGAAGCTACGCAGTTTGCCTTCGTCGGTGAAGAGTTGCTTCTTCAGGGTGGGGAACTGCGTGGTCAACGCGGCCAGCACTTCGGCAACGGTTGTTCCGGCGAGTTCCACCGAATCTTTTTTGTCCGCAAACTGGCGGAGCGGTGTGGGGATTAGGACTTTGGCCATGTGAGTTCTTCCTTGGGGGCGTCAGTTTGTTCAGCGTTGGGCAAGAAGCTGTTCGCGTGATCGAACTTGCCGCCTTTGATTGATAGTACGACGAACGAATACCAGGGGCACGAGTTCTCGAGGTCGGTCTTCGAGAAGTACGCGTCGCAATCGGGATGCGAGTGAAAAATGCCGATCAAGTCGAGTCCCGCGGCGCGAGCTTTGCGGTCGGCTTCGAGCAAATCTTCGGGGCGCAGTTCGTAACGCGCGCCTTGTGCTCCGGTGTAGCTGTTCTCAATGGCGACGGCTTGGGTGACGTTCTTCACGTCGCCGTCGATGTTGCCCAGCATGGCTCCGCAACATTCGTTGGGGAAGAGCTTTTCGGCGTGGGCCACCATGAGGTCCCAAGAGGGCTTGTTAATGTTAATCATTCCAAAAAGGCTCGCTTAAGTATTTTGTAGCTCCGTCACAGAGTACCGTAACGATGACGCCTGACTTGCCCTGTTCGGCCAATCCCCGCGCGACGCTTTTGGCTGCATGCACATTTGCACCGGAACTGATTCCAACCAGAAGCCCTTCGTTGTGACCCAACCAGCGCGTCATCGCGTAGGCGTCTTCCGTCTCCAACCACAGATTGTCGTCGGCCAGACTCTCGTCATAGATCCCTGGCACGATTGCCGTCGGCATGTGCTTCAGTCCTTCCAGACCATGAAACCCGGAGGACGGCTGCGCGGAGATGCACTGCACGTGCGGCATGTCCTGCTTGAAGCGCTTCGAGTTGCCCATGAACGTTCCCGACGTCCCCATGCACGCCACCCAGTGGGTCAAGCGACCCTCCGTCTGGGCCATGATCTCAACTGCCGTGCCTTCGTAGTGAGCTTTCCAGTTGGCCGGATTGTTGTATTGGTCGGGATAGAAGTAGCGGTCCGGGTCTTCGGCGTAAAGTTTCTGGCACAAACGGATCGCGCCATCGGAACTTTCCGCCGGGTCCGAATAGACCATCTCCGCGCCGTAGTTCTTCAGAATCTGTTTGCGCTCATGCGATGCGTTTTCCGGCAGGCAGAGCTTCAGCTTGTAGCCCTTCAGCGCGCAGATCATGGCGTACGCGATGCCGGTGTTGCCGCTGGTGGCGTCCAGCAGGATCTTGTCCTTGGTCAGCTTGCCGGTGCGCTCGCCTTCCAGGATCATGTTCAACCCAGCGCGGTCTTTGACCGATCCGCCGGGGTTGAAATACTCCGCTTTGACGTAAATCTCCACGCCGGGGAACTCCGCATCGACCTTGCTGAGGCGGATCAGCGGTGTGTTGCCGATCAGGTCCAGCAGTGAGGACGCAGGTCGGATACTGTCGGGTTTCGGGAAGTCGCGGCCCATGGGGATACAGTGATTGTAAGAATACTCCCTATTCTCTGTCAACATTAGGGAGATCGAAAGGCTCCTGTCCTATTAGAGACTTACGGGGCAGGAAAGTTGCAGGAAAATGCGGGAGGGGTGCGGGGATCTGTTTGAAGCCAGATCCCCGCGTTTCAGGGTAGCGGTGAGTTAGAAGGTGATCTTCGCGGCCAACTGCACGATGCGGGGATCGGCGGTGGTGCCCGTGACGGTCCCGAAGTTGGTGGTGGGGGTGAGGACCCGCGTGGTCGCGTTGAAGGTGAACGCGGCGGTGTTGAGGGCCGTGAAGTTCGCCCGATTGGTCACGTTGAAGGCTTCGAAGATCAAGCGAAGCTTCACCCGTTCGGAGACCAGCGGGATGTCGCGGGTGAGGCGCATATCGGCGGTGAGGAAATTGGGCCCGCCGATGGTGTTGCGGTCGTAGCCCAGCGGACGGTCCGTGGCCGTGTTGCCGTCGTTGTTAGGATCGCTCCCGACGGTTGCGGTGAACGGACGACCGCTCTGGACGTTGGAAATGATGGAGAGTTGGTAGCCGCGCAGCAGGTGGCGCAGGACCGGGTTGCTCAAAGCGCGCGCGTAGTCGACGTCCCAGATGCCGGAGAACACGAACTTGTGGGTAATGTCGGCGTTGCCGCGGCCACGTTCCAGGTTCGCGTTGAGTTGGTCCTGAGGGTTCTTACTGTCGTCGGTGCCGACCACCACCGAGGTGAAGTCAGGCTTGGAGTCGATGACCTTGGAGTACGTGTAAGAGGTTTGAACTTGGAAATTCTTCGAGAAGCGTTTGGACAACTGCACGAAGCCGCCGTGATAGATGGAATCCGCGCCGCTGTCGAAGAGGCTGATGCGTCCGAAGCTGGTGTTGGGTCGACCGTTGTAGCGTAGGATGGTCGCCGTTCCGCCGGTGGAGTAGGTCAGCGTTGTCGGCTCGCCCGGGAAACGATTGATGTCGCGGGTGCGGCTGAGATGCTCGCCGCGCACGCCGAGGTAACCGATGGTGAGCGCGTAGTCATTACCCAGCGCCTGTTCCACATTGAAGCTCCATTGGTGCGTCAGGGGCTGCACGTAGTCTTTCGCGAACACGTAGATGTCCGGCGTACGGTTCAACGTGGGAGGAGCGGTCAAGATATTCAGATAAGTCGGGAAGTTCGCGGTCAGCGTGTAGGTTTGCACCTGGATGCCGTTCTGTGACATTGCTGTGCCGGTCATGATGGAGGGCGTGCGGCCGTAGTACATGCCCCATCCGCCGCGGATCATGGTGGTGCCGCTGCGATTCACTTTGTAGGCGAAGCCGACGCGCGGGGCCCAGTTGTTTTTGTCGCGATTGATGTAGCTGGTGTCGAGGTTGGCCGCCAGCAGCGCCGCGTTGGGGTTCTGCACCTTGGGCTGGGCGTAAGCAAACATGTCATAGCGCAGTCCGTAGTTCAGCGTAAGGCGACTGGTGGCGCGCCACGAATCCTGCAGGTAGAACGCCGATTCGTTCACGTTCGGCTTGGTCAACGGGCCATCGGTGTTGGCGCCCGCGAAGGCCTGGGTGAAGCTGGCCGGAGTCTTGTTGAAGAAGTCGGCGTAGCTGTTGAAGATGTAGGATCCGCTGAAGTTGCCGGGGAAGAAGTTGTCGATGTGTTGCGTGATCAGGTCCACGCCGAACTTCGCGGTGTGGTTGCCGTGAATCCAGGAAAACGCTTCGGCCCACTGAACCGTCTTCGCGTTGGTGTAGCGCGGGCTGAAGCTATTGCGCCCGATGCTCATGACGTTCTGGCCACCCTGACGGATGATCGCTTCGGGAGCCGTGCTGTTCGCTTCGCCGGGTTCGTCGTCCTTCGTAAACGTGACGCGGGATTCCAGCACCATCGACGGGGACAAGACCCACGAATGGCTTCCCGAGAAGTTCTGCGTGGAGACCTTGCTGTTGCCGGTATGCTCCAGGGCGCTCTGTGCGCCGCCGTTCTCAAAGTTGGTGCCGGTGAAGCGGTTGGAATTGTAGCGCAGGCTGAGCCGCTGCGTGCTGCTGATGTTGTAGTCGCCCTTCAATAGGAAAACGTTGTTGTCGAGTTTGCGCGGATACTGACCGACGTAGCCTAGCAAGATCTGGCGTGCAGCTTGCGACGCGGCATCGGCCGGCGCGGCACCTCCGGCCAACACGGTCGTGATCGACTCACTATTGCGCTGGGAATCGACGTCAAAGAAGAAGAACAGCTTGTTTTTGACCACGGGACCGCCGATGTTCCCGCCGAATTGATTGTAGTGATACTGCCCCTTGCGGGCACCATTGCGGTTGTTGACGAAGGTGTTGGCATTGAGGCCGCGATCGCGGAAGAATTCGAAGACCGTTCCGTGGAAGGCGTTGGTTCCGCTCTTGGTGATGACGTTCACCACGCCGCCGCCCGCGCGCCCAATCTCGGCTGCGAAAGAGTTTGTCGATACTTGGAATTCTTGGACGGCGTCCTGGCTGAAGCTATAGGGACTGCGGCCCGATCCGGCGCGGCCAGTGGACTGGCCGAAGAAGACGTTGTTGGAATCGGTGCCGTCGACTTGCAGGCTGTTCAGCGTGCCGCGCTGGCCGCCGAACGTCAGGTCGCCGCCACGCGTCGGGTCTTTTACTACGCCCGGGGTCAGTGCTGTGAAGTCGAGGAAGTTGCGGCCATTGATGGGGAGGTCGGATACCGCTCTGCTATTGATGACGGTGGCGGTTTGTGAGCGCGCCGTCTCCACCATGGGAGCTTCTTCGGTGACGGTGATGACTTCCGAAGGGGTGCCAATTTCCAGGGCGATGTCGAGTGACGCCGTCGCGCCGACGCTGAGCGTGATCCCGGTGCGCTTGGCCGTCTTGAACCCCGAAGCTTCGATGCTCAAGTCATACGAGCCTGGGGTGAGAGACGAAAAACTATAGAACCCTTGTCCGGTCGATTCTGTTTCCCGCGACGAATTGGTCGCCGGCTGTGTCGCGGTGATCTTTGCGTTCGCGATCACGGCTCCCGAAGGGTCTGTAATCAACCCGCTTAAAGAAGCTCCTCCGAACTGAGACTGGCCGAAGGCCATGGCCGTCCACAAGAGACACATTACCCACCTGAATATATTACGCATGGAACTACGATACGGAGACTCCGTAACGGTTCAATGAAGACTGTGCGACAACTCGAATAACGGCGGCTGCCGAGTCCTATAGTTGCGGGCTGTGATATAGTTACGCTCCATGAAACAACCTGTGCTCGGCCTCGTTGCCACTGCCCTCATCATTGCGGTTTCGCTCGGCTTCATATCGCTGTTTGACTTCGATCTATTTTCCGGGTGGGTCAGTTATGCGTTGATGTGTTTGATCCCGATGGAGCTAGTGGTGGGCGTCGCGTGGGGCGCGAATCCTGACTTTGCTGCCAAGATGGCACAGCCTATGAAGGGGATCGTATTGATGCTGGTCTGCGTGGCCGCCGCCGTTGTCATCGGGCCCATCTACTGGCAAGTCGCCGGAGCCGGAATCAGCCCGCCGCCTCCCATGATGATCATGTGCACGATCGTCAGCGTCATCATTATGTTTTGGTTCGCCATCATGTTTGGAGGGTGGCCGTTTAACGTCATCAGCAAGAACCAAGTCGTCAGCGGCATCCTGATGTGGGTCGCCTGCTATGCGGTGAACTACCTTCTGTTCCGGACCTTCTTCAATTACGATTTCATGGTGGGCGCGCCGGTGTACGTCGCTTCGCTCGATCCAGGTGGACTCTTCAACGCCAACCGGGCCATCGTGTTCTACCTTTCCGCGATCAGCATCATGTTCCTGCTGCTGCACTTCGATCTGTGGCCGTTGACGACGTCGCCGTCGATCATGAAGCAGCCGAACCTCGGTATTGTGTGGACCATTCTGTGTTTTGTGCTCGGTGGCGGAATGTTCTACGTCGGCGTCATTGCGATGGGTACGAATCCGCTGACGTTCATGGTGAACGTCCCGGTGCCGTTCATCTTTGGGACCATCGTGGTCTTGAATATGCTGCACAACTCGCTCTTCGCGAGCCTGCAGCAGCCGCTGAAGGGAATTGCCAACGCTGTTGCTGCTATGGCGATCGGGACGGTGCTCGCGCGCATGTACGGAGCGCTCGCTCCGATGGTCACGGGCAATCTTCAGGCTGGACCTCCGGGCGATGACTACGAACGTTGGCTTGCTTCGGCGCTGCTGGCCGTAACTTTCCCGTGCCTCATCTTCTTCGCGGAGTTCTTCAAAATGTGGCCGCTGGTGAAGGACGAAAAGAAGGCGTAGGACGCTACGCTTCGCCCCCTGTTGCAGGGCTGGCAGGTGTGCCAGAATCGCTCAGAGGAGATTGCCGATGAAGAGACTCACCAACCTCGTTCTGGCGGGTGCCGTGTTTGCTTCCGCTGCGCTGGCTCATCATTCTTTCGCCGCTGAATACGATGGGGACAAATATGTCACTAAGTCCGGCGTGGTGGTGAAAATCGATTGGCAGAATCCGCACATGTTCTTCTATATGGACGTTGCCGGCCCGGCTGGCGAAGTCGAACATTGGAAGTTCGAAGGCTTCCCGCCGAACATGTTGGTCCGGCAGGGGTGGAAGAAAGACGAAACGATGAAGCCGGGCGACCGCATTACCGTCACTGCCTGGCTGGCTCGTAGCGGAGAGAAGCTAGCGCACTCGCGTGAAATCACTTGGAACGCGGATGGTCACAAGTTGCTGTCGGGCCCGCCAGCGGGTACGGGTGGTAACTGAGATGCGAGGCGTCGTTGTCGCTCTGATTCTCTGTGCGAGTGCCTTTGGACAAGCCCCCGCGAAGCCGCCTGTGCCTCGCACCGCTGACGGCAAGCCGGACTTTTCGGGAGTATGGCAGGGCGGCAATCTGTCCTTCGCGGTTGGCAATGATAACGCCGCGCGCTTGGGTCCGGCCGGCATCCCCGCCGCGCCCGCCAAGCCCGAGCCCATGCCTTACACCGAAGCCGCCGCGAAGATCCGGCAGGGTTTTCTCGACCGCCGGGGGATCGACGATCCCATGGCTCGCTGCCTAATGGTCGGCGTTCCGCGGATCACTACGATGCCGATGCCGTTCCAAATCACGCAGACCAAAGATCAAGTTCTTTTCCTGTACGAATCCTTCCACGCGTTCCGCATCGTGCCGATGAACAAGCCGCATCCCGAAGACGTCGACTCCAGCTTCATGGGCGATTCGGTCGGTACTTGGGATGGCAATACGCTGGTGGTCGACGTGATCGGCTTCAATGACAAAACGTGGCTGGGTGGCGTCGGGACGATTCATAGCGAGAAGCTCCATGTGACGGAGCGCTTCACGAGAACCGACTTTGACACCATCCTCTATGAAGTGAAGTTGGAAGATCCCGTGGTCTTCACCAAAACCTACAACCAGCGGGCCTCCATACGTCTGCGGGCCGGGGATCGCGTGCGCGAATACGAGTGCGGCGAAAACAACGAAGACATCGTGCGATTCGAAGAGATGTTGAAAGGAAAAGCGAAGTAAACTACAACCTATGCGCGCCATCGACCACAACACCATCACCGACGCTGCCCTGGAGCAGATGTCCAGCACCCCTGACCCTCGCCTGAAGCAGATCATGGAGTCGCTCGTGCGACACCTGCATCAATTTGCTCGCGACGTCGATCTGACGCCAGCAGAGTGGATTCAAGGGATCACGTTTTTGACGGAGGTCGGCCAGAAGTGCACGCCGTTCCGGCAGGAATTTATTCTGCTGTCGGACACGCTGGGCTTCAGCGCGCTGATCAACGCGCTGCATGACAAGCGGGGCACAGAGGATTCCACGAAGTCGAGTTTGTTGGGACCGTTCTACCGCGAAGGCTCGCCGGAAATGAATCTGGGCGATTGCATCGTGAATAGTCCACGTCAGCAGGTAGTGATTTACGGGCAGGTAACGGATGCGGACGGGAAGGGCATTCCCAACGCGTCGATCGAAATCTGGCAGACGGATGAAGACGGTGCCTACGACCTGCAAAAACAGGCCGGTGTTGAAGTGCCCAGCATGGACATGCGCGGCCATTTCCATGCCGATGCCGAGGGTAAATACTATCTGCGCACGGTGATTCCGTTGGGCTACATGATTCCCATGGATGGTCCGGTGGGCGGCATGATTATTGCGCAGAAACGCCACGGCTATCGCCCATCGCACATTCACTTCATGATCGGCGCGCCTGGGTATCGTGAACTGGCGACGGCGCTCTACACCGCCGGCGACGACCATATCGATTCGGACACCGTGTTCGGCGTGACGGACTCGCTAGTGATTCAAGTCAACAAAGACGACGCGAATGCGCCGATCAAGGGTCTGCCGTCGATCCACTACGATTTCCAATTGGCGCATTCCTCGAAGATTGGAACGGGCCGCGTGGGCGCGGATCCGTCGCAGATCACCAAGGCGTAAGTAGTCAGCCGGGAGCGGCGTTATTTCGCGGTCAGGCCCACGCGGGTCACGATGAGCGCCAGCTCCCGAGCATCTCCACCGCCGGGGGGCAAGGCTTTGTCGGTGGAGAACTCAATCGCCACCGGGCCGGGGCCAAACGTGCCTGCGGCCAGTTCGCGGGTGTAGGTCTGATTTCCGGCGGCGGAAAATGTCTCCGGTGCCAAGGGTTTTCCGTCCACGGTGGCGGAGAGTGTAACGGCTCCCATGCGATCGAACACGCCCGAGGGCAAGGCGAACTTCAATTCCAATTGCGCCGCGCGCGCGGGGCCTTCGGGAGGCGCAAGCGTTACTCCGAACTTGGACGCAACCCAGCGCCAGCCGTTCTCCAGCGAATAGAAACCGTGCGTCATCTGCGCGACTGCCTGGGGATCGCTCATGCTAAACGCGCTAGCCAGATCCGCGGCTTTTTCCTTCGCAACTTCCGTCTCGGCAGCCTGCCGCTTACATCCAGCGAGCAGCAACACGCAAGCCACCAACATCCATCTCCGCGTTCTCATAAGCTTCAAGAATAACGCTACTGGCACAGCCGGTACACGGTCATGCCGCGTCCAGCCGAGCCGACCTTGCAGTAGCGCTTCATCCATTCCGCCAGACGAGGGAGCTGCTGCAGGTCAAGTTGCGGATTGTAGGCCGACAACCCGTCGACGATGATGGTGGGTTTCGTTCGGAGCAATTCTTCCTGATTCCGCGCCGCCCATTCGGCGTCGAGCGGTTCGTAGAGTTTGAGATGCCGGTCGGCCGGAACCATCGTGATGGGCTGCGATTCCCACATGCGTCCGGCTATGGGCAAGCGAGAATACGCGACCACGTTCGGCCGGTAGCCCCAGACAAAAATCGTGTCGTTGGGACGCGCAATCTGCCGCAGGAACTCGGCACCTTCGCGGCTCTCCCGGTCCATCGAAACGTCGCGCCAGCTGTGGGCCGCGCCGCGCAGGTCCTCGGCGATCAGTTCTACATAACGCGGCGTGAAGCGCGCGATGGGAATCACCACGGCGGCCAGCAGGATCACTTGCCACCAGGAGCGCCGCACGAGTAATGCCGCGAGGCCGCACGATCCCAGGATCACCAGGGCAGGGAACAATTGGTTCAAATAGTGCGGCGGCAAGCGCCATCCGATGGTCGCGGCGATGAGGGAGATCCCCAGCCAGCCGACTAGCTTCCAGCGCAGCGAGACATCCTCAATTCGCCGCCATGCGAACGCTGCTCCCAACACCAGAGCACTGTGGAATGCGAGCCAGTTTCCCAAGCGGACCAGAGGAGTGGAAAACGGTTCGGGTGGCGGGTTGGCGGCATACAGCATGCCCCAGCGCCACACTTGATCCACGTAAGCGGGGAAGGCACCCTGCGAAATCAGCCAGGCTCCCATCACGGCGCAGGGAGCGGCGAATCCCACCGCGAGCATGAGCCACCCCGCCGGGTAGAACAGGAAACACGCGGCCAGCACGAATAGGCCTTTCGTGTTCAGCAAGAATGCCCAGCCCGCGGCCAGCCCCGCCAGCAGGGGGCGCTTGCTCCAGGCCCAGTAGACCGCCAGCAAGTGAGGCAGGATCATGAGCGTGTCCGGCTCCACTGGGATCACGGTCGCGGCGAAATAGAAGACGTGGAAGAACGCGAACGCTGCGGCAGCAACGTAGCCTTCGCGCGATCCCCACAGGCGGCTGGCGAACCGGAAGGCCACCGCTGCTCCGGCCAACTCCATCGCCACTGAGGCGAGGCGTAGCGGCCAACCCGGATATCCGCCGATCAGCGTCAGCAGTAGCGCATTCAAGGGAGGCTTGTCGTACCAGATATCGCGGTACAACATTTTGCCATGAAATGTTTGGATCGCGACTGCGAGATGGTAGTCCTCGTCGGCCCACAAGATGTTCAAATGCGCCATGCGCGAAATGAGCAGGATGCCGGTGAGGAAGATCCAGAACGCCCGGTGGGTCGAAGTCGTCATCAAAGCTCTTATTGGACCACACGCAGGGCTAACGGGTTGCCCGGATGCAAACCAAAGCTAAAAGGGAAAAGGCCGCTGGAACGTGACTGTGAGTTCGGCGGTGCTGCCGTAGGTAAGGCTGATGGTTGGCCAGAAGTTCTTACCGTCCGTGGTTTCGGTGTGCCGCAGGATGCCGACGATCTTGGCGACGTCATTTGGGCCCGAGATTTTATACGGGTAGGAGGTATCGTCGGCCCTCGGCTCGGAACCGTACAGATTGACGTAGGGCAGTCCGGAACCGAACTGTAATTCGTCCAGCACGACGACGCGCCCTTGGAATCCGATGGATTTGTCGATGAACGTCCCGGACTCCATCGTGCGGCCGTCGGCTGACATGACGCCGCTGCCGGAGATCTCGTGTATTTCGTCCAGTGAGCCGGGGTAACTGATGGTGCCGGAGTAGCTGAAGTTACGGCCATTCCACTGGATGGGCTTGATCTGCGCGGTCCCGCCCGCGTCGGCGTTCACAAAGCGCATCGAACTGATGCACTGCATCTCAAGGCCGGTGGTGGTGCTCTTGCAGATTCCTATGGCGCCGGTTAAACGGACCTCAACGGTTCGAGTTGTCTTCAGCCAGTCAAGGATGGAGGGCAACGGCGGGGGCGCCACCGGGGCTTTGAGTTGCACTGTGACACTGACTGCCGCAGGCGTCGTGAATGGTGCCACCGCGTGGCGGTTCATCACTACGATCCAGAGTTGATCGTCCGCTTCCAAGTATGCGCGGGCGTCTACCGGTCCAAAGGTGGCGCCTTGTCCCAGTACAGTCACCTGCTTTCCGCGAACGCGAAGGTAACGCGCGATGGTGTCGGTGGTGCCCGAAAACGAAATGCTCAGCGTGAGATCGGCTTTCAGCGGCGGCGTGTTCAGAATCGTGACCGGGAACAGCGACTCCGATAGATCCGATGACTTCCATGATGCAGTGATCGTTGCCGCATCGGTGCCGTCCAGCGTTTGCATCCTAGAAGTATTGAACGGGATGGGACCACCCGGTAGGGCGTGCTCGGAAAGGGCTGTGGCGGTGGTATTCTCGGCTTCCAGGTAGGCTTGCCAGCGGGGGCCGATATCTATGCCCGGGACCAGCGCGCGTAGTGCTTGCGACGGCAGATTTGTAGCCTTCCCCAGGAACTCTCCCGTTGTATAGGTCAACCCGACGAAGTTCCAGCCGCCTGAATAGGAGTTGGCCAGAGACTTCAGAAAGCGCCGCGCACCGTAGCCATGAACGCGCAAGGCGAATTCGTCTTCCGTGGTATTCCAGAATTCCAGGCCGTTATACGCATAAAACCAGCCGACGAAATATTGTGGGGACGTTGCGTCCGGTCCGACGTTCAAGTGGTCCTCTGCGGCGGCGGCTACAGCCTCATCGAACCAGACCCAACGTGTGCCTTCTTTACCCCGGGGTTTCGGATTCTGAAGAGCATGGGCCAGCAAGTGTGCCGCCTTCACCTTCAGAGTGGGGAGGCTGTCGACAGGGTAATTCGGCGGTTCGCGAAGAACTAGCACCGTCGTGTTGTTCCACGACACGTAGCTCACCGTGCCCCCGCACAGCAGTTCTCCGGGCATGTCCGGCCGGAGGTGAATCTCGTAGTTCGCGCTGAGTCCCTTCAGGCGCATCTCATTGGTCAAGAATGGGATCGCGTTTGATTCCAGGAATTGCAGCAGCGCGTCGGCGGTTTTGGTGGTGCTGTCGTTGCGATAAAACATGCGGAAGTGAGTGCTATCGGACGGCCACCATTCGGTAGGGTCTGTGCCGTGCAACAGGATTGGGTTGCTGCTGAACGAGTCAACGGCTCGGCGCTCTGCGGCGGAGCGGGACGAGGGAACGCCCGCGGCCAGGGGAACCCCGGCGCGTGGCGGAAGAGTGACGACGAGATTACTGCCCTGGGCCTGGGCGGGCAGCATGATTTCTCCGCCTCCCAATTCCTGAAGCAGAACATAGAGTGCGCGGCCGGAAGGGGGTGCTTCGGTGAGCGGAAGAGTCACCGTCATCGAGGCCGAAGTAGTGGCGGGCAGTCCGGCAATTTCATAGACATCGGTAATTCGTTGGGACGCCGGTAGAATGCCCGTGGTTGCGCGCAGCAGCGATACGTCGGCGGAGGAGGAGAAGGCGCCCGAGGGAACGGTTAAGCTTGCTCCGGCACCGCGCAGTGCGCCGCCGGACGAAAGGATCGTGGTGGAGGCCAGCATCTCAGTCGCAGGGGCGACGGCAAAGCGGACCGTCGGCTGCGAAGCTTCCGTGCCTATGGCGACACTGATATCCAGCACCCCTGGCGCGACCGTTTCAGGAACCTTGAAGTTGACTTGATAGAGGCCCGCGAAGCCGGGTGCGAGTCCAGCGAAGTAGACGGTGCCAGGGGTCTGGTTCACGCTCACGGTGACCGGCACCGTCACTTGGTTCAGCGGTTTGCCGGGGCTGCCGTCGTTGGCCATCTGCCCGGAGGCGACTGCGGGCGACACGGCGCCTAGCCCCGTGAGGAACAAAACCACCACTTCCCCAGCGCGAGCCGGGTTATTGAGCGTCACCAGATTGAAGTCGGCATGAACCAGGATTGCATCGCCATTGCCGGTCATCGTGGTGCTCAACAGTCGCGGGGTGCGCGAGGTCAGGGAGAGGCGATGCAGACGAGTGGAGCCACCTGCCGTGTTCAGGCGCACTTGGACCGAGGTTGATGTGACCTCGTAAGGCATCAACGCGTTTACCTGTCCGGAGGAGACAAAGAAAAGGGGAGCTTTGAAGGTTCGGCTTCCGTCAATGACGTCAACGGACACGCCCTGGAGGGCGGAGGGCAGGGGAAACGCTGTCGCCTTTTCGTAAGCCGGGGCGAGGTCAGAACCGAAGATCGAGAATAGAATGCCGGGGGAGAGCGCGGAAGAATAATCGGCCGTATTCACCACGCCGCCATCGAAGATGACCGGTACTGCCGCAGGGAGAGAACATGCGGTCGCCAAACATAGAAGTAGGGCGCGTAATAAAGAACCACCTGTAGCGTAAAGTCGCATGGTTCTTGCCGTTGCAATTACCGCGCCAGGATTTGTCGTCGATTTTGGCAGCTTCAGCAGTAAAGATGGTCAAGGTGACCGGAGACTTGGGTGTAAAAGCCCAGGTGACGCCTTAGTCCCCCGATGTGCCCAAAACCGGCGCACTTCGTCCCCGACCCATGCGATACTCTTAAGAAGAAATATGCCAAATCCGATTTCCGAAGTTCTGAGCGGGGCAGCGGCCATCGCCAAAGGCATGGGCATCACCTTTAAGGAGATGCTGAAGCCCACCCTCACTGAGGACTACCCTGAAGCTCCGGCGAAGTTCCAAGAGCGCTTCCGCGGCGTGCACGAGTTGCAGCGCGACGAAAATGGCCTGGAGAAGTGCGTCGCGTGCTTCCTATGCGCCGCCGCTTGTCCGGCTGAGTGCATCTACATCGAAGCGGCTGAGAACACGGACCAGCTCCGCATCAGCGGTGGCGAACGTTTCGCGCAGGTGTACAACATCGATTACAACCGCTGCATCTTCTGCGGTTTCTGCGTGGAGGCTTGCCCCACCGATGCCATCACGCACGGCCACAAGTTTGAGATCGCCAGCTACAACACCTCCACGCTGATTTATCGCAAGGAACAAATGCTGGTGCAGATCCCAACCGGCGCTCACTACCCGTTGAAGGCGTCCACGGAAACGGCCGGAGACGGCCACTAAAAATCGATGCTGCTGCCAAATACCGCAACCGCCGTTCTGGTGGCGCTCCTTATCGCATTGATCGGGTGGGGCTCGTGGGCCTGTTTCTACAAGGCCACGAAACGAAATCGTTTTGAATTCCTGGCGTACGACTTTACCTGGGGCGTAGTTCTGGCCAGCGTTGTGGCCGCCTTTACGTTGGGAATGTTCGATAACAAGGACTTGACCTTCCAGGATAATTTCCTGCTGGCTGGTCGCCGACAAATGGCTTGGGCCTTCGGCAGCGGCATCATTTTCAATCTGGCGAACATGATGTTGTTGGCAGCGACGTCTGTCTCACGGATGTCCATGGCCTTCCCTGTGGCCTTTGGTTTTGCCTGGGCGATTGGGAGCATATGGGACTTGGCCTTCCGGCCGGGCGTGAATCCCATGCTTGCCGCGGCTGGGGCTGTAGTGGTTGTGGTGGCGGCGATTCTGGCCTATATCGCTTATCGGTGGTATCTGGTCGACGCCGCGCACAGGGCGATCAAGGCGCTGAGCGCCGATCCGCGGGCGAAGGCCACTATTCCTAAGGACGAAACCGGCATCAAGGGGATGGTGTTAGCCGTGATTGCCGGGCTCGCGTTCAGTCTGTTCTTTCCCGCTATGCGACAGGCCACCGAGGGTGACAATGGCGTATCTCCTTATGGAGCGGTCTTGTTCCTGGCCGCCGGCGTTTTCGGTTCCAGCATTATCTTTGTCCCCTTCTTCCTGAATTTTCCTGTACGCGGCAAACCGCTTACGGTTCGCCAATACTTTAAACTCGAAAAGGGCCAGCATATCAACGGAGTTTTGGCCGGAATCGTTTGGACCGCGGGTCTTTTGGGTGGCCTGGTCACGGTGGGTCTTCCCGCAGCGATTCTGCCCAGTCCTTTGGTGGCCTACCTATTGAACCACTCCGCTCCGTTGTTGACGGCGGCTTTCGGTTTGGTGCTCTATCGCGACCTGCCGGAAGCGCCTACCAAGGTCCACGCGATGATGGGTGCCATGTTCGTGATGATGCTGGCCGGGATGGGCATGATCGCCCTGGCCCCGGTTTACGGTCGCTAAATCCGCCCTGCACGGTAGGGTAGAAGGGAACGTCAGGTCTTGCAGATGCTATTGCGTTCATTCCTGCTGTTGGCTTTTGCCGCGACGTTACCGCTCACAGCGGGGGAATTTGCGGTGTTCGCCAGCGGAGCCCGCATCCACGCCGACCGGCATGAGCGGTCCGGCAACGTTACCCGCCTTTTCCACGGTTCCGGTGTCTCAGAGGTTCCCTCCGCTGCCATCGTCGATTTCGAGCCGATTGAAGACGCGCCTAAGGCGGTTGAGGCTCCTGCGCCTGTGGCTGCGGTCGCTAGCCCGAAACCGGTTGCCGTTTCTAACGACCCACTGGATCTCATCCGCGAAGCTGCCCTGCGTGCCGGAATCCCGCCTGAATTTGTGGCCAGCGTGGCCAGGGTGGAATCCGCGCTGCGACCCAACGCACTCTCGCCTAAGGGAGCCATCGGTGTGATGCAACTTATGCCAGCCACGGCGAAGTCCCTCGGTGCCGATCCGAACGATATGCGCCAGAATATCGACGCGGGTGCCCGTCTGCTGCGCGACCTGCTGCTCAAGTACGACGGCGACGTGGTGAAAGCGCTTTCGGCCTACAACGCGGGATCGGGAGCGGTCGCACGCTACCAAGGTATGCCTCCGTACGATGAAACCCGCCGCTACGTGAACAAAGTGATCGGCGCCTACCAGCAAGCCCTGGGCGACTGAATTAGGGTGTCTGACACCCTAATCCCCGATTAGTCTGACCTCGACCAGCCAGGCGGCGCATTACGGGTCCTGCTTCACCTCGACCACTCGCGTACAATAGCGGGAGCCATGACGCTCGCAATCGGCACCGAACTCGGACCCTACAAGATTACCGGCACGCTGGGCAAAGGGGGCATGGGCGAAGTCTACCGGGCTCACGATCCGCGCTTGCAACGCGACGTCGCCATCAAAGTATCGCCAGAGCGCTTCAGCGAACGCTTCGACCGCGAGGCCCGAGCCATCGCAGCGCTGAACCATCCCAACATCTGCCAGATCTACGACGTCGGGCCTAACTACCTGGTGATGGAGCTGGTGGAAGGCGAAGCTCCTAAGGGTCCCATGGACCTCGACGAAGCCCTCGCCATCATGAACCAGATCGCCGACGCGCTGCAGGAGGCGCACAGCAAGGAGATCACCCATCGCGATCTCAAGCCCGCCAACATCAAGATCACGCCGGAGGGCAAGGTCAAGGTGCTCGACTTCGGCTTGGCGAAGTTCGGCAACATCCCCACGGCGATCAGCGAAGATTCTCCCACGCTCAGTATGGGGATGACGCAGGCGGGCACGATTCTGGGAACGGCTGCCTACATGTCGCCGGAGCAAGCGCGCGGCAAACCCGTGGACGAGCGCGCCGACATCTGGGCCTTCGGCGTAGTCTTCTACGAAATCCTCACCGGGCAGCGCCTCTTCAAAGGCGAAGACCTCGCGGACACACTGGCGAGCGTGGTCAAGGTGCATCCCAGCCTCGATGCAGCGCCGATGCAAGTCCGCCGCCTGCTCGATGCGTGTTTGCAGAAGGACCCGGCCAAACGCCTGCAATCCATCGGCGACATGCGGTTGCTGATCGAGGCTCCCCGAACCGAGCCCGTTGCCGTCGCTCCCCCGCCGCCGAAGCCGAGCCTGCTGTGGCCCGTGCTCGCAGGAGTTGCGATCGTGGGCGCAGCCGCGCTGGCCTTCATCCACTTCCGCGAGACGCCGCCCGAGCAAGCGGTGATGCACGTGTCGCTACCGATACCGGAAAAGGGCGGAGCCGGATTTCTGAGTCTCTCGCCCGACGGCCACCGCGTGCTGGCGGGGGGAGGGGGGACCGTGCTGGCCGTCCGCAATCTGGATGCCGCCGAGTGGACGCGGATCGAATCGACACCACTTGCCCGTACGCCCTTCTGGTCTCCCGATGGGCGCTTCATTGGCTTCTTCGCCGACGGCAAGCTGAAGACCGTGTCCGCTTCAGGCGGTCCGGCCAAGGAACTGTGCGGCGAGACCGGACTTGGTTACGGCGGGGCGTGGCGAAGCGATGGCGTCATCCTGTTCGCCAGCGATACCGGCCCGATGCGGAAAGTCTCAGCCTCCGGTGGCGCGTGTACTCCCGTGATGAAGGACGATCCCCAGCGGACCGCTGCGCTGCCGGAATTTCTGCCCGACGGAGTTCATTACCTCTACGTCGGCCAAATCAGGGGCAATCCTGCCAGCCGGGGTGTCTACGTTGCGTCTTTGGATGACCCCAGTGGGACCCCATTGAGCGGCAAGAAGGTTCTGGACGACTATTCCAGTGTCTTGTTCACTCCATCCGCGCACAGCGGCGACCCAAGTCACCTCTTGTTCCTTCGCGGTTCGAACATCATAGCCCAAGCGTTTGACGCCGGAACTCTGACGACCGTAGGAGATCCGTTTCTTGTCGCGCCACAAGGATCGGTGGCCTTGACCCAACCCCAGTTGGCGGCGGGGGTTGGAGGCGGAACCCTTGTCTACGTCAGCAATCTACAGGCATCAGGCTACCAACCCACGTGGATGGATCGCACGGGAAAGCGGCTGAGCAATGTTGGTCCCGTCGGCAGTCACCGGGGCGTAGCGCTCTCCAGGGATGGTCTGTTCGCCACTCTAACGCGGAGGGACGAAGGCCTGCATCTCTACGATCTGGCTCGCAATTCGGAAGTGCGTTTCACGGCGGACGCCAATCCAAGCGCAGGAGTCTGGTCCCCGGACGGCAGCTACGTCGTGTTTTCTTCCACCATTGACGGAGTGCGCGGGATCTACCGCAAGCCGGCCAACGGCGGCGGGAAAGAAGAGCTGTTGTCGCCTTCGCCCACCAACCCGCAGTACCCCGCGGATCTTTCCGCGACGGGGACGCTGTTCTTCACGGAGGACGATCCGAAGACGCGGGCGGACATCTGGTATTGGTCCAAGCCGGGCGATGGGTCGAGCAAGCCGGAGAAGTTCCTCGCGACGGGTTCGATGGAGACGCAGCCACAGCTTTCTCCGGACGGGCGCTGGCTGGCCTATGTGTCGGACAGTAACGTGTATGTCCGCCAATTTCCGTCGGGGCAGGGCTTCGCCAAAGTTTCGATCGACAGAGGGCTTGAGCCACGCTGGAAGAAAGACGGCTCTGAACTTTACTTCCTGGGGTTCAAGGAGTCCAATGGCGCGAACGGCCCCACGTTGATGGCGGCCCCCATGAAAACGGACAGCCGCGGCGGCATCAGCCCCGGAGTGCCCGTGGAACTGTTCCAGTTCAAGTCTCTCCCCACGGTATCGCAAGCCAACGTCTGGCTCTACGCGCCGAGCCCGGACGGCCAGCGCTTCCTGGTGAACGTGCAAGCCGAGACCGCCGCGCCGCAGATCCACGTGATCACGAATTGGCTGAAGGCGGCGAAGGGGGCGAAGGAGTAGGTGCCGTCTGTCCGCTCCCTCACGGTCGCGGTTCTGTGTCGATATTGTGGACACAGAGCCGCGCGCGTCAGCGAGCGGACAGACGCCACGATCTCCCAAGAAATGCGAGAGAAATCGCGCTATGCTGGCACTTAGGGACATGAACGAAACACAACTTGCCATTGCGCTCTCTTCGGTCCCCACGATGATCACGGTCCTGGTCGGGATACTGATGAATAATTCCCGCCTGACCGACATGAATGGGCGGTTGGACGACGTAAACCGGCGCTTCGATTCACTCAACGACCGCCTCGGCGATCTTCGCAACCACATGGATTCGCGCTTCAACGCTGTGGACCAGCGTTTCGACGACACCCGCGACATGTGGCGGTCTGAGCTGCACCGCGTGGAAGAGATCCTGGACGCGCGTTTGAAGCATATCGAAGAACGACGTTAACTTCTGATGTCAGTGTGTGCTATCCTTACGGAGTACTTAAAGATTAAGACTAGACGAGGAGTATCGAGTCTCGAATGGCACTGGCGGGCGAAGCAAAATTAAAAGTCATTTCGGAGTTCCGGGTCCACAAGTTGGATACGGGTTCGCCAGAGGTGCAAGTTGCGGTATTGAGTCGGCGAATTGGGGAGTTGACTCTCCACTTCAAGTCGCACGCGAAGGATCATCACTCGCGCCGCGGACTCCTGTTGATGGTGGCCCGGCGCCGCCGTCTGCTCGACTACCTGCGGTCTCGCAGCCCTGAGCGTTATAAGACCCTGATCACAAGTCTGGGCATCCGGCGCTAAGCACACATATTCGAATCGGTTCTCGCGCACCGGCCATAGTGGTCGGTGCAAAACCGTTGGTACTCAGGGTTGAGTTTCCACGGGCATGCCTCCGAAGTCTTTCTTAATCAGCATTTCTTGAAAATGGGCGATTAAAGGAAGATTGACTACATGTTGCATATTGTTGAAGTAGACCTGGGTGGCGGGCAGATTATTACGCTCGAATCCGGGAAGATGGCCAAGCAGGCCAACGGCGCCGTTGTTGTGCGCTCCGGTGAATCCGTCGTTCTGATCTCGGCTTGCGGAGCCGACAAACCCAAGGTCGGAGCCAACTTCTTCCCCCTGACGGTGGACTATCGCGAATACACCTACGCGGCAGGCCGTTTCCCGGGTGGTTTCATCAAGCGCGAAGGCCGGATGCAGGAAAAAGAAACCCTGACCAGCCGCATGATCGATCGCCCGATCCGTCCGTTGTTCCCCGAAGGTTATTCGCATGAGACGCAGGTCATCGCGTTCGTGCTCTCCGCCGACCCCAAGCGTGATCCCCAGTCGCTCGCCATCCTCGGCGCAGGCGCAGCCTTGGCCATCTCCGACATTCCGTTCGCCCACGTACTCGGCGGCGTCAAAGTCGGCATGGTTGACGGCAAGCTGATCGCCAACCCGACGTATGAAGAAGCGAAGGTCTCTAAACTCAACATCATTGTCGCGGGTACCGAAGAAGGTATCGTGATGGTGGAAGCGGGCGCGAGCCAAGTGAGCGAAGCCGAAGTTTTGGCCGCCATTGAATTCGGCCACGATTGCTGCAAAAAGATCGCCGCGGGCATCCGCAAGTTGATGGCTCTGTGTGGCAAGACCAAGCGTGTTTACACGCCAGCCGTGCTGGACGCCACCTTGGCCGCGACCATCGAGAAGGCCGTTCGTGTCGACCTGACCGACGCGCTCGATACCAAGAAGTACAGCAAGCTCGACAGCTATGCGCGCATCGACGAATGCAAGCACAAGGCGATCGACGCTCTGCCGGAAGAGCAACAGGCCGAAGGCAAGAAGATTTTCGACGCGCTGAAGGAAAAGATCTTCCGCGACGAAATGTTGAAGGCCAAGCGCCGTCCGGATGGCCGCAAGTTCGACGAAGTTCGCGCCATCGATTCCGAAATCGGCATCCTGCCGCGTACCCATGGTTCGGCGCTCTTCCAGCGTGGCGAAACCCAGGCCCTGGTCACCGCGACCCTGGGAACCAAGGACGACGAACAGCGCATTGAACTGCTCGACCCGACCGAAACCAGCAAGCGCTGGATGCTGCACTACAACTTCCCGCCGTTCAGCGTCGGCGAAGTCGGCTTCATGCGCGGCGCGGGCCGTCGCGAAATCGGACACGGTGCACTGGCCGAACGCGCGCTAGCCGCTGTGATTCCGGACGACAAAACTTTCCCGTACACGATGCGTTGCGTCAGCGACATTTTGGAATCGAACGGTTCCAGTTCGATGGCCTCGGTTTGCGGTGCGACCCTCAGCTTGATGGACGCCGGTGTGCCGATCAGCGCTCCGGTCGCTGGTATCGCCATGGGCTTGGTGCTCGAAGGTAAGGACTACGCAGTTCTCACCGACATCGCCGGCGCCGAAGATCACTACGGCGACATGGACTTCAAGGTTGCCGGCACCACCGCTGGCATCACCGCTCTGCAGATGGATATCAAGGTGCCGAACGTTACCCACTCCATCCTCACGGAAGCGTTGGAGCAGGCCCGCAAGGCTCGCCTCCACATCCTGGACCGCATGAGCACGGTGATCTCTGAGCCGCGCACCACGATGTCCGCCTACGCTCCGCGCATCTTCACGCTGCAGATTCCGACCGACAAGATCCGCGAACTGATCGGACCTGGCGGCAAGGTGATCCGTGGCATCGTCGAAGCGACCGGTTGCAAAATCGACGTCGACGACACGGGCGCAGTCAAGATCTTCTCTTCCGACGGCACCGCCGCCGACAAGTGCATCCAGATGGTCACCGATATCTGCGCGGTTGCGGAAATCGGCAAGACCTACCTGGGCAAGGTTGTCCGCATCGTTGATTTCGGCGCCTTCGTCGAGATCTTCCCGGGCACCGACGGCTTGCTGCACATCTCGGAAATCGCCGAGAATCGCATCAAGCAGGTCCGCGACGAACTTAATGAGGGCGACCAGATCCTGGTGAAGGTTCTGGGCTTGGAAGGCAACAAGATCAAGTTGTCCCGCAAGGCGATCCTCAAGGAACAGCGCGACAAACTCAAGGGCGAAGAGCCCGCCAAGGCGTAATCTCATGTCGGCACGGGTGCTTGCGGTCTTATTGCTGGCCGCAAGCCTCGCGTCGGCACAGGCTTCGAAATCGAAAGCCAAGGTTGTTCCGAAATCCAAAGCAGCACCTGTTGCTGTTGCTCCACCGGCGGTCGTTGTGCCCACCCGCACGCTACCTCCACCGATTGATGAATCAGGCCGCGAGAAATCTCTCGCGGCTTTTTTCGTGAAGCTCAAGGATGTCTTGAAGCGCAAGGATCGCGATGCGCTGCTGGCGATGCTGGCTCCGAACATCGAGCTCGGTATGCGCGATATGAGCGGACCCTCAGCGTTCTTCACCGCCTGGGGACTTGCCGATCGCGACGCCTCCGTTTACGGCGTCATCACCCAGATCCTGTCGTTACGCGGCGTGTGGGTGGACGCGCAGTTCTGTGGACCGTATGTCGGCGTGCAGTTCCCACCTGACCTCGATCGTTCCAAACATCAAGTCGTGTTGAATCCCGACGTGCGCCTGCGCGCGACGCAGTCTACGACGGGTCGGGTGGTGGCGACGCTCGCGTACGATATTGTTGAAGTGCTGGAACGCGGTCCGGAGTGGACCAAGGTGCGCACGGTCGCGGGCGCGGAGGGCTACGTGCCGATCGCGTATCTCTACAGCCCCGCTGGATACCGCGCTTGTTTCTCCAAGAACGCCGAGGGTTCATGGCAAATCCAATCGCTCGCCGTGCCGCGCTAGCGCTTTTATTCGCGATCCCGCTGCTGGCACAGACGCGCCGGTTGCTGCCTGTCGATGAGGCTGGGCGCGATCCTTCGCTGGTGGCTTACCTCGCCAAGTTGAAGGACGCCGTCGCCAATCAGGACCGTGCTGCGTTAGTCGCGCTTGTGCATCCTGACATCAAGAACGGTTTCGGTGGGGATGATGGCGTCGCCAATTTCCATCCTGAGTGGCCTGTGCTCGAACGATTGCTCCGGATGGGCGGGGCGTGGAAAGCGCAAAAGTTCAGCATTCCCTACGTGTTTTCGAAGTTCCCCGATGATCTTGATCCGTTCGACTACGCAGCGATCACCGGTCAGGGAGTGTGGTTACGCGAGGCTCCTGCGTCCACGTCTCGTGGAGTGCGTCAACTTTCCTACGACATCGTGCGTGTAGACGATCAGGGTGCGGAATGGTGGAAGGTCACTACGCTGCAAGGCGAAAAGGGCTACGTGTCCGCGACGTACATCGCGAGCCCGGTCGGTTACCGGGCTATCTTCCAGAAGAACGAGCGCGGGGAATGGAAGATGTTCGCGCTGCTGGCCGGCGACTAGAAGTACGCGATGCCGCGCGCCGCGAAGATCACGGCGGCCCACAGGCTCAGCACTAACCATCGCGGCCTGCGCACGAACAGCAACGTCAGCAGTAAAGCTAGCTTGATGCGGAACGACGTACTCGCATAGACGCGCTCGGCGTTGACCGCGAACAGCAGCGCACCGGTCGCGACCATCCAGAGCACCCCGATCCGGCGTAGAAGCGGTGCCTCGATCAGTAGTGTCGTCCCGAACCAGGCGATCCCCAGCATGTGCAGCGCTCCCAGCAGGGGCTGGTACCAGATCGCGATGAACTCAGACATCGAAGTCGATGACCGCCCTGGCAGCAACTACGATCAACGTCCACAGTGCTAGCGAGAAGATCGCGTGGGCCCGAGTCGGCTTCTTGGGAATCGCCAGCACGATGACCAGCAAGGCCATCTTCACCACGAACGCGGGGTTCTCGCGATACCGGTCCACGCCGGCTGCGAACATCGGAAGTCCGGTTAACACCATCAGCCAAAAGCCGATGTTCTGGATGCGTTCCGACGGCGCGGAGT
Organism: Bordetella parapertussis; assembly: GCA_943328975.2. Lineage (GTDB taxonomy): Bacteria > Acidobacteriota > Terriglobia > Bryobacterales > Bryobacteraceae > Palsa-187. The sequence goes on along the minus strand of CALQCC020000011.1, from coordinate 57,471 downwards.
TGGTCAACCCGAGCGTGCGCAAGTCACCGAGCACGATGCTGCCCACCAGCAAGGCCAGCCCGATGACGTGCAGGGCCTCCAAGGCGGGGAAGACCCAGCTGTTCTCGATCACTTGGTGGGCGTTACGAAGAGCTCTTTGTAGTCCTTGTTGTTCTCGCAGACAAATTCATCGATCTTCTTGAGATCGGCCCGCAAGGGGAATGTGCGCGTGACGGTCCAGGGGCGAACGAAGACTTCCGGGTCTTCGAGCGTCGCTTCGTATTCCAGCGAGCCGTCGCTCGCCTTCTTGAAACGCTCGACGATGTGCAGCGCTTCGGAATGTTTCATGCTGTTGAGTTCCGTGCGCGTGTTGAAACCGATGGCGTCCACCACCAGCGTGTCGCCTTCCCACTTGCCGATGGACTCGCCGAGCCAAGTCGGGTCCGGGTCCACCGTATGCACGCCACCGTTGGTCGGAATGATGCGGAAGGTGCCGGGATATTCGTGGAAGATGACGACGAAGGTGTCGTTCTGGAGAATTTGGAACGGATAGGGCACGCTGTAGGCGGCGGGTCCGGCGACGGGCATGCAGTCAGAAAGGTAGCCGGCGTCGTTGGGTCCGCGCACCACGCGGAAGTTCTCTTTGCCGGGCTTCAGTTCGGGACCAGCGGGAGCCGGACCTCCGCGACCTGCGGGGGCGCCTCCGCCGAAATTGTAGACGCCGGATAGATCGGGATGCTTGGCTGCCGCGGCGCTGCTGGTGGCAACGCTGCCAGTGACATTCACGGTGACTTGGCGTGTCTCAGTCTGATTGTTCGGGCCGGTGACGGTGAGCGTGTATGTTGTTGTCGCGGTCGGCGTGACGGCCTGGCTGCCGCGCGGCGTCACGCGACCCGGCTGCGGAGCGATCGTTGCGCTGTTGGGATTTTCAGTCGCCCAAATCAGCATCACTGGCTGGCCCGCTTGCACGGAAGTCTGTTGTGCGCGGAACTCCAGAATGCGCGCGGGCGGCTGGATACGCACCGGTTTCGCAGGCGCGGCCGTGGGCGGCGGGGCCTGAGCAAACATCACGGTCGAAAGCAGTGCGGCACAAAGAAACGTTTTCATCACAGGCTCCTATTTCTTCTCGAAGAACGGCGTGTAGTCCCGGTTATTTTCGCACACGAATTCGGAGACTGCTTGCAGGTCAGGCCGCAAGGGGAACCCGCGTTCGATCTTCCACGGTTCCACGAAGACGTTGGGATCTTCGATGGTGGCAACGTAGTCGAGGTTATCAAAGCTGGTGCGCGTGAAACGCTCCACTACGTGTAAGTCTTCAGTGTGGCGGAAGCCGCCGGGCAGTTCGGTTTTGTCGTTGAAGCCGACGATGTCCACCACTAGCGTGTCGCCTTCCCAATGCGCGACGGAGTTCCCCATCCACGTGGGATCGGGGTCCACCGGATGTTCCGCCGGGTTGGTTGCACTGGCGATGGGGATGGCGCGGAACAGGTGCGGGTATTCGTACATGATCACGACCGAGTCGCGGCCTTGCACGATCTGCCACTGGTAGGGGACGAAGTACGCCAACGGAACCCCGGTGGGCATGCAGTTGGCGTAGAGCCCTGGATCGTCGGGGCCGCGGACCACTTTGAATTTCTCTGCACCGGGTTTCAACTTGCCAGTGAACGGATCGTTCTGGCCGCGCGTGGTGCGTCCGCCGAACATCTGGGAAAAGGAACCGGGGTTATAGATGCCGGTGAGGTCGGGATGACCATCGGCCATGCGCGGGGTGGGCTTCGGCGCGCCGGGATCCCCCACGATGCCCACGGCTAGGGTGCCCGCGACATTGATCGTGATCGACTTCGATTCTTCCCCATTGGGTCCACGCACTGTGAGTGTGTAGGTTGTTGTCGCCTGCGGCGTCACACGTCGATTGCCGACGGCGGCGACTTCGCCCAGTCCGGTGATGGTGGTCGTGGTGGGATTTTCCACGGTCCAGAGAAGCGTTGCCGATTGGCCAGGTTGCAGCGACGTCGTGTCGGCTTTGAATTCTCGAATGCGCGCGGGCGGAACAACGCGGGGCGCGACCGGGGGCTTCGGTTTCGCGGGAGACGGTGGCGCCTGCGCACCAGCCGGAACGGCCCAGAGTGCTGCGGCAAAGAACAGGATTCTCATGCTACGACCTCCTATGCAGAAATGGCGTCCTACTCGTCCTCGTCCGGATCTAGCTGCGGGCGGTAATCCGAAACGTCGGTCACGGATTGGATCTCGAAGTCCCCTTCGGTGGGATTGTGGACGTCGAGTGCTCCACCGATCGCTTCGTTGGGGTCAGTGGCGGCGAGATACGTGTTACGCGGTTGGGTGCGATCTCCACGGGCAATCCATCGGACGCGATAGACGGGCATCTGGCAATTGTAGATCACTTACAGCTTGGGGAAGAAGCGTCCCGTGCGCGTGAGGTAAGCGCGGTACTCCGCCGCGCACGGACTCTTGTCGAACTTGCGTTCTTCGTAGGCCGCGGCTCGCCAGAAGATCGCGAAAGCCGCGAGCGTTGTTGCCGCAGTGATCCAGTTGGGATACATGACAGCGACGGCGATATTAGCGAGCATGTAGCTCGTGTAGAACGGATTGCGGATGTAGGCAAAGGGTCCGCCTTGAAAGACGAACTGCGGTGTATCGCTATCGCCGATGTAGGAAAAGAATTTGCCGCGCACAGAGTTCGAGGCCCATTGAAAGAGAACAAGCGAGCCTACAAGGAAAGCGGCTCCGGGAATTGCGAGCGGGAGAAACGGTTGCGCCCGCTGAACTTGCACCATCAAGATCCAGAAGGTGGCGACCATGGGCAGACTTCCCAAGCCGGCTCTGGTGCTTTTCTTGAACGTCAGTCCTGCGCCCAGCAACAAGCGAAAATAGACGAGCTCTACGGCCCAGCGGAGGATGCTGACTAGAGTCACCGTTCTAATGTGACACAGAAGCCGTGTTGTAGGATGGTTGCATGTTACGGCCCGGAGCCATCGCGCTCATTCTGTCTCTCTGCAGCGCTTCCGCTTTCGCGCAAAGTGATACCGGCGCGATCAGAGGGAGACTCACCGATCCGAACAATGGTCCGGTGGCCACCGCGTCGGTGCAATTCAAGAACACTACGACCGGTGCCGTGTATCAAGCGTCCAGCATTGCTGACGGAAGCTACACTCTGTCCGGGTTACCGGCGGGCACCTACGATTTGACGATCCCTACCATCGGGTTTACGTTCAAGCGGTTCTCACAAGCGGGCATCTCGATTCAAGCGGGACAAGTCCAGCGGCTCGATATTGCGATGCCGTGGGGAGGGAACCTCGGCACTCCTGGAGACGACATTGCGATCATTGTTCGCAGCCGCTCGCCCGCGCCTTCTGGTCCGGTGCCGCGCACGGCCGACGGGAAGCCAGACTTTTCAGGCGTGTGGCTCGGGTTGCCGGGCAGCGGGGAACAGCCGATGCTCTTGCCATGGGCCGACGCTCTGTTCCAGCAGCGGGCGGCCGACGGAGGGCGCGATCATCCGTCGTCGTTCTGTTTGCCGGGCGATCCGATTTTGAAGGATCCGTTCTTATACAAACTTGTTCAGAGTCCCGGACTCATGATCATTCTGTGGGAGGGCAATCTTCCCGGTGTCCATCAAGTCTTCCTCGACGGGCGCGACCATCCTAAGGTGATCGATCCTTCTTGGATGGGGCACTCCATCGGGCATTGGGACGGCGATACGTTGGTGGTGGACACGATTGGATTCCACGATCGCAGTTGGGTCGGCATCTTCCCGCACACGGAGGCGCTGCACGTGGTGCAACGTTATCGACGTACGGACCTGGGGCACATGGAGAAGGACATTACGATTGAAGATCCTGGGGCGTTCGCCAAGCCGTGGACCTGGCATGTGGTGTGGGATCTCGCGCCGGGTGAAGAGGTCCAGGAGATGGTCTGCGAAAGCGACCACTACCCGCAGCACTTGGCTCCGAGGTAGGGCGTCTGTCCGCTCCCTCACGGTCGCGGCTCTGTGCGAACAGTTGTGGATACAGAACCGCCACGCGTCAGCGTGCGGACAAACGCTCCAATGCCTCTATAAATATTTATCATCGATTATCCGTCTTGCATTTGCCCTGCTTACCCTGTAGACTAAGAACAATAAGACGGACGATGACTTTCACGAATCCCAACCAGGCCCTCATTAAAGTCACTTCCGTCGAAGTATTGCTGCGAACCGTTATTATTGTAGGGGTCGTACCCGGCCCCGCCTGAACGGACGAGTTCGTAGTATACGGATCTTGGCCACTGGCGGGGAAAACAGAATCCCCGGACAGTGGCTTTTTTGTTGTGTAGGCTTTGTTGTGAGTACGCTGTTGTAATTAGGAGACTTGTATGGCTCGATTGATGACTGGCGCGGAAATCGTTTTGGAGTGTCTGATCCGGGAGAAGGTGGACACCTTCTTTGGCTACCCCGGGGGCGTGACGCTTCCTTTATATGATGCGCTGTACGATTCCAAGATCCGGCACATCCTGGTGCGGCATGAACAGAACGCATGTTTCGCGGCGCAGGGGTATGCTCGGGCGACGGGCAAAGTCGGCGTTTGCTGCGCGACCTCGGGTCCGGGCGCGACGAACCTGATCACGGCTCTGGTCGACGCGTTGATGGATTCGATCCCAGTGGTCGCGATCACGGGTCAGGTTTCCACGAAGCTCATCGGTAGTGACGCCTTCCAGGAAGCCGACACGTTCGGCATCACGCGGCCTTGCACCAAGCACAACTTCATGGTGAAGAATCTGGCGGAACTGCCGCAGATCATTCACGAAGCATTCCACATTGCCTCCTCGGGCCGCCCGGGACCGGTGCTGGTCGATATCCCCAAGGACGTCTTCCAGGCGCAGGGGCACTACACGCCGGTTACGACGATTCACCTGCCGGGCTACAAGATCAGCATGGACGGCCACGCAGGCCAGATCCGGCGCGCGGCGCAGATGGTGTGGGAAGCAGAACGTCCCATGGTCTACGCGGGCGGGGGAGTCCTGGCATCGGACGCCTCGAAGGAACTGCGCGAGTTCGTCGAGTTTGCCGACATCCCGTCGGTCTGCACTTTGATGGGCCTGGGTGCGATGCCGTCTGAGCATCCGAATTACATCAGCATGCCTGGCATGCACGGTAGCTACGCCGCGAACATGGCGATGACCGAGTCGGACCTTCTTGTTTGCCTGGGCGTTCGCTTCGACGATCGTGTGACGGGCCGCTTGGCGGCGTTCGCTCCGCATGCGCGCATCATCCACGTGGACATCGATCCGGCGGAGATCAGCAAGAATCGCTTGGCGGACATTCCGATCGTCGGTGACGTGAAGCGCGTGTTAGAGAAGTTGACCGAGAACGTTCGCGAACTGGCCGATGAGATGCGTCCGAAGAATGCGGCAGCTCGCAAGGCCTGGTGGTCGCAAGTGCGCGAGTGGAAAGCCGAGCATCCGTTGGTGCCCGAGTTCTCCTCCGAAGAGATCAAGCCGCAGCACCTCATGGCCGAGATCGATCGGATCTCCGGCGGCAACGCGATCGTCTGCAGTGACGTCGGTCAGCATCAAATGTGGTGCGCGCAATTAATTCGCTTCAACGAGCCGCGCTTGTGGATCAACTCCGGCGGCCTCGGTTCCATGGGCTTCGGTGTACCCGCCGCCGTGGGTGCGCAGTTCGCACAACCTGAAAAGCTGGTGTTTGCCGTGGCCGGTGATGGCGGCTTCCAGATGTCGATCCCCGAACTGGGGACCATCGCCAACAACAAGCTGCCTATCAAGATCATCATCATGAACAACGGCTACCTGGGCATGGTTCGCCAGTGGCAGGAACTGTTCTACAACAACCGCATGAGTTCGGTGTTGCTGGAAGGCTTCCCCGATCCCGAAAAGTTGGCCGGAGCCTATGGCTTCACCGGCAAGACGGTCGAGAAGCCGAGCGAACTGCGCGCGGCGTTGCAAGCGGCTGTGGATCATCCGGGTCCGTACCTGTTAAACGTCAAGGTGACGTCGTTCGAAAACGTCTACCCGATGGTTCCCGCAGGTGGCGCGCTCAACGAAATGGTGCTGGCTCCGCCGCAGCCAGTCGAGGTCTAAGAGAGAGAACATGCTGCAACTAATTTCACTGCTGGTCGAGAACAAACCCGGTGCGCTGATGCGTGTGACAGGCGTGTTGTCGGCTCGCGGGTATAACATTGAAAGCCTGACGGTCGCACGTACGCTGGATCCGGAGTTGTCGCGGATGAGCATCACTGTGGACGTGGAACCGAACCAGTGCGCGCAAGTGATCAAGCAGATCAACAAATTGATCAACGTGCTGCAGGCGACCGATTTGACCGAGGCCCCGGCAGTGCGCCGTGAATTGGTGCTGGTGCGCGTGCGATCCTCTAAGGAAGACCGCACCACGATCCTCAAGGAAGCCGATATTTTCGGGGCCCGCGCGGTGGAGAGTTCGGTGGACGGATTCGCACTAGAAGCAACGGGCGATCCGGAGAAGTTGGATTCGTTCATCCGCGTGATTGAACGCTATGGCGATGTCGAAGTGACGCGGTCCGGACTGGTCGCGGTTTCGATGGAGCCGAAGAAATTGAAGTTGGCGCCGCCGGTGCGAAAAGAGCATCTGGAGACGCAAGAGACTGTTACCACGGAGTAAATACACAAACTAATGATTACGCGCTACTACGAAAAAGACGGTGATCTGGGACTGCTCAAAGGCAAGACCTGCGCCATTATCGGCTACGGCAGCCAAGGCCATGCACATGCCATGAACCTGCGGGATTCAGGCGTGGACGTCGTCGTCGGTTTGGCGGCGAACAGCAAGAGCAAGGCCAAGGCGGAAGCCGCCGGCTTGAAGGTTCTCTCCGTGGCGGACGCGGCCAAGGCCGCCCAAGTCATCATGATGCTGGTCCCGGACCATGTGCAGAGCGATATCTACAAGAGCGATATTGAGCAGCACCTGACGGCCGGCAAGACGCTGATGTTTGCGCACGGCTTCAATATTCACTTCGGCTTCATCACTCCGCCGAAGGATGTGGACGTGACCATGATCGCCCCGAAGTCCCCGGGCCATCGCGTTCGCGAAGTGTTCACCGAAGGCCAGGGCGTCCCCGGCTTGGTGGCCATCCATCAGGATGCGACCGGCAATGCGTTGAAGAACGCGCTCGCCTACGGTGCCGGAATCGGTTGCCTGCGCGCCGGTATTCTGGAAACCTCCTTTAAGGAAGAGACCGAAACCGATCTCTTCGGCGAACAGGCTGTTCTGTGCGGCGGCGTCAGCGAATTGATCCGCGCCGGCTTCCAGACCCTGGTCGATGCCGGTTATGCTCCGGAAATGGCGTACTTCGAGTGCCTACACGAAGTGAAGCTGATCGTCGATCTCATCTATGAGGGCGGTCTCACTTACATGCGTTACTCGGTTTCGGACACTGCGGAATACGGCGACTATACCCGTGGCCCGCGCGTTGTGACCGACGCCACGCGCGCCGAGATGAAGAAGATTCTCAGCGAGATCCAGACCGGGCAGTTCGCTCGCGAATGGATGGCGGAGAACAAAGAAGGCGGCCGCAAGAAGTTCCTGGCCATGCGCGCAGCGCAGGAGAACCAACAAATCGAAACCGTTGGCGCCGAGCTGCGTAAAATGATGACGTTCCTAAAGAAAAAGAAGGAGGCAGGCGTAGCGTAAACAGACGCTAGGCTTGTTTTAAATAATGCGCGTTTTCACGTTCGATACCACTCTCCGCGACGGCACGCAAGGCGAAGCCGTCAGCTTTTCGGCCGAGGATAAAATCCTGGTCATGCATAAGTTGGACGAGCTTGGTATTGACTATATTGAAGGCGGCTGGCCAGGCTCGAATCCGAAGGACAAAGAGTTCTTCGAGCAAGCTAAGGGTGAGAAGTTGCACCACGCCCGGCTGGCCGCTTTCGGCGCAACACGGTTCGCGCGCAACCGTGTGGAAGACGACGCCAGCGTCAATGCGCTGCTGGCGGCGGAGACTCCTGTGGTCACGATCTTCGGCAAAAGCTGGGATCTCCACGTGCACAGGGCTCTGGGCATCACGGAAGAAGAAAATATCGAAATCATCACCGACACCGTTCGCTACCTCAAAGAGCACGGGCGGGAAGTTGTCTACGACGCCGAGCATTTCTTTGACGGCTACGTAAAAAATCGCGACTTCGCGTTGCGCACTTTGGAAGCTGCGAAGAAGGCCGGCGCGGACGTGTTGTGTCTGTGCGATACCAACGGCGGCATGTTGACCAGCAAGCTTTCGGAGATCTGCGCGGATATCCGGCGCCGTTTCGATGGCGTGCTCGGCATCCATACCCATAACGATTGCGAACTTGCGGTGGCGAACGCACTGGCGGCAGTGGATCGCGGCTTCGCGCACGTGCAAGGCTGCACCAACGGCTATGGCGAACGTTGCGGCAACGCGAATTTGATCTCGATCATCGCGAACCTTGAGTTGAAGATGGACCACACGACCATCGGTCGCGAACGTTTGCAGCATCTCACCAGCACCGCCCGTTACATCGCGGAACTGGCGAACTTGCCGATGCGCAACGATCAGGCTTACGTGGGACATAGCGCTTTCGCCCATAAGGGCGGCGTACACGTCAGTGCGGTGCTGAAGGATTCCGCCACCTACGAACATATCTCTCCCAAGCTGGTGGGCAACCGGCAGCGTGTGCTGCTGAGCGATCTCTCGGGCAAGGGCAACGTCCTCTACAAGCTGAAACAGCATGGTCTCGAAGACCGCTTGGACGATACCGCCCGGCGCGAGCTACTCGACCGTATCAAGCAGATGGAATTCCAGGGCTACGAACTAGAAGCAGCCGAGGGCACGTTTGAATTGGTCGTGCGGCAGGCCTTGAATCCTGGCGTGCAGATGTTCGAGGTGGTCAGTTACGAGACCACGTCGCGCAACACCGGCTCTACAGCGACGGTTACATTGAAGGCGCAGGACGGCATCCATTCCGCTACCGCTCCGGGCAACGGTCCGGTGAACGCGCTGGATCTGGCGCTGCGCCAGTGTTTGTCGGGTCTGTACCCGGACATCGCCAACGTGCGGCTCACCGACTATAAGGTCCGCGTGTTGGATAACAAGAAGGGCACTGCGGCTCGTGTGCGCGTGCTGGTGGAATGGTCGGATCACAAGAAGAGCTGGGCAACGGTCGGCGTTTCCGAAAATGTGATCGAAGCCAGTTGGTTCGCACTGACCGACGCGCTGCGCCTGGAACTGATGCGTCTCACCGAAAAAGACGACGGCATTGATCGGGCCGTGGAAGACTACTGCTGGGGAGTCTAAGGTCGCACCTTAGTTCAAAAGTGTGGCTTTCCCCCGTTTGTTTTAGGGATTCACCCCGTAGTATCTCCTTTGGCGCCGCCGTACGATGGTGGTGATGGCATGGACCGACACCACGGATTGTTTGTTTTGCGGCCGCGCAATTCCGATCTATCGCAAATTCGGTAAGGGGCAGTTCTGCTCCGTCGAGCATGAAGAGGGATTCCGCCAGCAGCAAAACCAGCTCGCGGTAGAGGTTTTGCATCGGACCCATGACGCGTTGAAAGCCTACCAGCCGGTGGGATCGTCGATAGAAGACATCCTTGGGCCCTCCGTACGCAGGCAACCTGTAACGGAACCAGTTCTCGCCCCTGCCGTGGAAATCGAAGAACTGGCCTTCGAGAATGAATCCCGGGAATTTGATGTCGCTGCGGCGGCTCTCTTACCTCAGTGGGATGAGGCCGATCCGGAAGTCTGGGCCGACGATGAGACGCTGGAAGAGGAAGTCTTCGAGGACACCCCAGTCTACGCTCAGCAACCCCCAGCGCGGTCGGAACCAGCCTCGTTCCATTTCGGAGAGTCGCTCGCGCAGTTAGACAAGCCGGAAACGAGTTCCTTCAGCCTCGACTTGGCGTCCTGGGTGAAGAGAATGCTTGCCTTACTCTGGCCCAAGGCCGCTTCCCCGCGGACCTGACTTCCCTGAGTGAATAACTTAGTACGGAAGTTGTAAAACTTTCCAGTACTTAAGGTTTTCACTGCGTAGTATTCTCCCTTAGTTGGCCGTACGATGGGGACAATGTCGTGGTCTGACGATACACGTTGTCTCTTTTGTGACGGAAAACTTCCGCTGTTCCGGAAGCTTGCCCAGGGACAGTTCTGCTCCAAAGCGCACCAGGAATCGTATTGGAAAGAACAAGATCAACTGGCGGTCGAGGTCCTGCACCGGACCCATGACGCGTTGCAGGCGTACAAGACTGCGGCACCCATTGAATCGATTCTGGGTCCGATGGCGGTTCCCCCGCCGCGTTTGGTGGAGGCTCGAGCCTCGGTAACGCAGCCTGACTCAGAGCGGATCCCCGCGCTGCAAGGACTGCAACTCCAGTCCGCTTCGAGCCACGCTATCCCGCCTCCCTCTGCCACGATCCTGGTGGTGGACCCGGTCGAGTATGAAGTCCAGTGGCGCGCATCCAAGCCAAGCCGCGAATTCGGGAATGCTGCAGGGGTCGAATTCGGTAGTCTAGCTGGGATTGTTGCTCTGGGACCCGCGAATGCCTCGGTTCCATTGCCTGCTAGCATCCCTGCATCCTTGGTGGAGATCGTGGGCGAGCGGCTGGTGGTCAATCCACCCGACTTGCTGGCGCGCGCGACGCCGAAACTCACTGTGGGCGGTCCGCTGGCTTTGCGAGAAATCGTGCCGGGCGGGGCCATGGCGTTCAGGCGGCTGATCCAGCCGGTGGCGTTTTCGATCCGGGAAGTGCGCGAGTTACGGCGCGCTCTGGCTCCGTGCGGCGATGTGCTGGAGCGAGTGGAGCAGGAAGCTTTCCCGCTGGCCGAGACGTTGTTCTCCCTGGCCGGGCCCAGCGCCGTCGATAGCAGTGTTTGGAAGCGCATCGCCTATGATGCCGCAGAGTTTCCGGCAGCGGCGCTAGCGCAGCCACAGGCGCAAGGTGCGACTCGGGTCCGTGAAGAGTTACCGCTGGAGTCCAGGTTGCTGTCCCTGGCTGGACCGCTTGCGGCTGACGTTCGTGGTCCAGTCTTTGACGCCAGTGAGTCGGTGGAGTTCCCTGTTGTATCCGCGGAACGGCCCAGCGGGTTTGTCCCGGTTGCGCCGCTGTTGTCTCTTTCTACGCCGGCAGGATTGTTAGGCTTGTCGAGCGGCATTGAGGCTCGCGAGTTGCGGGCGATCGTGGCGGGCAATGCCACTTCGATCAATCCACGCGCGGCCGCGCCTTCGCTGGGGCTGCTGCGGATGCCGTCGGCGTCGGGAGATTCGATCTCCGATCTGATCGCTCACACCGCTTGCGCGCCGCTGCTGTCGCTATCGGCCTGCGAACCGCGGGGCGGGGCAGAGAACCCGTCGAACCGGCCGGTTAGCTACCAGGCGTTCGTCGCGGAAATCTCGCTACGGCTGCCGGATTCGGCCCAGCGCCGTGTTCCGGTGCCGTCGTTTGAAATTCGCTCGCAAGCGAGCAAGGTGTTTCGTCTGGATGTGGCAGAAAAGATGCAGGCGCACGCAGGGGACGTTCGTTTGCGGCCCGGATTTGTGGCTGCTCCGCTGCAGGGCGAAGCGATCCTCCCGCAAGCCAAGCTCACGCCCATCTCGCCGAAATATCGGTTCGATGGGATGCCGGAAGTCCACGGAGCGATTTTGCAGGGTGAGGCGCATTCGGCACGCAACCTGGCTGCCGGTGTGGCGAACTTCTGGAACCATGCGCCACGCGATCTGAAGATGCTGCTCTTCGCCGTGCCGATCGCATTAGGGCTGGCGTTCCATCCTTCGTTGCCGAAGGTGAGCGTGCAGGCGCAGACCGATCCGGGTGCGATGACGGGCCAGTTCAAAGAAGTGCTGGATACGCAAATGGCGACTTTGCGCAAGAGCATGTCGGAACGGGCCGCGGTGGGCCTGGATGAGAACTTCCGCCAGGGACTCGATAACTGGATGAGCCACAGCGGGTCGACTGCGGAATGGTCCTTCGATCAGGCGGGGTTTGTACAACCGGGGCGTGTGGCGTTGTATCAGCCGTCGCTGGGCTTGACCGATTACGAATTCCAGTTTCTGGGAGCCATCGACAAAGGCGCGCTCAGCTGGGTGGCGCGGGCCGTGGATTTCCAGAACTACTACGTGGTCAAGCTGGTGGTCGTAAAAGACGGGCCGGTTCCGCAAATGGGCATTGTTCGCTACGCGGTGATCAATGGACAGCCGATGGATAGAGTAGACACGCCGGTGACGTTCGCCGCGCGGACGGATTCGTTGTACCGGGTGAGCATGGAAATGCAGGGCGATCGGTACTCGCTGGTGATTCAAGGCCAGATGATCGATAGCTGGAACGAGCCGCGCTTGAAGCGCGGTGGCGTAGGTTTTTTCACAAATCGCGGCGAACAAAGCCGCATCGGATGGGTGCAGATCACCCACCAGTACGACATGCTGGGACGGCTGTTTGCGTACCTGGCTCCGTAATAAATTTCAAGACAAGTCATCGGGGAAGGCAAAACAACTATGAGCGGACGTAAAGCAAAGAACAACGAAGCGAGCGTGGCATCGTCCTCGCCCCGGCTGGCGCGGGCTGTCTCGCTGCATTTGGATGGCAAGCGGACCGAGGCTTTGGCGGAACTGAATCTCGCTGTGGAAAATGGCGAAGAGACCGCCGAGGTATTGGCGGCCAAGGGCCATCTGCAGTTCGAACTGGAACAGTATCCGGACGCGTTGAAAACTTACGAGAAGCTGCTCGCCATGGCGCCCTCGCATCCGACCGCGAACTTCAACCTGGGCATTTGCTACGAAAAGCTGGGCCGCTGGCAGGATGCCACCGATTGCTTCCAGAAGGCGATTGACAGCGATCCGCAGCGTCTTGAGGCGAACCTCGGGCTGGGCATTTGTCTGTTGCACCAAGAGAAGCCGGAGCCGGCCGCAGCTTGTTTCGACAACGTGCTCAAGCAGCAGCCGGGGCACGAAACCGCGTTGTTCGGCAAGGCCGTGGCTCTGCAATTGTTGTGGAAGTTCGACGAAGCCAGCAGCATCTACCAAGGCATCCTCGCGAAGAACCCGCAGTCGGAAGAATGCCTAGTGAACCTGATCACCATCGGCATGGCGCGCAAGGACTACGAAGCCATTCAGAACTACTCCGAGAAGCTGCTGACGCAGCGTCCGCATTCGCAGGCGGCTTTGGAAGGTCTGGCGACCTGCGCGTTCCACACCAGCGACTACGAAGCCGCGTCGACGTTCTGCACCAAGCTCACCGAGTTCACTCCGGACCACTTTGAGCGCTGGTTCAACCTGGGCGTCGCGCAACAGAAGTGCGGCCGTCAGGAAGAAGCAGGCAAGGCGTATGGCGAGGCGGTCCGCATCCGTCCGGACGCCAAGCAAGCCCACGTCAATCTGGGCATCGTGCGCCAGGAAGCGGGTGACCTCAAGGGCGCGCGTGAATCCTACGAACGGGCTCTGCAAATCGCACCGGACCTGGGCGATGTCATCTATAACCTGGCTAGTGTGCTGGAACAGCAGGACCAGAAGGAAGAAGCCGAGCGCCTATATTCCAAGCTCCTGGCCCGCAATCCGGAATGGGAAGATGCCTGGTTCCGTCTGGGCTACCTGCGGCTGCAACGCAACGACTATAGAGCTGCCTCCGAGGCGTTCGAAACCTGCACCCGCAAGCGTTCTCCGTGGCCGGAAGCGCAGTTGAACCTGGGCCTGGCGCAATGGAAGCTGGGCGATCATGACGGCGCGGCGAAGTCCTTCCAGGCTGTGCTTGAAACCGAACCCGGCTCGGTCGATGCCCTGCGCGGCCTAGCCGCCATGGCCATCGAACGCGAAGAACTGGATCAGGCGCTGGAACTGCAAGCCAAGCTGATCGAAGTTGGCGAGCGCACTCCGGAACTGTTCTACAACACCGGACTGCTACTGCAACGCGCCGGCAACACCGACGATGCCATCAAGCTGTATCATGAGGCGCTGCAGGAGCGTCCCAACTTCGCCGAGGCGCTGCTCAACCTTGGCCACGCGCTGAAATCCAAGGGCGAGGTGGACGAGGCTCGGTCGTACTGGCGGCAGGCGCTGGAACAGAAGCCCGAGCTGGCTGCTGGCTATTTTGGACAATAGCTTTCGCCTTGGTCTATCAACCAGATAAGCGCGGTGTATCAATCTGGTTACCTTGACTCTTTGTGCCTGGTCCAGTAGGATAACGTAGATCGGCCACTTGGCCGAGTTGGGTCTATCGTTGCTTTGGAGGGTCTTATGAAGAGTCGTTTGTTGTCCCTATTTCTACTGTTGGGTTGCTCTGCGCTCATGCTTTCCGCGCAGACCGGCTTGGCTACCTTGACCGGCACGGTCACAGATCAAACCGGAGCCGTAATGGCAGATGCGAACGTGCAAGCCACGCAGGTGGCCACCGGAACCGTTGTTTCGGGTGCCACGTCAGACACGGGCAACTACAACCTCTCGCAGTTGCGTCCGGGCGACTACGAAATCGTAATTGAGAAGAGCGGATTTAAGACGTACCGCCGCGCGGGCTACACGATCGCTGCAGCGCAGACGCAACGTTTGGACGTGCAGTTGGAAGTCGGCGCGACTACTGAGTCCGTGACGGTGACGGCGGAAGCAACCCTGCTCCAGACCGATACCGGCACGATGACCAAGAACATCACGCCTCGGACCATTCAGAATCTACCGTTGCTGCCGGTTGGCACCTTCGTGCGCGACCCGTTCGCATTGGGCAATATCCTCCCCGGTGTGATCCAGAACTTTGTGGCCACCCGTGTGAACGGACAGGGACAGAACACCATTCAATACCGCCTGGACGGTGAAATCCTCGGCCAAGTCAGCTTCGCCGGCATCACTACCCGCACCCAGCCCAGCCCCGACGCTGTCGAAGAAGTCGCAGTGCAGACCAGTAACATCAGCGCCGAGTTCGGTTCCGCCTCGGGCGCGGTCTTCAATGTGTCGATCAAATCCGGCACCAATAAATTTCACGGCACCGTTTATGACTATGCCGTCAACGAAATTCTAAATTCCAAGGATTCGGCCAACCAACTCAAGAATCGCGTGCGCCGCCACGACTATGGCTTCAACATCGGCGGACCGGTGAAGATCCCCTTCCTCTATAACGGTGAGAACAAGAGCTTCTTCTTCTTCAACTGGGAACAGTACCGCGACACGCAACGGCAGACCACCTTTACCTACCCGACGGTTCCGACGCAAGCCTACCGCACTGGCGATTTCAGTGGCTTGTTCGCGGCCTCGGGCAGCGCCAACCTGCGCTTGAATGCCGGCGGCGTCGTGCGGGACTATGTCGACCCTTACGGGAACGTTGTGAAATTGGGTACGGTCTACGATCCGCGCTCCACCACGCAGGTGAGCTGCAATGCAGCCACGTCGCCTGACTGCGGCGGCAACGGAAACGTCCTCAACGTTCGCACTCCATTTGTGGGGAACGTCATTCCGACGTCCTTGTTCGATCCGGTGGCCGTGGCCGTTCTGACCAAGTACGTGCCGCTACCGAACCAAGGCACGGCGTTGATCAATAACTATTTCAATCCGTTCACGTCGTCGCGCATCACCAGCTCGCCGGCTCTGAAGCTCGATCAGAACCTGGGCTCCAAGGCCCGTCTGTCGTTTACCTACACTTCCAATAAGACCGATTCCGCCGTGCAGGCCCTGGGTGGCTTGGCTGAGGGCTTCCCCTCGCTGATCTCCCGCAATACGGGTACTTTCGAGGAGGGTCCTTCCTATCGTGCGAACTTTGACTACACGATCAGCCCGACCATGAACTGGCATGTGGGCGTCGGTTACTCGATGTTCAGTTTCAATACGCGCCCTCAGGATACGGACTACAACGCATTTACCGATATCGGACTGCGTGGCGCCACGGCGAACAAGAACTTCCCGCTGTTTAACCTCGGTGCGGACTTGACTCCGGCGACCGGTGGCCTCAATGTACTCGGAACGCCTGGCCAAACCGGCAATGCGGAACGGCGCCCGTCCATGACTCAGACGCTCACGTGGCTGCGTGGCAATCACACCGTCAAGATTGGCGGTGATTTCCGTCAGGACATGCTGCCTAATTTCGGATTTGGTGCCACTAACGGTAATTACACCTTCACCGGGCAAGGTCTCACCTGGAATCCCGCGTTGATCAACACGACGGGCTTCTCGGGTAACTCGAATATCGGCTTCACGTTTGCAAACTTCCTCATGGGAAGTGTCCGGACGGCCACCCTCAACGTGCCGGCCGTCTATCGTCGCACCAAGCAACAATGGGGTACCTTTATTCAGGACAGCTGGCGCGTGCGCCGGAACTTGACCGTCGACCTCGGCTTGCGCTGGGATTACGGTACGTATCCCAAAGAAGACTACGGTCGCTTGGGTGCCTTGAGTCTCACCACCCCGAACACCTCCGCTGACGGCCATCCAGGTGGAGCTATTTATGAATCCACTTGCAACTGCAACTTCGCACGGAACTATCCTTACGGCATCGGTCCGCGCATTGGCGTCGCCTATACCCTGAATTCCAAGACGGTTCTGCGCGGCGGCATCGGCCTGGCGTATAATTCCACCGGTACCGCGGCAGGCGGATCGGTCATCAATTCTGCCTCCACTGCAACGCCGGCAGCCGGCTTCGATACCTTCAAATTGAAGGACGGAATTCCTTCCAGCTTGCAGCCGGCTTGGCCGGTTTACCTCTCGGGTACCGGTTTGCCCGTAGGACAAGTAGGCACCTCGCCTCAATTCATCGATCCGAACGCCGGACGTCCCGATCGCACCTATCAGTGGAATCTCACCTTACAGCGCGAAATCACTCGCGACTTAGTGGTGGAAGCCTCTTACGTTGGCAATCGCAACGTGTGGCAGGCCACGGGCGGCTTCCAGGATTTCAACGGTATCTCCCAGCAGTTGCTCTCCAAGTACAACTTCACCGTAGGCAACTTGGCGGATGCCACCTTGCTGAACACGCAACTACAGTTGGCGAACTCTTCCACGCTCGCCGCAAAGGGTGTGTTTTTGCCGTACGGCAACTTCCCTCGGAATCAGACCGTTCTGCAATCGATCAAGACCTATGCGCAGTACACCAACGCCCTCAGTCCGGCCGGCGCGATGGGTAAGTCCTGGTACGACTCGCTGCAGCTTTCCGTGAACAAGCGTTTCTCTCATGGATTGCAGGCGACCGCCAACTATACTTTCTCGAAGAATCTGCAGTACTTGAGCACCTTCGATATCTACAATCCCACCACGGGTAAAGACATCGTGGGCGCCAATCCGCCGCAGGTGTTGCGCTTGACCTTTGAATATCAGGTACAGCGTCCGAACTCCTCCATGGCGGTTTTGGGTAACAAGTTTGTCTCCTTCGCCGTCCGCGATTGGGCCATCTCTGGTGCCCTCTTCTATCAGACCGCAACTTATCTCGGCCGTCCGACCAACGCCGCCGCGAATCCGATCAGCCGCTGGCTGGGTCGCGGAGCTGGTTCCGCTCAGTTGAAGCAGAACGCCGACGGCAGCTACATGAGCCCCTGGGCCGTCAACTGGAAGGACCTGGACGGAAAGATTCACGCCGAGCCGCTGGACATCGACTGCCACTGTTTCGACCCGCGTACCACACAGGTCCTGAATCCTCTCGCCTGGAGCAACGTACCCGATGCTACCTGGGCTGCTCAGACGAACCAGTTGCCGTTCTTCCGCAACGCCCGTCGTCCGAGTGAAAACGCCAACTTGGCTCGCAACTTCCGCTTCGGTCCGGAGAATCGGTACAACCTGCAGGTGCGCGTTGAATTCCAGAACATCTTCAACCGCAAGTTTGTTCCGACTCCGACGTTGGGCAACGTAGCAACCGCTCCTACGCCGGTGTTGGGTAGCACGCCCTCAGCCAATGCATTCACGGCTGGTTTCGGTACGTTCGGCAACCAGGCCGTCGCCGGCACTTACGGAACGCCGCGCAGTGGGCAGTTTATCGCTCGCTTCTCGTTCTAATCGTTGTTTCAAACCCGGCCGCGCAGGCTACCACTTGCGCGGTCGGTTTCGTTTCTGCTACAGTAATTCCTGAACCACTTTGGGAGGCTTGAGGGCAATTCTGCCCAGACAAGCCGTTAGGACCAGTCCAATCATGAGTAGAAAATCAGGCAAGAAATTTACTGCCGCCGCTAAGCTTGTTGAAGAACGACCCTACACGTTAGAGGAAGCAGTGCCTCTGGTGCAGAAGGTCAAGTTCGCCAAGTTCGATGAAACCGTGGAGCTCCATCTGCGTTTGGGCGTTGACCCCAAACATGCGGATCAAATGGTGCGTGGCACCATCGTGCTGCCCAACGGTCTCGGCAAAACCAAGAAAGTCCTCGTCATCGCCTCGGGCGACAAGCTGAAAGAAGCCACCGAAGCCGGTGCTGATTTCGTGGGTGGCGACGACATGGTAGCCAAGATTCAAAACGAAGGCTGGACTGATTACGATGCCGTGATCGCCACTCCGGACATGATGCGTAGCGTCGGTCGCCTTGGTAAAGTATTGGGTCCCCGTGGCCTGATGCCGAACCCGAAGACGGGAACCGTCACTACGGATATCGCCAACGCGGTGCGCGAAGTGAAGGCTGGTAAGGTCGAGTTCCGTGTCGACAAGACGGGCGTTGTGCACGTCGGTGTCGGCAAGGTCAGCTTCTCCACTGAGAAGTTGTTTGAAAACGCCAATGCGCTGATCCAGGCAGTGGTGAAGGCGAAGCCTGCGGCCGCCAAGGGTAAGTATGTGCGGACTGGGACGATCTGCTCCACTATGGGGCCGGGTGTGTCGCTGGATGTGACCTCTTACAACGCCAAGCAGGTATAGGGACGCAAAATGAAAAAGAAACCGGAAAAGCAAAAAGATCTGGCGAGCTTGCGCGTCGAGCTCGACAAAGCAGAAACCGTATTCCTGGCTGGCTACGAGAAAATGACCGTGGCCCAGGATTTCGCGCTCCGTAAGACGGTGCGTGGAGCGGGCGGCAGCTACAAGGTAGTCAAGAACACGATCGCGGCGAAGGCCTCGGTTGGTTCCGGCTCCGAGGAGTTGCTCAAGGAATTAAAGGGTATGTGCTCCATCGCCTATACTTCGGGCGACCCGGTAGCACTGGCCAAGGCATTGACGGTGTACGCCAAGGAAAACCCGGCGTTCGTCTTCAAGGCAGGTTTGGTGGAAGGCCGAGTGGTGGATGTCACGGGGATCAAAGACCTCGCGTCGCTGCCGTCGAAGGAAGAGCTCTTCTCGAAGCTGCTCTGGGTTATCAATGCTCCGGCGCAACAGTTGGTTACGGCGATGAACGGTGTCGCTCGGAATCTGGCGGTTGTGGTGGATCAAGGCGTCAAGGAAAACAAGTTCACCGCTTAACGGCGGCATAAAGATTTTTGGGAGATTGAGGGAATACCATGGCTGACATTAATTCGATTGCGGATCAGATTCAAGGCTTGACGTTGCTCGAGGCGTCGCAGCTAGTGAAGATGTTGGAAGAAAAGCTGGGCGTTTCGGCGGCGGCTGCCTCTGTGGCGGCTCCGGCGGCGGCTGGTGCAGCGGCTCCGGCAGCGGAAGAGAAGACCGAGTTCACGGTTGTTCTCACGGGCGCAGGCGCCAACAAGATCAACGTCATCAAGGTTGTTCGCGAAGTGACCAGCCTGGGCTTGAAAGAAGCCAAGGACCTGGTAGACGGCGCTCCGAAGAACATCAAAGAAGGCGTGACCAAGGACGAAGCCGAAGCCATCAAGAAGAAGTTCGTCGAAGCCGGCGCCACTGTCGACGTAAAATAGTTCTTCGTTCTTTTGTTAAGGCGGCGAAGGAAACTTCGCCACCTTGGCATGTCCAAAGACACGCCGTTTGACCGGTCAAAAGGCGTTTGTTACCATTGGATTACCGGAAGAACGTTGGACCGTCTACAGTGAACTCTGCTTCCTGCGAATTGCTTGGCATTTCGTCTGAACAATTGCGGGGTCGTCGTCTAATAAGCGATGCCCTGCGCTGGAATCAACTGCCCGAGGTGTGTTCGCACCTCGGGGCATTGCTATTTTCGCGAAGCCGTCTCGGCTTCGTCTCGTCATGTACGCTGGCTTGCGTGAGCCGGTAACCGCTTGGTGAATTAGAGGACCTATACCCATGAACACCACAGGAATCCCAGTAGCCCGGGAACGCCGCGATTTTTCGAAAATCAAGACTTCCATTCCGATCCCTAACCTGATCGAAGTGCAAAAGAAGTCGTACGAGCGGTTCTTGCAGATGGATCTTCTGCCGAGCGAGCGCGATGAGACCGGCCTTGAGAGCGTCTTCAAAAGCGTTTTCCCGATCTCCGATTTCCGCGGCCTGAGTCAGTTGGAATTCGTCGACTACGCGATCGGTAACTGGGAGTGCAAGTGCGGCAACCTCAAGGGCCTGCATCACCTGCGTTCCACTTGTAAGAATCCGGCTTGCGGCGCCACCATCCAAACCGATCCGTTCCACACCGGTGAAGTGTTGTGCCATCGTTGCGGCACCTTTAACCGCAACATCGTAACCTTCTGCAGCCGCTGCGGCGATCCCGTCGGCCTGCAACTCAAGTACGACGTGCCGGAGTGCGAAGAGCGGGGCATGACGTATGCTGCTCCACTGAAAGTCACGATACGGCTTACTGTATTCGACAAGGATCCCGAGACCGGCAACAAAACCATCCGCGACATCAAGGAACAGGAAGTGTTCTTTGGCGAAATCCCGCTGATGACCGACAACGGCACGTTCATCATCAACGGAACCGAGCGCGTTATTGTCAGCCAGTTGCACCGTTCGCCGGGCGTGTTCTTTGAACGCCAACAGTCCCTCGGTTACTACCTGGGCAAGATCATTCCGTATCGCGGTAGCTGGGTCGAGTTCGAGTACGACAACAAGAACCTGCTCTACGTCCGCATCGATCGCAAGCGCAAGTTCTATGGGACAGTATTCCTGCGCGCGCTGGGTTTGAAGACCGACGCGGACATTCTGCGCGCCTTCTACAAGTGCAGCGAAGTGACTTTCAAGGACAGCAAGCTGATGTGGAAGGTGAGCGAGGCCATGATCGGCCACAAGCTCTCTTACGCCATCACCAAGGGCGGGGAAACCATCGCCACCCAAGGCAAGAAAATCACCAACAGCGTCTTCAAGGAAATGCAGAAGGCGCGCGTGGATTCGGTGCAGGTGGAATCGAATGACCTGGAAGGCGCATACGTCGCAGCCGACGTCATTGATCTCGACACCGGTGAGGTTCTGATCGAAGCGAACCATGAACTGACGCCGACCATCGTGGCGAAGGTCATGGACGCGGGCATCAAGAGCGTCGAAATCTTCTTCCCTGAGCTTGACGATGTGGGCAACGTGCTCTCGATGACGCTCAAGAAGGACGCCGTCAAGCAGCAGAACGACGCCCTGCTCGAAATCTACCGCAAGTTGCGCCCGGGCGATCCGCCGACCGTGGACACCGCCACGCAGTTGTTCCATGGCATGTTCTTCGACGCCCGCAAGTACGATTTCTCGCGCGTCGGGCGCATGAAGTTCAATATCAAGATCCACGAGAATGCGGAGTACGCGCCCGCGGATTATGATCCGACCAAGAATCCGATGGACCGCCGCATCCTGAGCGAAGGCGATTTCATCAACACCATTCAATACCTGCTCAAGCTGCGCAAGGGCATCGGCGTCGTGGACGACATCGATCACTTGGGCAATCGCCGCGTCCGCGCGGTGGGCGAGTTGCTCGAAAACCAGTTCCGCATCGGCCTCGTCCGCATGGAACGCGCCATCAAGGAAAAGATGAGCGTCTACCAGGAAATGTCGACGGCCATGCCGCACGATCTGGTCAACGCCAAGCCTGTCATGGCGGCCATCCGCGAATTCTTTGGATCCAGCCAGCTGTCGCAGTTCATGGATCAAACGAATCCGCTCAGCGAAATTACGCACAAGCGCCGTCTATCGGCCCTTGGACCAGGCGGTTTGTCGCGCGAACGCGCAGGCTTCGAAGTTCGTGACGTCCATCCGACGCACTACGGCCGCATCTGCCCGATTGAAACTCCTGAAGGCCCGAACATCGGTCTCATCAGTTCTCTGTCGTGCTTCGCGCGCATCAATGATTACGGCTTCATTGAGAGCCCGTATCGCCGCGTGAAAGATTCCAGCGTTATCGACGAAGTCCTGGTTCTGAACCCGGGCGACACCGATTTCAAGGTGGGTCAAATCATGACCCGCGCTGAAATGGACAAGGCCAACAAGAACGTCGGCGGGAAGAAGATTCCGGCTGAGTTTGAGGCGCATTGCGACTATCTATCGGCCTGGGAAGAAGACAAGTACATGGTCGCGCAGGCGAACGTGGGCTTGGATGAAAACGGCCACATCATTCCGGAGTTGGTCAACGCTCGCCAGGCCGGTAACTTCATCCTGAAGCACGTCGAAGAGATCGAGTACATGGACGTCAGTCCGAAGCAACTTGTATCGGTCGCCGCCAGCTTGATTCCGTTCCTCGAAAACGATGACGCAAACCGCGCATTGATGGGTTCGAACATGCAACGTCAGGCAGTGCCGCTGCTCCGTGCCGAGGCTCCGTTCGTCGGAACTGGTATGGAACGCGTCACGGCACGCGATTCCGGCGCCGTCATTCTCTGCAAGCGCGCTGGTATTGTGGACTCCGTCGATAGCGAACGCATCATTGTTCGCGTGGACGGTAGCGGTCATGAAGGTCAGATGTCGCGCGAAGTCGGTGCGGATATCTACCAGATGACGAAGTTCAAGCGCTCCAATCAAAACACCTGCATCAACCAGAAGCCCATTGTGTTCCAGGGCCAACGGGTGAAAAAAGGCGACGTTCTAGCCGACGGGCCTTGCACCGAAATGGGCGAGTTGGCTCTGGGACGGAACGTCCTGGTGGCCTTCATGCCGTGGCGTGGATACAACTTCGAAGATGCGATCGTCGTCTCGGAGAAGTTGATCAAGGAAGACTACTACACCTCGATCCACATCGAGGAGTTTGAAGTCGACGCCCGCGACACCAAGTTGGGCCCCGAGGAAATCACGCGCGACATTCCGAACATTGCCGAAGGCTTCCTTACGAACCTCGACGAGAGCGGCATCATCCGCGTCGGCGCTTCGGTCCGCCCGGGCGATATCCTGGTCGGTAAAGTAACGCCGAAGGGCGAAACGCAGTTGACCCCGGAAGAGAAGTTGCTCCGGGCGATCTTCGGCGAAAAGGCCGGCGACGTCAAGGACGCCTCGCTTTATTGCCCTCCGGGTATCGAAGGCATCGTAGTCGATTGCAAGGTGTTCTCTCGCAAGGGCACTGAGCTGGACGAACGTTCCAAGCTGATCCTGGAAGGTTCGGAAGAGCGCATGCGCCGCAATCTCGAAGATGAGAAGCGCATCCTCAACGACGAACGCTCTAAGCGTTTGGCGAACCTGGTGGGTGGCCAAGAAATCCTGGCCGATCTCCACGACGAAAAGACCAACAAGAAACTCCTGACCAAGGGCGCGGAACTCACCCGCGACATGATCGATAAAATGCGCGCACGCGATTTGAAGCGCATGAAGATCAAGGAAAAGGACCCGCGACTCAACGAACAAATCGACGAAATCGAAGAAATGACCTCGCGTCAGATCTCGGTGCTCGAAAAGATTACCGACGAGAAGATCGCCAAGCTACGCAAGGGCGACGAACTTCCTCCGGGCGTCATCAAACAGGTCAAGTGCTACATCGCCATGAAGCGCAAGCTGTCGGTCGGCGATAAGATGGCCGGCCGCCATGGCAACAAGGGTGTCATCTCACGCATCGTTCCGGAAGAAGACATGCCGTACTTGCCCGATGGAACTCCGGTCGAGATCGTTCTGAATCCGCTCGGCGTACCCAGCCGTATGAACGTCGGACAGATCCTCGAAACCCACTTGGGCTGGGCTGCCAAGGCTTTGGGTGTCAGCTTCGCCACGCCGGTATTTGACGGCGCGACGGAAAAGGACATCAAGGCCCAACTGAAGTCTGCAGGCCTGCCGCACTCCGGCAAGATCCAGCTGCACGATGGTATCAGCGGCGTGCCGTTTGAACAGCCGGTCACGGTCGGCTACATCTACATGCTCAAGTTGAGCCATCTTGTCGACGACAAAATCCACGCTCGCTCCATCGGACCGTACTCCTTGATCACGCAGCAGCCGCTGGGTGGTAAGGCACAGTTCGGCGGACAGCGCTTCGGCGAAATGGAAGTCTGGGCGCTGGAAGCATATGGCGCCGCTTACGTTCTGCAAGAGTTGTTGACCGCGAAATCCGACGACGTCTATGGCCGCGCGAAGATCTACGAAGCCATTGTGAAGGGCGAAGCTGCGGCTGAGCCGGGCGTACCGGAAAGCTTCAACGTTTTGATCCGTGAGTTGCAGTCGCTCTGTCTCGATGTGGAGTTGATGAAGACCGCCACCGAGAATCTTGAAACCGCGCTGGCAGCGGACTAATAAAGGGAGCACAAGGAGACATCATGTATCGTTCCTCACCATACGACCGGGCGAATATCGTTGCCGATTTTGACTCCATTCGTATTTCGCTAGCCTCCCCGGAGAAGATCCGCAGCTGGAGCCACGGCGAAGTTACGAAGCCGGAAACCATCAACTACCGTACCTTTAAGCCGGAGCGCGACGGGTTGTTCTGCGCCCGCATCTTTGGACCGATCGCCGATTGGGAATGTTTGTGCGGCAAGTACAAGCGCATGAAACATCGCGGAGTCATCTGCGACAAGTGCGGCGTCGAAGTGACGTTGTCGCGTGTTCGCCGGGAACGCCTGGGCCACATCGAACTTGCCAGCCCCTGCTCGCACGTGTGGTTCTTCAAGGGCCTCCCGTCGCGCATCGGTTACTTGCTCGACATCACCCTGCGTGAACTCGAGCGTGTACTCTATTTTGAAGCCTTCGTCATTGTCGATCCGGGTGAAGTGCCGGATCTCAAAAAGGCCGCGGTCATCAGCGATGAAGCCAAGCGTGCTCTGGACCAGGAACACGCCGGCAAGTTCACCGCCATGATGGGCGCTGAGGGCATCAAGGAACTGCTCAAGCAGGTCGACTGCGAAGGCCTCAGCCTGGACATCCGCGAACGGATGAAGACCGAAGCTTCGCAACAAAAGAAGCTGAAGTTCGCCAAGCGTCTGCGCGTCGCGGAAAGCTTCCGCAAATCCGGTAACAAGCCGGAGTGGATGATCCTGGACGTGATCCCAGTCATCCCGCCGGAACTTCGTCCTCTCGTACCTTTGGATGGCGGCCGTTTCGCCACCTCCGATCTCAACGATCTCTACCGTCGCGTCATCAACCGCAACAACCGGTTGAAGAAGCTGATGGAGCTCCACGCTCCTGACGTTATCGTGCGTAACGAAAAGCGCATGTTGCAGGAAGCCGTCGACGCGTTGTTCGACAACGGTCGCCGTGGCCGCGTCCTGCGTGGCGCCAACAACCGTCCGCTCAAGTCTTTGTCCGATACGCTCAAGGGTAAGCAAGGCCGTTTCCGTCAGAACTTGCTCGGAAAGCGCGTCGATTACTCGGGCCGTTCGGTCATCGTCGTTGGACCGGAACTCAAGCTGCATCAGTGCGGTTTGCCGAAGAAGATGGCGCTCGAACTCTTCAAGCCGTTCATCTATCATCGCCTCGAACAGCGCGGTCATTGCACCACCATCAAGCAAGCCAAGGAATTAGTTGAGCAGCAGGATCCCGTGGTTTGGGACATCCTTGAAGAAGTTATCAAGGATCACCCGATCATGTTGAACCGCGCTCCAACCCTGCATCGTCTGGGTATCCAGGCGTTCCAGCCGGTTCTGGTTGAAGGCAAAGCCATCAAGCTGCACCCGCTGACTTGCACCGCCTTCAACGCGGATTTCGACGGCGATCAGATGGCGGTTCACATTCCGCTGTCGCCCGAAGCGCAGATCGAAGCCTCCACTTTGATGCTGGCTTCGAACAACATCCTGTCTCCCGCGCACGGCGCGCCCATCGCGGTGCCGACGCAGGACATGGTGCTCGGTCTCTACTACCTCACGAAGACCCGTCCGGGTTCCAAGGGCGAAGGCCGCATGTTCGCGTCCATCGACGACGTTTTGATTGCGCTCGAAATGGGCGAAGTCGAAACGTTGACCCCGATCCGGTTGCGTCACACCGGCAAAGTCATCGATCTGGTCAAGGCGTTCGACAGCCAGAACCTGATGCACACTGAGCCGATCGAATTCTCCAAGCAGTACATGGACACCACGGTGGGCCGCGTCATCCTCAATGACACGCTTCCCGATGACATGCCGTTCATCAACGGCTTGCTCAAGAAGAAGGGCCTGACCCAGATGGTGCAGTACTGCTATCTGAAGTTCGGTCTGGCCGTAACCGTAGGCATGCTCGACAAGGTGAAGAACCTGGGCTTCCTGTACGCAACCCGCGCAGGTATCTCCATCGGCATCGACGACATGATCGTCCCCGAAGAGAAGCCGACGATGGTGGCCAACGCTCAGAAGGCCGTTATCGAAGTCGAAGGGCAGTATCAGGAAGGCGCCATCACTCACGGTGAGCGCTACAACAAAATCATCGAAATCTGGTCCAAGGTCACAGAACGCGTTTCGGAAGAAATGTTTAAGACCATGGAAGAGGACGACCGCACCGGCCGTTACCTCAACCCGATTTACATCATGGCCGATTCCGGCGCCCGCGGTTCAAAGCAACAGATCCGCCAGTTGTCCGGTATGCGCGGTTTGATGGCTCGCCCGTCCGGCGAAATCATCGAGCAGCCCATCACCGCGAACTTCCGCGAAGGTCTGGACGTGCTGCAGTACTTCATCTCGACGCACGGCGCTCGTAAGGGCTTGGCGGATACGGCACTGAAAACGGCCGACTCCGGCTACCTGACTCGTCGTTTGTGCGACGTGGCGCAGGACGTGATCGTGACGGAAAGCGATTGCGGCACCGGCGACGGCATCTACGTCGAGCCGATCATCGAATCGGGCGAAATCATCGAACCGTTGCGCGACCGTATTGTGGGCCGCGTCACCCTCGAAGATCAAATCGATTACGAAGGCAAGACGATCGTTCACGTAAACGAAGTTATTAACGAAGAGCTCGCGGCCGCCATTCAAGCCGCCGGCATCGAACGCGTCAAGATCCGCAGCGTACTTACTTGCGAATCGAAGCGCGGCGTTTGCCAGCTCTGCTACGGACGTAATCTGGCAACCGGCCGGTTGGTCGAACGCGGCGAAGCGGTGGGTATCATCTCTGCTCAGTCCATCGGCGAACCGGGCACTCAGCTGACCATGCGTACGTTCCACATCGGTGGCGCGGCGACTGGTTCTTCGGAACAGTCCAAGCAAGATGCCAAGTCGAACGGCTTCGTGAAGTTCCACAACGTAGCCACGGTCAAGAACGCCAAGGGCGAATTGATCGCGATGAACCGCAACGGCATCCTGGCCATCCTCGACGACAAGGGTCGCGAAAAAGAACGCTACCAGGTTGTCTACGGCGCCAAGGTGTTGTTCGCCGACGGCGGCAAGGTCAAGACCAACGACGTCCTACTCGAATGGGACCCGTACACGTTCTCGATCCTGACCGAAGTCACCGGCACCATCCACTTCAAAGATTTGATCGACGGCATCACCATGACCGAGCAGGTCGACGAAATCACGGGCCGCTCGCAATGGGTCGTGATGGAAATCACCGATGAAAAGCGTATTCCGGCTGTCATCGTTCGTCCGGGCGGTTCCAAGCACGACGAAAAGCGCTACCTCATGCCGATGCACGCTCACCTTATGGTGACCGACGGCGACGAAGTACACGCCGGAGACGTGCTCGCGAAGATCCCTCGCGCAACCACGAAAACCAAGGACATCACGGGCGGTCTGCCGCGCGTCGTGGAATTGTTCGAAGCCCGCAAGCCGCGCGAAACCGCGGTGATCACGGAAATCGACGGTATCGTGAAGTACGGCGAAATCTCCAAGGGTACGCGTAAGATTCTCATCATCGGCGACGATGGCGAGCAAAAAGAATATGCGCTGCCTCGCGGTGTACACATCAACGTGCAAGAGGGCGAACGTGTTCGCCACGGCGACCCGCTGATGGATGGTCCGCGCAATCCGCATGACATCATGGCGGTGCTCGGCGAAAAGGCTCTGCAGAACTACCTGGTCAATGAAATTCAGGAAGTTTACCGGTTGCAGGGCGTGAACATCAACGACAAACATCTCGAAGTCATCACGCGCCAAATGATGCGTTGGGTGAAGATCGACGACATCGGCGATTCGGAATTCCTGCCGGAAGAAGTTGTGGACAAGTTTAAGTTCCGCGAAGAGAACAATCGCGTGAGTGAAGCAGGTGGCAAACCGGCCAGCGGCAAAACCGTATTGCTCGGTATCACCAAGGCTTCGCTCTCGACGGATTCGTTCATCTCCGCCGCCAGCTTCCAAGAGACAACGCGTGTTCTGACCGAAGCCGCCATCAACGGCAAGGTCGATCACTTGCGCGGCCTCAAGGAAAACGTCAT
Source organism: Bordetella parapertussis (assembly GCA_943328975.2). Classification (GTDB taxonomy): domain Bacteria; phylum Acidobacteriota; class Terriglobia; order Bryobacterales; family Bryobacteraceae; genus Palsa-187. The sequence continues at coordinate 29,035 of CALQCC020000011.1, read as the reverse complement.
CATGGGCCGTCTCATCCCGGCCGGTACCGGACTCGATTACTACCGCGGTGTTCGCATCGCCGGCGAGGACATCGAGGAAGAAGCACCGGAGCAGGATGCCACGCTTGACCTCATTCCTGGTTACGACGAAGAAACCCGCGCACTGTATGCGGGTGGACTTTCGGAAGACACCAACGCTCCCGGAGCGGAAGAGCCGTCGGTCGAATAGTTCGGTTCAAGCAATAGAGAAAGGGCGGGCCTTCGGTCCGCCCTTTTTTCGTTACTGATAGGATGGGTCCATGTTTTCCGTTCGAGTCGTGATCATTGCTCTTCTGGCCTGCGTCTGGGTTCTGATCGCCCAGACAAAGGCACCACCTGCGGATGGCTTGATCGTGCCGGGAGTCAGGGTTGGCCCGGTTACCAAGCAAAGCACCGAAGCATCATTAGTGCGACAATTCGGTCCGTCCGCGGCGGCACGCGAGGTGGACATCACCATCGACGGTAGGGAACGCGCGACCGTGTTCTACAACCAGGACCCAAAGCGAAAGTTGATCGTCGTCTGGAACGAAGAATCGCCGTCTCATCCTTCCCGCGTCTACCTCTGCCATGGCCTGAGTGAAAATACATGTGTGTGGCGCACTGTGCGTGGCATTCGAGAAAACCTCACAATTAAGGAACTGGAGAGACGCAATAAACGTGCCTTCTCGATGACAACTTGGGGGCCGGAAGACGGCGGGTGGGTGATTTCGTGGGAAGGCGGAAACCTGGAAGCGGAACTTCAGGGCGTCAGCATCCGGCTAATTCCACGTGAGGATTCGCAAGGCAACTTTCTGCCTAGATTGACGAAGGATGAGACAGACTTCGCATCTTTGGAGGGGGTGCGTTCCTCCGCCAACCCTATTATCCAGAAACTCAATCCTCGGGTTGGCAGCATCATTGTGAAGTTCTAACTCCCCCGTTTTACGCTGCCGGGAACAACCACTGCTGCGCCTGCATCGGACCCATGTGCTCCAACTCCACCGGATACTTGCGGCGCAGGTCGAGCGGGGCTGGGATCCTCCGAGACCCCAGCATCTCCTTGAGTTGTAGGCTGTTCACGAAGCTCTTCGCCGCAGCATCGTTATTGAAGATTACGAATGTATTCGGTGCGAAGCGGCTGATGCGATCAATGCGTTCGGCCCAATCGGTCAGTTCGGCTTCGGAATAGAGATAGTCATGCTGCCGCATACGGGCCGCGCCGACTTCGTACGCGCCCAGGGAATTCTTCGGGTTGCGCCCATGCATACGCACGTAGCCGACGGCGGAGGTCAAAAGTGCAGTGGGGGGCATGGCTCGGGTGTAGGCGGGCTGATCGATGTTGCAGAAGCCCACTTTGTAGTCGAGAAACACTCCCTGCGCTTCCTCCGCCATCCAGCTACTGTGGCGCATTTCCGCAACCAAGGGAAACTCGTGGAAGGCCCGGCGGACTCGGATAAAGAAGTCGCGGTTCTCTTCGGTAAATCTATAAGACCAGGGGAATTGCATCAATAGCGCGCCGAGCTTTCCAGCTCGCAACAAGGGGTACAAACCCTCCTTGAAAGCCGCTACGTCGGCGTCGTTCAGATCGCGCTGATGGGTGAACTGCTGGTGCAGTTTGGCGGTGAACTGGAAGTTGGGATTGCGGGCAACTTTCTTCGCCCACAGCTTGACCACTTCCGGCTTAAGCTGTTGATAAAAGGAGCTATTGATCTCGACGGTGTCCGTATGGCGGGCGATCAGTTCGAGAGGGTGGAACCCAGTTCCACGAGAGGTAGGATAGACCAGTCCGTTCCAGTGCGGGTACGACCAGCCGGCGGTTCCGATACGGATGTTTGAAGACATATTCGCCTTCTCCTTCGCTAGGTGTTCGCCTAGGAGAAGATCATAGCGAATAAGAGGCGAACGTGTCAATAGGTTTTTGCGGGTACGGTTCTTGATGGATCGGCGCCAGCTGTTCCGCCCAATGGTTTGTTGGGGTTAGATTGCGGGCTTCTTTACGCTGCTGCTTTTCCTGGTACATGCGGCGATCGGCTTCGGTCAGGAGCTGTTCGGCGTCGTTGCCGTCGTGCGGGTAGCTGGAAATGCCGATGCTCGCCGTCAGGTTCTTGTCGGGGAAGAGTCCAATGCCGGCGTCAGCGACGACTTGCCGCAGGTTGTCGACCCGCGCCTGGGTGTCGGTGGCGCGCAGGCCGGGCATGAGGACGACGAATTCATCGCCGCCCATGCGCGCTACATAGTCGTATTCACGGCAGGCGGATTTGAGTCCGGCCGCGACCTGGCCCAGAATGCGGTTGCCTTCGAGGTGGCCGAAGCGATCGTTGATGGTCTTGAGTCCGTCCATGTCCAGTACAAGAACAGTGAGGGGGACGTCGTTGCGCTTGGCTCGGGCTAGTTCGGAGTCGAGTTGCAGGAACAGTGACCGAGCGTTGGGCAAGGACGTCATGAAGTCCGTGGTGGCAGTATCCTCCACCTGGCGGAAGCGGAGGGCGTTCTCGATGGCCATGCCGATCTTGGTGTTGATGGCGCTGAGGATGCGCAGGTGGTCGCGGGTGAAGGCATCACGGTCCACGTGATACAGCGAGAGGACTCCGACGTTGCGGCCGTTGCCTTCCAGGGGCACCGCGACGGCGGAGCGTAGCGTCGAGGTGATGGTCGGGTTGTTGAGATACCCGGATTCCACCGTGGGGTTTCCGTTGACGATGGGTTTGCCGTTTTCCGCCACCCAGCCCGATAGACCTTGGCCCACCGGAATGGCCAGTGACGAGAGCAGGCGGTAATCCTCGCCGTGGACGTAGGCGGGAGTGAGCGTATCGCCATTCTGCAGCCAGATTGCTAGCGAGCTGTGCGGAATGATCCGGCGGAGTCGAACACTGAGTACAGATAATGTTTCGTCGAGGCTGAGCGAGTTCCCTAGGTCTTGTGCGATTTCAAAGAGTGTCTGAACTTCCTGCCGGGCCGAAGCGATGGAGTTGAGGAAGTCCACCGGCTTGGCCTTGCCATCGACGGAGACAGAAGCCGCTTTGGCGGATTCGAAGCCGACGGCAGGAGCTTCGCCAAGCTCCACTTTGACGTCCGTGGACAGCTTGGTTTGTTTCGGTTCCGGGGTTACATTTGCCATCTGCTCGAGCTCGACGTACCGCCGTGCCAGGATGTCGACGATGCGCGGATCGTAGGCCTTTCCCGATTCCGATTGCACGATCTTCATGGCTTCGGTCAGAGGTAGTGCGCGACGATACTGGCGGTCCGATGCCAGCGCGTCCAGGCAATCGACGGCGGATAGAATGCGCGCGCCGATCGGAATTTCTTCTCCACGCAGTCCAGCGGGATATCCAGTGCCGTCCCACTTTTCGTGATGGGTGCGGACGATGGGTGCAACCGGGTAGGGGAAGCGCACACGCTCCAGGATCTCCGCGCCCACGGTGGGATGAATCTTCATCTTCTCGAATTCGTCCGGAGTGAGGCGGCCGGGCTTGGAGATGATGTGCTCGGGTACCGCCAGCTTGCCGATATCGTGCAGCAGAGCGGCGGCTTGCAGTGCTTCCTGTTCCGCTGCGGTGAGGCCGAGCTCCTTGGCCAGTTCGCGGGCATAGACCTGGACGCGCTTGAGATGGTCATGCGTGGTCTGGTCCTTGGCGGCGATAGCCAGCGCGAGTGCTTCGATGGTGCGCAGGTGGAGCGAAGCCATTTCTTCAGCGTGCAACTTCTGGTCCTGCAAACGGTGCAGATAGAGCCGGTAGGCGCGACCGATGATGTACACGACGGGTCCAGTGGCCACGACGGTGGGCCAACCGGCGAAGCCGCTGAGGGCGCTCATCAGGAACGCGAGCAGGGCGCCGCCCAGATAGTAAGGCAGGGCCCAACCGGTTTCCTGAAGCCACAGGCGACCGAAGGAGCGAGACCGATCGAGCGCGAACAGTCCGATGCTCGGAGTGGTTCCGACGTAGACCAAGACGAGAGTCGCGATTCCGAGCCGGAGGATTGAGTTGAGGCCCAGATCGATCAAGGACTGGGACTCAAAGACTCGGGCGGCGAATCCGGCAGAGGCAGCGGCCAGCGCCGTCTCGAAGCCAATGTTCTTTTGCGGTGCGGACCGAATGTGATTCCACAGCGCGGGCAGCAGGGTCGCCAGGGCTGCCAACAACACCGTTTCCGGCAAGGTGAGTTCGGCGACTCCGAAGAGCACGACGATGAGGGACGCGGAGAGCGTTACGGCTCCCGTGGTGGAGGCGGTGCGGGCAGCGGAGAGGATGATGGCGACGGTGAGAAAGGTGAGGTACTTGAGGATGTCCGGCGAGCTCCAGAACGCGAGACTCGTTGCGAGCACGGCGGTTCCGGAAATGACGACGAGGTTGCTGAAGCGGCCTGCGGCCGGCGAAAGCGCGGGCAGGGAAGCAGCGGCAGCGCGCTCGATGTCTAAAGAAGGACTCATGCTATCCACAGGGAATTTGTCTACAACAATGCACGGGGGTGGCCAAACGGCTGGCCACGACAAAGTGTCGATGAAACAAGGGCATACGGCATTCAGGGGAGAGAGCCCGGTGAAGTGGAGGCGACAGATTGGCCCGTTCGCGGTAGTTGCCGTGCGACATACTGTCTCAGGGAGCGGGGCAGAATACTCCTTCGACCTAAGGTCTTCGCCGGAGGGCAGTGCTGTTGGATACAGACGATAGTTAGGAAGATACAGATGGGATCGGCTTACCAACTCGGGGCAGAGACGCGCGGCCAGCGACACCAGGATCCGCACGTGTTTCTGGGCATGACTGCGATCGTTGCCAGCGATGCTATGTCTCACTTGATGGGACAGGTGGAGCGAATCGCGCGCACGAACGCGTCGGTGTTAATCACCGGCGAAAGCGGTTCGGGCAAAGAGATGGTTGCGCGTGCGCTGCATCATTACTCTCTGCGAACGCAGAAGCCATGGGTGGATCTGAGTTGCGCGGCGCTACCGGAGCAGTTACTGGAGAGCGAGTTGTTCGGGCACGAGAAGGGCGCGTTCAGCGGAGCGGAGACGGCCAAGCAGGGTCTGTTCGAGTTGGCGCATCAGGGCACGATCTTCCTCGACGAAGTGGCGGAGTTGGAGCCACGCATGCAGGTGAAGCTGCTACGCGTGTTGGACGGAGTTCCTTATTATCGTTTGGGTGGCGTGAAGAAAGTGGCCGTGGATGTTCGCGTGGTGGCGGCTACCAATCAAGATTTGGAACGCGCGGTAGAGGCGGGTAAGTTTCGCGGGGATCTGTATCATCGGCTGAGTCAGGTGACGTTGACGGTGCCTCCTTTACGCGAGCGCCGGCAGGACATCGGTCCATTGGCGAAGTACTTCCTCGCCCAGCACGATCCCTCCATGACGTTGTCGAACGCCGCACTGGCGCGCTTGGAAGCGCATCCGTGGCCGGGAAACATTCGGGAATTGCGGAACACAGTGGTGCACGCGGCAGTGCTGATAACTGGTTCCGAAGTGGAAGCGGCAGATCTGCGGTTCCGCACCATGGTGGTACAGAACGGGAGTGCGCCGGTCCAGGCCGATCCGAGTCTGGATGGGATGGAGCGTCGGATGATCTTCGAGGCGCTGTCCAAAGTAGGCGGGCATCAGCAGCGCGCGGCGGAGCAGCTCGGCATCTCGCGGCGGACACTGAGCCGCAAGCTCAAAGCGTATCAAGGCGAATTCAGTTCCGAGCATGTGGGGGTCGCATGAGCACACTTGCCAGCCCGCGTGAATTGCGCCGTGAACCTCGCAGGCAAGCGAAGGGCTCGGTGACGATCCAGACGGTTCGGGCGGAGGTCCAAGGGCAGTTGGTCGACGTGAGCGAGAGCGGCTTCCGCATGGCTCATGGCGACGCCTCACTAGAGCCGGGGCAAGTACTGGAGTTCGCACACCGGGAAGCTGTCGGACATGCTCGGGTGATCTGGAATCGGATTATGAGCGGCCGGGTGGAGACGGGTTTCTTGATCGTCGAACGCGGGTAGCTCAAGATGCGGCTAAAGCTCTCCGCGTCGCTCCAGTTGTTTGTAGAAATAGAGCGAATAGAGCACAGGAGCTAGCGCTCCCGTCATGATCGCAGTGACAGAGGGCCAGCCGTCCAGTCCTGCTGCCATGAGGGCGACGCCCGCCAGGCCCCCCAGCACCATGGTTTTTGCGGCGAAGCGATGCGTGGCATTCCACACGCGTTCGTTGGCCAGCGCCCATGGCGTTCTGACGCCGATGAAGAAATTGCGGCGAATCTTTCCCATCACGTTTCCGACCAGGACGAACAACACACAGACGCCGCCCATGATCGCGTGGCCCACGTTCAAGCTGTTGCCTACGCCGGTCCAGAGAATGACGGCGTAGCAATAGCCGAGCAGGCCGATCGTGAGTAGCATCACTTGAAGGTAAGTGGCTCGAAAACTCTCTACTTCAAACTTCTGCGGCGATAGCCAGGGGAGCAGCCAAGTCAGCAGCACCATGCCGCCCATCAGTCCAGGGCCGAGCAGGTAGAGCGCCCACTTGGGACTGACGCCGTTGACCTCGCCATGGATGTTCCAATGCGTGGGAACAGAGGCGGGCAGTTCCGGATAAGCGACGATGGTCGCGGCGAGTGCTGCCAGAGTGAGCAGGATTGAAGCCAGATAGTATTTATTCATTGCTTTCGTTTCCCTCCGCTTTTGCCCTCTCCAGTCAAGCGCATGGCCCATGCCAGAACGTCCTGCACCACGGTGGTGTTCAAGGCGTACCAGATTTGCTGCCCGTCGCGACGGCTGGTGATGAGGTCCGCTTCCTTCAGAACGGTGAAGTGATGCGACATGGAGGGCTTGGTCATGTCGAACTTTTCCGCTAACGCTCCGGCGGTCATTTCCCCATGGCGAAGCAGGTCGAGGATTTCGCGACGGGTGGGATCGGCCAAAGCGCGGAATGTGTCGTTGCTGCTCATCGAAGAGTTGAGTGTGATTCTAATTAGACAGGCGTCTAATAATAAGCGACATTGTAGGTGGCGTCAAGGGGGAGTGCTGTTAGTCCCCTTCTGCAGCATGCGGTAGAATCACACGCAGGACCATGCCCATCAACCTCGAACCCGTAGACGTCGCCGTCATCGGCCTCGGAGCCGCCGGAGGCCTCGCCGTCCTCCCCCTCGCCCGCGCTGGAAAAACCGTGGCAGGCATCGAAGCCGGAACCTGGATGGACCCCTCGAAGGACTACCACGCCGACGAAATCTTCAACAACGTCCGCGGCCAAGTCACCACCGGCACCAAAGTGGGCCGCGAAATTCCTACCGTGCGCACCGCCGCGTCACAGCCTGCAAGGCAAGCTGCATCTCATCCGATGATGAACGCGATCGGCGGCACCTCGATCCACTATCACGCGCAGAGCTGGCGCTTCAACCCCTGGGATTTCCAAGTCCGCTCCCGAGCCATCGCCCGTTACGGGGCCACCGCCGTCCCCGCGGGCTCCACCGTCGAAGACTGGCCCCTCACCTACGCCGACCTCGAACCCTTCTACGACATCGTCGAAAAGGAGATCGGCGTCTCCGGCCGCGCCGGCAATCTCAACGGCAAGCTCACCGGCAAGGGCAGCCCCTTCGAAGGCCCGCGCAAGAACGAATATCCGATGCCGCCTCTGCGCGACACCGGCTTCACCGACCTCATGATGAAGGCCGGCAAAGACCTCGGCTGGAATCCCTTCCGTGGACCCGCGGCCATCAACTCCGTCAACTACCAAGGCCGCTCCCCCTGCGGCTATCACGGCTATTGCGACCGCGGCGGCTGCCACCTCAACGCGAAAAATTCCACCGCCGTCACGACGATTCCTGCCGCACAGAAGACCGGCAACTTCAAGATCTTCGACAACTCGCACGTCACCCGCATCGTGAACGATCGCGACGGCCGCGTCACCGGCGTCCTCTATCGCCGCAACAACGAAGACTACTTCCAACCCGCCAAGGTCGTCCTCACCGGAGCCTACGTCTACGAAAACGTCCGCCTCCTGTTGCTCTCCAAATCCGAGCGCTACCCCAACGGCCTCTCCAACAATCACGGCCAAGTCGGGCGCCACTACTTCGGCCACCAGATGGGAGGCGTGCAAGCGCTGTTCCCCTTCGACATCAACACCTGGTACGGAGCCATCGCCCAAGGCGTCGTCATCGACGAATGGGCCGACGATAATTTCGACCACGCCGGCATGGGTTTCATCGGCGGAGCCAGCATCCACGCCTATCACGAACGCCACCCCATCGCCGCCGCCGGCATGAGCACTTGGGGCAAAGCTCCGCAGTGGGGCTCGGCCTGGAAAAAGTTCATCCACGAAAACGCCGACCGCCAAACGTCCGCGTACATCCAGTGCAACACGCTCCCCTATGAGGACACCTTCCTTGACCTCGACGACCAAGTGAAAGACCCGCTCGGCGATCCCGTCCTGCGCATCACCAACCCCTCGCACACCAACGAACAACGTGCCGCATCCCATGCGGCCGAACGCGCCCGCGACTGGTACCGCAAAGCCGGAGCCATCGAAGTCAGCGGCGGAGGCGGCGGCTTCGGCGGAGGCGTCAGCACCCACGCCATCGGCGGCACCAGAATGGGCGACGACCCGGAACGCAACGTAGTAGACCGCTGGGGCTTCTCCCACGAGGCAGCAAACCTCGGCATCGTAGGCGGCTCAGTCATGGGCACCATAGGAGCCCGCAACCCCACGCTATCCTTCCAAGCCCTAGCCTGGCGAACAGCCCAGCACCTCATCGACAATTGGACCAAGATCGCCGGGTGAAAGGCACTACATGGATGCCGAGGCGATCAAACACTCCCTGTACGCCAGTGGATTGCGGTGCACTCCGCAACGCTACGCTGTCATGGCATTCTTGATGGAGCACAATAGGCATCCCACGGCCGCGGAAATCTTCGAGGCCGTAAATCGCGCAGACCCGCGCTCTTCCCGCGCTACCACGTATAACAATCTGCGGGACCTGGTGGAAGCCGGATTGGTGCGGGAAGTGGCCGTCGAAGGCCGCGCCGCGCGATTCGACCTGCAAGGGATGCGACATCATCACTTCATCTGCGACCGGTGCGGTGAAGTGGAAGACATGGAGTGGTACGATGTGCCCAGGCCCCCTTCCAGTTCCCTCGGTAAGCGGATACTGAGGGAGTGCGAATTGATCTTCCGCGGGCTCTGCAAGAAGTGCACACCGGGGCGCGTGTCCCGAAAAGTATCGTAGTCGCGCAAGATCGCGACAATTCAACCTAAGGAGCAATAACTTGTCAACCGAAGCGAAGTGCCCATTTAGACACACCCAAGCTGGGGCCGCGGCGAACGCTGAATGGTGGCCGACTCAGCTCAACGTGAAGATGCTGAATCAGAACTCTCCCTTGTCTGATCCTATGGGCGAAGAGTTCGATTACGCGAAAGAGTTCAAAAGCCTAGACCTCAAGGCCGTGGTCAAGGACCTGCACGCCCTGATGACGGATTCGCAACCCTGGTGGCCTGCCGACTTCGGCCACTATGGCGGGTTCTTCATTCGTATGGCGTGGCACAGCGCCGGAACCTACCGCATCGCCGACGGCCGCGGTGGCGGTGGCGCGGGCCAACAGCGGTTCGCCCCGCTCAACAGTTGGCCGGATAACGGCAACCTCGATAAGGCCCGCCGTCTCCTCTGGCCCATCAAGCAGAAGTACGGCAAGAAACTCTCCTGGGCGGATCTCATCATCCTTACCGGCAACGTGGCCCTGGAATCGATGGGCTTCAAAACATTCGGCTTCGGCGGCGGCCGCGCGGACGTCTGGGAACCCGATGAAACCTACTGGGGGGCGGAGCGCACCTGGCTCGGCGACGAGCGCTACACCGGCGACCGTGAACTCGCCAATCCCCTCGGCGCGGTTCAAATGGGTCTTATTTACGTGAACCCGCAGGGTCCCAACGGCAATCCCGATCCCGTCGCGGCGGCTCGCGATATCCGTGAGACCTTCAAGCGCATGGCAATGAATGACGAAGAGACCGTCGCTCTGATCGCCGGCGGACACAGTTTCGGTAAAACCCACGGAGCCGCCCCCGACACCAATTGCGGTCGCGAACCCGAGGGTGCAGCCATTGAAGAGCAGGGCTTCGGCTGGAAGAACAGCTTCGGCAGCGGCAAAGCCGGCGACACCATCACCAGCGGCCTCGAAGGCATCTGGACCACCACGCCTACCAAGTGGAGCAACAACTTCTTCGAGAACCTCTTCGGCTTCGAGTGGGAACTCTTCAAGAGCCCGGCGGGTGCGCACCAATGGCGGCCCAAGAACGGGGGGGGAGCCGGTACCGTTCCGGATCCGCACGATGCCTCCAAGAGTCATGCGCCGACCATGTTGACCACGGACCTCTCCCTGCGCTTCGACCCGGCGTATGCGAAAATCTCGCGACGCTTCCACAAGAATCCGAAGGAGTTCGCCGACGCATTCGCCAGAGCTTGGTACAAGCTCACTCACCGCGACATGGGACCCGTCGCCCGCTACCTGGGTCCGCTGGTTCCGAAGGAATCTCTCATCTGGCAGGACCCCGTTCCCGCAGTGGATCATAAGTTGATCGCGAAACCGGATGTTGCCGCACTGAAAGCCAAGATCCTCGCGTCGGGCCTGACGATCTCCGAATTGGTGACTACGGCCTGGGCCTCGGCTTCGACCTTCCGTGGATCTGACAAACGCGGCGGGGCGAACGGAGCACGCATTCGCCTTGAGCCGCAAAAGAACTGGCAGGTGAACCAGCCCGCCGGATTAGCGAAAGTCCTGAAGGCGCTGACGGCGATCCAGAAGGAGTTTAACGGCTCCCAGTCCGGAGGGAAGAAGGTTTCCCTCGCTGACCTGATCGTTCTGGGCGGCTGCGCGGCCGTCGAAGCCGCGGCAAAGAAAGCCGGGCACAACGTGCAGGTTCCCTTCTCGCCGGGGCGCACCGATGCGTCGCAGAAGCAGACCGATGTGGACTCCTTCGCCGTATTGGAGCCCGTCGCCGACGGCTTCCGTAACTATCAACGCAAGAGCGACAAGAGACCCGCCGAAGAACTTTTGGTGGATCGGTCGCAGTTGCTCAACCTCACCGCTCCCGAAATGACCGTTCTCGTCGGTGGCATGCGCGCGCTGAACGCGAACGTCGGGCAGACCAAACACGGCGTCTTCACCAACCGGCCCGAGACGCTGACGAACGACTTCTTCGTCAACCTGCTCGACATGAGTACGGAGTGGAAGCCTGCTTCGACCGAAGGCGTCTATGAAGGTCGCGATCGCGCCACGGGAAAGGTCAAGTGGACCGCCACGCGTGCCGATCTCGTCTTCGGCTCCAACTCGATACTTCGGGCATTCGCCGAAGTCTACGCGTGCAGCGACTCGAAGGAGAAGTTCGCGAAAGACTTCGCCGCCGCTTGGTCCAAAGTGATGAACCTCGACCGCTTCGACTTGGCCTGACCGTGACGGATCGTGCCGGGGCCTTTGGATACTCTTTGGGCCCCGGCACGATGGGCCAAGATCCCTGGGTAACGTAAGATAGTTCCCAATGCCCCTCGACCCCGGAACGAAGCTAGGCCCATATGAAATCCTGTCCCTTGTAGGCGTCCGCGGGGCAGAGTCAGGGAGCCCGCAACCCCACCCTATCCTTCCAAGCCCTAGCCTGGCGCACAGCCCAGCACCTCATCGACAACTGGACCAAGATCGCCGGATAGAGACTCGCCATCGGTGCCATTGCGGGCTAGCGACATCCGCGCCCTCAAGCGTCCGCAAAACAGCCTTGGCGCCGCGCTCAATCCCACTCGGACTGCACCGTGAATACAGCCTAGTAAAGGAGGTTGCTTGATGCTAGATTGACTGCTTGCGCCCCACGGCACCGACGCTTTAGGAAAAACAATCGAATGTCCTTGAATAAACTCACAACATATACAAGAAGGGACATCTTCTCCCTTGGCATCAGTTCGTGCGCCGCAGCTTGTGCCCTGCCCCTGCTCGGCCAAACTCCCCGAACTGTTACACCGCAGTTGTTGCGAACATTCCGCGATACTACTTTGCGGGCGATCTCACCAGACGGTGGACGTCTGTGCCTATGGTCCACGCATTTCCCTATTGAAACGATCAGTGTCAGTCCACAAGGTGTTACAAGCGTTCCCTCAGGTCGCGGCGAAGACACCTTGTCGGTGGTAGTGGTTGAAACCGGCTCGGCCACATTCAGCATGAAAATTGAATCCCCGGCTACTAGCGGGAGTTTCTTTGCCGAGGGTGACCATCTCTATGTCTACGCGTTCTTGATCGCCGGTCGAACTCCAAGTTCGAGCCACACTATCGTGAATCTTAAGCATGGAACCAGAACAGACAAGTCAGGCCCAGTTCTACCTATCTACTATGCCCTAGGCACCAATCGATTACTGTCGCTTGAAGCCGAGAAAGAAATCGTTGTTACTCAGTTGCCGGAATACAAGGTCATAGAGCGTGTGAGCGTCGGGGAGTCCCCCAGTGATAGCTGGCAGCGAGTTACGGTGGACACAGTGTCAGTTGATCGCACCGTTCTGATCTACGGACTGGATCGACATCGCGTGCTTTGTCGCAGCACCGAAGATCTATCCAAGGTCCTTTGGGTTCATCACGTGGATGGACGATCATTCCCAACGGGCATCGTGGCCGCGTCAATCTCCCCCAACTCAAAATGGGTGGCTGTTGCAGCAGTCCAGAAGAATGTCCTCAGCGACCGTGGCAACACAAGTGTTAGTGTCCTGGACGTCTCCAGTGGGAAAATAATCACCCAAATCCCCGCGAATGGGGCCGAACAGCTAGCGATTTCACCCGACGGCAGTTTGATCGCCGTTGGCCATCGGAGTCAGTACAGTACTGGAGAGACCGTGACTTCCGTGAGGTTATGGGATGTATCCTCAGGCCGTCAAATTGCGGAATGGGAGCACAATCGCCAGATTCTTAAGAGCGGCCAACTTTCCCTCGGATCGTTCGCAATCGACGGCATCCGATTCACCCCAGATGGACAACGCCTGATTACATCGGGCCTACATACAAGCGTGTGGCGACTTAGCTAGCCCCCAACCTAGGACCCTCCGCCAGTCGCGATGCCCCTTGATCGGTGCGGGCAAGCAACCGCTGCACCTTCAGCTGTCCACCGACCCGGCCTTGGAGCCGCACGCACCCCCCGTGTCAAGGAAAAGTAGAAACGTCCTGTTTGCCGGGGAAGCTGCGGAAGCTGTGTTTAGAGTGGTCGCGTTCCTGGGGAAGATACCGCAACCCCACGCTCTCCTTCCAAGCCCTAGCCTGGCGCACAGCCAAGCACCTCATCGACAACTGGGCTAAGATCGCCGGCTAATAAGCGCTATCTTAGACCAATGAAGAATCTCGATTGGAGCAAGATCCCCAGCTTCGACCAACTCCCCGTCAAGAAGGACGCGCCGCCGGAATCGTCGTGGGGGGTGTTCGGAGATGACGACGAGTTCGGGTGCCTGAACTTCCTGACGCCGCAAGGCGTGATCGACGCCGCAGGGTTGGTGCAGACCGGCAAGGTATTCCGCTTGGACGCCAAGGTCGGCTTCGCCAAGCCCCCTCTGTTCGGCCGCGCGGAGGTGCACCACAAGATCATTCCACTCGCTCCGTTCGCCAATGACGATGTGGTGGACAATCTCAACACGCAGGAAAGCACGCAGTGGGACGGGTTTGCGCACGTGGGCCTTCCCAGCCGCGAGAGTTACTACAACGGCGTGCGTTCGGATGAGATCGGTCCCGGCGGCAAGCTGAGCATTCACCGTTGGGCTTCGCGATTCGTCGGCCGCGGCGTGCTCATTGACGTGGTCGCCTACCGCCAGGCCCAGGGCCGCGAGCTTCGGCCGCTGGAGCGCGACGTGATCACGCTCGACGAACTGAAAGGCGCGTTGCAGCTCCAAGGCACCACGCTCAAGCCCGGCTCGATCCTGCTGGTCCGCACAGGATGGATGGAAGCCTACGAGAGCTCTCCGCAAGAACACAAATCGAGCTTGTCCACCTTCGCGGGCGTTGTAGCGATCGGGATCGAAGCGTCGCGCGAGCTGGCCGCGTGGCTGTGGGACCACCGCGTCGCCGCGATCGGAACCGATTGCCCCGCGGTAGAGCCGATGCCCTGCGATTTCTCCGACGAGGGAATTCTGCATTACCGAGCCTTGCCGCTGCTCGGTCTGCCGCTGGGGGAATTGTTCGTGCTTGCCCCGCTGGCCGAAGATTGCGGGCGCGACCGGCGTTACGAGTGCATGGTGGTCTCGGCCCCCATGATCCTCGAAGGCGGCATCGCCACCCCTCCCAACGCGGTCGCCATCAAGTAGCACTCGATATCGGATAGACTGAATCCACGACATGCCCCTCGACCCCGGCACTAAACTCGGACCCTACGAAATCCTGGCCCTCGTGGGCAAAGGCGGAATGGGCGAAGTATACCGAGCCCACGACGACCGCCTCCGCCGCGACGTCGCCATCAAGGTCAGCAACTCCCAATTCACCGAACGCTTCACGCGCGAAGCGCGCACCATCGCGTCGCTGAACCACACCAACATCGCTCACCTCTACGACGTGGGTCCCAACTACTTGGTGATGGAGTACGTCGAAGGCGCCGACCTAAAAGGCCCCCTCGATTTCGATGACGCGCTCCCCATCATCCAGCAACTGATCGATGGCATTGAGGCCGCGCATGAGAAGAACATCATCCATCGCGACCTGAAGCCCGCCAACATCAAGATCACTCCCGAAGGCGTCGTCAAGATTCTCGACTTCGGACTCGCGAAGGCGATGGAGCCACAGCGCGACAGCGACCCCGAGAACTCTCCAACATTGACGATGGGCGCGACCGTCGCCGGCACCATCCTCAGAACCGCCGCCTACATGGCTCCCGAGCAAGCCAAGGGCAAGGCAGTCGACAAGCGCTCCGACATCTGGTCCTTCGGCGTCGTCGTGTATGAGATGTTGACCGGCAAACGCTTGTTCCAAGGCGAGACCGTGGTCGAAATCCTGGGCGGCGTCCTCAACAAAGAGCCCGACATCTCCGCAGCCCCGGCCCGCGTACACAAGCTGCTCAGTTGGTGCCTGGAGAAGGATCGCAAGCAACGCCTGTCCTCCATCAGTGACGCGCGCCGCCTGCTGCTCCCCTCAGAGGCCGCCGACGCAGCGGCTCCCGCGCCGCCAGCGCCCAAAGGCCGGGCATGGCTGCCCTGGGCCATCGCGACCTTCGTCCTGCTGGCGTTGATGCCGATGAATGTCCTGCACTACCTGGAAACTCCTCCGCCACAGCCGGTCATCATCGCGACACTGCTGCCTCCCGAAAACGCCGATTTCGACTTCAACGGTACCTACCCATTGCCCGCCATCTCTCCCGACGGAACCCGCATCGTTTTCGGAGCCCGGCAGAAGGGAGGCCGGGCGCAGCTCTGGTTGCGACGCCTGGATTCTCAGACCGCCCAGCCGTTGCCGGGCACGGAAGGTGCCGGGCTGCCGTTCTGGTCTCCGGACAGCCGCTGGATCGGCTTCGGGCAGGGCTCCAAACTGAAAAAGATCGATATCCAGGGCGGTCCACCCGTCCCCGTCACAGACCTGCCCGCCGATTTTCGAGGAGGGAGTTGGAACTCCGAGGGCGTGATCGTCTTCGGCGTCCTAAACAATGGCCCGCTCTTGCGAGTGGCGGCATCGGGCGGCATGGCTGTCGCGGCGTCCTCTGGGCAGAGCCATCGTTACCCCTGGTTTCTGCCGGATGGCCGCCACTTTCTCTATGCCACAAATCAAGCAGGCGACATGCCGGTGCAAGTGGGCTCATTGGATGAGCCGGCCGAGTCAGGAAAAGTTGTCGCGCAAGCGCATTCTCCAGCCGTCTACGCGCAAGGGCACCTCCTCTTCCTTCGCGAGAACACGCTGATGGCGCAACCCTTTGACGCAGTCCGACTGGAAACCACCGGTGAAGCGATGCCCGTTGCGGAAGGGGTCCCTTCGTTTACCCAGCCCCTGCGGCTGGGCGGCTTCGCTGTCTCGCCGGCCGGCTTGCTGACGTTCCTGTCAGGAACAAACGGCGAACAGGCACAGCTCCTCTGGAAGGACCGCTTCGGCAAAGTGCTCGGGAATTTGGGGGAGCGAATTCCCATCATCGGCAACGTGGCCATTTCGCCCGATCAGAAGAGCGCGGCAGTGGGGTTTGGGACGGTACAGGATCTGTGGATCTACGATGCAGCGCGTGGCCTTCCCACCCGGTTCACTTTCGATCCCGCCATCGATCGTGAGCCGGTGTGGTCGCCGGACGGAAAGACGCTGTATTTCGTTTCCGCGCGGGGCAAAGGGAACTTCAACGTATACCGCAAAGCCTCCAACGGCACCGGGGCCGAGGAGTTGCTTCTGGAAGATGCCGTTGATAAGTCCCCGACGAGTTTTTCTCCCGACGGTCGGCTACTGTTGTATTCCCGGAACGACCCTAAGACATCGAGTGACATCTGGATTCTCCCGCTGACGCAGGAAGCCGGTGGCGCCAAGCCTGAGCCGCGCGTCTTCCTGCAGACTCCGTTTAATGAAGCGCGACCCCAATTCTCGCCGGACGGCCAGTGGGTGGCGTACGAATCCAATGAGTCGGGACAGAGGGAAGTTTACGCGGCTCCCTTTCCCGGCCCCGGGGGGAAGCGCCAGATTTCGTCGGGTGGCGGCGTCAAACCGCGCTGGAGAAAAGACGGCAAGGAGATCTTTTACCACACCGAAGAGGGCCAACTAATGGCCGCCGAAGTGATTGCCCGCAACGGCACGCTCGAAGTCGGCAAAGTGCAGAAACTCTTCGACGGCATCGGCAACATACGCGGGTATCTCTACGACGTCTCCGCCGACGGCCAGAGGTTCCTCGTCGCCGACGAAGGCGCAGCCACGGCCCGACCGTTGACGCTGCTCCAGAACTGGACCGCAACGCTGCGCAAGTAGTCCGCGCGCCCCCCCCGGTGTCGCCCACCGACTTTCTATGTAGACTAGATCGGGGTGCGTATGAACCGCAGACACTTTTCCCAATCCGTCGGCCTAGCCACAATCGGAGCCGCTCTGTCCCGAAGCAGCAAAGCCGCCTACGTCTCTCGTCCCTCCCGCTCCGCAAAGAAGGACTGGGCCCGCGAACATCTGCGCGGCCTCAACGGCCTTGTGATGCCGTCCTTCACGCCCGACTTCAAGGGCCTCGACGAAGAAGCCATCCGCATCGACATCCGCCACTGCATCAAGCAAGGCTTCACCTCCTGCACGGTCTCCGCCAACGGAGCCAACGCCGAACAGACCAAGCGCATGTGGGAACTGGTCCGCGAAGAGACCGCGGGGAAGATCGACATGGGAGCGCTAGGGGGCGATCTCCCGTTCCTCGAAAAACTCGGCTGCGCCTACACCATGATGTCGTTTCCGAGAAACGCGAAAGCCGAGACCGAGGATCAAGTCTACGCCGAGTTTCGCAAGATCATCGACTCCACGTCGATGGCTGTTCTACTCTACGGCTCGCCCGTCGATGCGCTGCGCAAGTTCCATCCCAGCGGCATCCCGCTGAACGTCTTCGATCGCCTCGCGGATCATCCCAACGTCGTGGGCATGAAGCTTACGCATCCGATGACCGCCGCCACAGCTTTCGAACTCTGCGACCGCCTCTCGGATCGGCTCATCATGGGCCCCGTCAATTTCGATCAACTCCCGTTGCTGGCCAAGAGCTACAAGAACATTCAATGGAGCGGCCTGTGGATCACCGACGCCCTCCAGTCTCCCGAGAAGCCCTACGGAGTGGAGATGATGGACCTCATCATCAAGGGCCGCCTGACCGATGCCATGAAAGTCTACTGGCAGATGCAACCTCTCATCCAAGGCATCTACGACCTGCAGGCTCCGTTGTTGCTCCATGAAGGTCACCCTTGGCTGCACATGAAATACTTCCAGTGGGCCACCGGCGGCAACGGCGGCTTGCTCCCGCTGAAGCCCGCCGCGTTCGAACCATCGCTGGACTCCGCTGGCCGCGACCTCATCAAGAGCAACTTCAGGAAGGTCGGCATCACTCCTATTGATCGGCCTGAAGAAGAATTCATCGTCGGCAAGGCCGCCTATGCGAAAGGCGTGCGCGCGTCGCAGCTTTCCTATAAGCCTCTGTACGCATAAATGCGAAGATGTAGGTGGTTCACCATGCGCCAAGCATTCGTAGTAGCCTGCGTTTTCGCCGGAGCCGCTCTGGCCCAGATCCCCGGACAGTATCCCGGCGGTCAGTATCCTGGCGGACAGACTCCGGGTCGCACGCCGTATCCGCGCACGCCGATCCCGATCCCCGGACGAACGCCTCAGCCCACCAACCGCACACCGCAGCCCGAGCCCACCACGCGTGGCTCGCGCTCCGCCGCTGCGCCGATGCGCGATACCAGCGGCATCGTCCGCCAACTTACACGCGCCGAACTCATCATCGAATCCAATGACCATCGCATCATTTGGTTCCGCATTGCGGACGATGTGACGCTCGACCCTGAAAAGTTCCACTTGGGCGACCATCTCACCGTCAGCTCCACCGAAGATGACCAAGGCAACTACACTGCGATCTCCGTGCAGTGGGAAAGCGCTGCTACCGCCGAAGACCGCGCCATCGCCGCACAGACCTGGGACCTTCCCAACCCGAGCGTGGTGCAAGCTCCCGAAAAGAGCGACCGCCCTAAACTGACGCGCAGTAAAGCTCCTGAATCCACACCCGAGCCGGAGAAGCCCACCGAGGCCCGTACCAGCGACCGCATCCGTACGGGCCCGATGCCGACTCATCCGGACGATGCCATCATCACCGCCGCCCGGGAAGCCGCCGGAGCCTTCATGGATTCGCTCCCCAGCTTTGCCGCCAAACAGAACACCACACGCTACATCCAAGACGGCTCCCGCAGCCCTTGGAAAGCGCAAGACCTCGTATCGGCCGACCTGGTGTATCGAAACGGCGCGGAGGAATACACCAACATCAAGGTCAACAACAAGCAGTCGAGCAAGCCTCTCGAAGAGATTGACGGACTGCGCAGCACCGGCGAGTTTGGCAGCATCCTGGCGGAGATCTTCGACCCCGAAGCCGGCACCGACTTCTCCCGCCCTTCCCAAGTCAACGTGCGCGGTCGGAAAGCGTGGACCTATCGCTTCGAGCTCCCGCGCGAACGCTCGGACTTCCGGATTATCACGCCCTCGCAGCTCTACTACACCGGCTACGGAGGCGTGCTGTGGATCGACGCCGAAACCAGCCGCGTCCTGCGCCTGGAAATGCAGGCCCGCGATCTGCCCAAGGCGTTTCCGTTCGACACCGTAGAGATGACCATCGACTACGATTTCATCCGCCTGGATAGCTCGAAGCAGTTCCTGTTGCCCACCGAATCGGAGGCCCTCAATTGCATCCGAGGCACGACGGTCTGCATGAAGAATTCGACTTCTTTCCGCAACTACGTCAAGTTCACATCGGACTCCAGTATCATTTTCGACGCCCCTCAAAAATGAACGCCACATTCGAAGACGCCCACCTCCTGTTCGCGCGCTGGCAACAAGAAGCCCCTGCATTGCGAGTCAAACTGTGGAGCCAGTCCATGGTCTTTGAAGCCACCGGCATCGTGGGGGAGTTTACCCACGCCGCGCTCCAACTGAACGGCCCCGAGTGGCAGCTGACGCTGCCACTGGAGGGCTCGAAATACACCTTCTCCGACCCGCGAGAAATTCCTATCGCCGCCGTCCGCGAGATTGAGACGGCGAAGTACGAATACGGCCTGGCGATAGAACTTCCCACAGGCGATCGCTTGGTCCTGATGGAAATCAAACGCAAGGAAGAAGAACCCGCGGAAGACCAAGAAGAAGTCTAGCCAAACTGCCGATGGAGTGTAGACAAAGCCCCCGCATGGACAGCAGTCTAAACTCATCTTCGAGACCATCCACCACCTGGACCCTCTATCCGGTCGCTCTCTGCGCTTCCCTGGTTGTGTTGTTGGTTGGTCTGTTTTTGCTTTCTCCCGTGGTCGTCACGCTGGACGGTTATAGTCATCTTTACGGAGCCGAAACCCTGCGCTGGATGTGGAGCGGCCAGCCAGAGGCGCATCGTTACTTCTCCTACAATTCCCTCCTGCTTCCGAACTGGCTCAGTTCGGTGCTGCTGGCAGGGCTGTCGGTCGTTGTGCCCGGCGAACTCGCGCTGAAGTTGTTGGCCGTACTGACCTGCGCGGCGCTGCTCTCCAGCCTCTATTACTGTGTTGACGTCACACTATATCAGCGCCACCAACGGGCGCAGGTATTGATCGTGCTGCTGCCGGTCGCGCTGAACGTCTTCATGAGTTTGGGGTTTTACGGTTTCTTGCTCAGCATTTCGCTGTGCCTGTTCGTGCTGGGCTTGCTGCTGCGCCACGGACTGGAGATGCCGCTACGGCTCCAATGTGTTGTCGCGGGTCTGCTGCTGGCCGCTTACTATGCCCATCCCATACCTGTCGTGCTGAGCTTCCTGTTTCCCGCCGCTTATGTTCTGGGAGACGCGGTGGAGCAGTGGCGGAAGGGTCCGCGAAACTTTGTAAGGTCGTACTGGCCGTGGCTGCCGCCTGCTTGTATCTTCCCGTGGTTCTACCTGCGCTTGTCTCAAGTTGAGGAGCGCCACCCGGGCGCGGCAGCGCTATCGTTCGCGGCCACGCTCATCAAAAGGATCTCGGGACTGGCGCGGGACTCGATGGCCTCGGTCTCTCCAACCACTAGCGTGGAATCGCTGTATATCGCGCTCCTGAGTATCGTGTTGGCGGGGGCGATCTTGTCGAGCGGAACGGTGTTGGCTCGCAATCGCCTGCGCTTCTACACTCTGGGGGCCTTGCTGCTCGCGAATTTTGGTCTCTCGCTGATTGTGCCGGATCGCATTGGAGATGGATCTGAAATCGTGATCCGTTTCTTGTTGTTGTCTGTAATCTTCCTGTTTCTGCTCGCACTGTCGAGTGGCACCTTTAACGCGCGGCTTCTGACGGTGTGCTCTCTGCTGGCGACCCTTGCAGTGGTGGCTTTCAGTCGAGAGTATTTGCTGGTATCCAGAAGTATGGCGTCCGCGGTTGCAGAGGTGCGGTCTGCGATGGAGAGTATTCCGGCGCACTCACGAATCTTGATGATGGGATACCAGAAGACGTCGTCCTGCCAGGGTTCACCCATGCTGGATCTAGCGGTCCCGGAGCGGCATTGGGCGCTGGTGGGGGCGTTGAAGAACGAATTGATCGTGTTGAATGACTATGAGGCGAACACATCGCATTTCCCGCTGCAGCAGATGACGTCGCGATATCCCGACCTTGTGGATGAAATCGAACAAGACAAATTGAGCTGGGGGGAGTGGAAGAAGGCTGCTTGGCTCAATGTTTTGAACAACGATGATGGAGTGGACTTCGTGGTGTCGTGGGGAATCTCACGAGCACCCAGTTGCGATACTCCGGTGGCTGCGCCGCTTGAGGACGCATTGAAGAGTGGATTCGACCTGGTCTACTCGAAAGAGGGTAGCTCGCGCGTTCAGCTGTGGCGCAAACGCGGCTAGGGGAGCGAAAACGCGTACAGTGAGCCGCCGCTAGCCACTACCAGGTACTGCTTGCCATCCAACTCGTAGGTGATGGGACCGTTCTCTACGCGCCCTATGGCTGCATGCCACAGGGTTTTGCCGTCACTGGTCCGGAACGCCATCACGTTGCCCGGGACGTCTCCGCTAAACGTCAAACCGCTATCCGTTGTGAGCACTCCGGCGGTGCCTGGACCTTCCCCGATGGGATGGTCCCAGGCAATTCTTCCGGTTCTGTAATCGATCGCCCGAAGGTAAGACTTGCTCACCAAGTCATAGTCCTCGCCGGCCCAGCCTTGGTTTCCGTGCTCGGGCTTAAAGAAGTAGAGTCCGTAGCCCTCCTGAGCGCTGACCAACAGCAATCCGGTTTTCGGATCAAAACTGGGGGAGCGGTAATTGGTGGCACCGCTTTCGCTGGGTGCTATGAGGACGCCGTTGCTGGAGGGTTCCTTCGCGGGATTCGGGATCGGATGCCCCTCCGGGTCGATTCCCTTCGACCAGTTGACGTTGGCGAAGGGAGTAGTCAAGAGGCTCTTTCCATTGGTCCGGTCGAGCACAAAGAAGTAACCGTTGCGCGCGGCCTGGAGTACCAGCTTGCGTTGCTGGCCGTTGAATTCCGCGTCCACAAGGACAGGGACTTCGGTGGCATCCCAATCATGGGTGTCGTGCGGAGAGACTTGGAAGCTCCAAACCAATTTCCCGGTTGCAGGATCCAGTGCGACGATGCTGCAAGTTCCGGGGTTGGGTCCGGGCCGGCCGGTTCCGTTTAGTACGGGCGTGGGGTTGGCTGTCCCGACGTAGACCAGGTTGAGAAGTGGATCGTAGGTGCCGGTCATCCACATCTGTCCACCGGTGAAATGAGTGTCACCGGCATCGCCCGGAGCCGCGGTGCTGTAAAAGGTCCACTGCGTCTGGCCTGTTTCCGCGTCAAAGGATTTCAGTTGTCCGGAGAGATTGTCGAAGTCACCCGAAAGACCGACAAGGACGTGATTTCCAACTACCAGAGGAGCCATGGATGCCCAGTAACCCTGGTGCCAATCGGCGATGACGACGTCCCATTTAACCTTCCCGTCTTTCGCGTTCAGCGCGATCAGGTGACAGTCCGGCGTGGTGAGGAAGACAGTGTCTCTGTAGATGGCCGCGCCGCGATGCCCGATGTGGAACGCATTGTTGGGCGGATATGTGTAGTGCCAAAGCTCCTTCGCGGTACGTGCGGAGACCGCCCAAATGTTGTCCGGCGTGGTCACGTAAAGAACGCCGTCGGCCAGGATCGGGGTGGCTTTGATCAATTCGCTTTTGCCGGCCTGGAAGCTCCAAGCCTGCTGTAGTTGATCGACATTTTCCGGCGTAATCCCGACCAACTTGCTGTGCCGTTGACCGGAATAATCGCCATGGTAGGTTAGCCAACTGTCGGGTGGGGGATTGAGAAGCGACTTAGGATCGACGTTGGGAGCAGGAGGATTGAAACGTTCCCACAACGAAACTCGCAGGGCAAACCCGGCGGTGGCCAGACCGATCCCCAATCCCAGAAGCAATAGTTTGCGCATCGTTCTCATCACACGTTTCCTCGCGAGTCCTTATTTCAGCGTCGACAAATACGCGAAAACGTTGTGCATGTCATCGTCCGTGTATTTTCCCAATTGATCGTAATGAGCGGACATGGGGTCTTCTATCTTGACCTGAACCTCGCTTCGATCGTACTTCGACTGCACGCCTTTGGCGTCCAGGACCTTGATGCGGAACTCATCCTGACCATCGAGCGGTCCGGTTACCGTCTCACCGGAACGAAGAGTAACGGTTACCTTGGGCGGGGTCGGGGCTGGAGGGCCTTTGGGGTAAAGCAGTTGTTGCAACAGGTCCAAACCCTCATAGCGAGAGGCGATACCCTTCAGATCTCCTGCGGCGGAGTGGCAAGCGGAGCAGCCGCCGGGGCCGTTGAAATAGATACGCCCGGCTTCTAAGTTTCCGGTGGCGAGGTCGGCGGCTTGGATCACGTGGCTGGTTGCCCCGAGCGCTTTGGCATGGAGGAAGGCAACCATCAAGTCCAGGTCCTTCTCGTTTAGGTTAAACGGTGGCATCCCTTTGTCCGGGCGCCCCGCACGAAGCAGTGGTCCAATTTGGTCTCCACCCTTATCTTCCTTGACGAGTTTTGAACGCGTCAGATCCGGGCCGGACTCTCCACCTCTGGCGTCGCGACCGTGACAGAAGCCGCATTGTGAAGAAAAGCGCTGCTCCTCGGCCTTGAGTTGCTCGGGCGAATACGAGGATTCCTTGGTTTCTGTGGGCTGGGCAGGGCGGCGCAGGAACGCGATTCCAGCGATTGACAGAGTGAGTACGGCAATCGCGAGCGTTCCTTTCATCTTGGTAGTCATCTTCGAAACTCGGCCGGCCCTCTCGCGGATTATAGCTCCCTACATCTAGACTTCGGCATGAAAGTTCGGGACCTTTACCGCGCACCCTGTTGCCGCGCGAAGGGTGTTTTTTGAGGGGAAACGTGAAGTGCTTGGATTGAGGGGGGATAGGTAGGGTGGTTGGGCGAAAAGCTGGGTTCGTTTTGTTGTGGGGCATTTTTCGCGTGCCTTTGTTTGGCTGCGGGTTTTGCGGAGTGCATATCTGGTCCATTGTGCGTGGGGTGGATGGACTTGGAGGTCGCTGTTTGGGGATGTGGTGACAGGGCCGGGGATGCAGCGGTAGGTCGAGCGGGATTCACCACCAAGCGATCACGATGCTGTCTCCGGACTTGGTACTAGCTTCATGAATGCGTTTTGGAAGCAGATGGGGCTGGTGGCATAGAAGAGCCGGAGGGCGGATAGGAGATCGGCTCGGTGTTGCTCTGAAAGCGTGAGCCTGTCCGCTTCCTCACGGTCGCGGTTCTGTGCGATGGACTCCAGGTCGGTCTCTTGCAGTGGCCAGCCTGCCCCGATCAACCGAGGTGCTTTTCGAGACTGATTACGCGACTCATAGATCACAGCACGGGTCGCTTATTGAGCGAGCACAGGGCGGATGATCATTCCGGTGGACAGGGCACGGTCGGAGGGGAGGGCGATTTGGTCGCCTTCTTTCAGTTCCTTCACTTCGGTGCGGGTGGTGTTGTTGACGCCTTGAGTGATGGCGCGCCATTCGAGGTGGTCTTTCACCAGGATGTAGACGCCGGTTTGGCCGGCTTCGCGGAAGACGGCTTCTTTGGGGATGGTGATGACGTTTTCGGCGGACTCGGCTTGGATGCGGGCGGTCACGTTGGTACCGGGGAGAAGGTCCAGATCGGGGTTGTCAATGACGCAGGTTACTTCACCAACCTGGCGCGAGTCTAGGGGTTTGATTTCGGTGGGGAGGCGGTCTACTGTGCCGGTCCATTGACGGGCGGGGAGGGCATCCCAGGTGATGGTTACGGGGAGGCCGGGGCGGACTCGGCCCATGTCGGGCTCGTCTACATAGACGATGACGTGGACTTTCTCCAGGCGTCCGATGGAGGCTACTACGTCGCCGGGGTTTAGGTAGGCTCCGGATTTTAGATCGAATTGGTAGATGGTGCCGGAGATGGGGGCTCGGACGGTGCTCTGTTTCACGCGCAGGAGGATCTGCTCCTTGGCCGCTGCTTCCTGGCGCAAGCGGGCTTCGAGGGGGCTGCGATCGGACGGGGCGACGAGGGCGGCCAGACGTTGGTTGAGGCCGCGGATTTGGGCTTGGAGTTGGTCGACGCGATTCTTGCGCTGGGTGACTTGTTCGCGGGTGGAGCCTTGTTTGGCTTCGAGGCGGACTTCGCGATCGTATTCTTCCTGGGCGGCTTTGAGTTCGACGGTGGCTTGATCGACTTGGGTTTGGAGGTTGATTCGATCGGACTGGCGACCGCCGGCATCAAGCAAGGCCAGGTCCGAGCGAACGGCGGCGATGCGGGCTTCGGCGGCTTCGAGGTCGTGGCGGAGTTGGCCGGTGTCGAGTTCGACTAACGCGTCGCCGAGTTCGACGTGTTGGCGGAGCTTGACTAGAATGCGGTCGACGCGGCCGGAGGCTTCGGCTCGGGCTTGGGCGGATTCGGCGGGGGCGACTTTGCCGTTGGTGGAGACGGAGCTCGAGATTGTTTCGCGCTTGGCGCGGGTGAAAGTGACCTCAGGTGGCTGGTTGCGCCATTCGACAAGTTGCCACGCACCGACGGCGAGGGCCAGGAGCAGCAACAATGGGATGAGGATCTTCATTGGGTTCACTAGTCAGTATTCCGCTTTCCGCAGGACGGGGTCAAATTTCATGAAGGCGCTGGTGTTATCGGGGGGCGGATTGTTCGGCGCCTGGCAGGCTGGGGTGTGGAGCGTGCTCGAGGACGAGTTTGGGCCGGACCTGATTGTGGGGGCGTCGATTGGGTCGGTGAACGGGTACTTGATGGCGTGCGGGGTGAGCGGCCCGGAGTTGGTGGAGATGTGGCGTGATCCGGAGTTTCGGAACTTTGGGGAATTTGAGAACACGTTACAGAACTTGACCAGGCGCTACACTCTTCGACGTCCGTTTGCGTTGACGGTTACCGATATCTTGACGATGACGCCGCGGACATATCGGGACGGGGAGATCACGTGGCGGCATATCGCGGCGTCGTGCGCGGTGCCTCCGGTGATGCCGCAGATCTACTTGGATGGGCGGTGGTACACGGACGGAGGGTTGCTGAATCCGCTGCCGGTGTGGGCCGCGACGGAGTTGGGCGCGACGGAGATTGTGGGGTTGAATGTGTTGGGGACGTTTCCCTCGGCGTTGCTGGGACCTCTGGTGAGAGGGTTCCGGTGGGTGTTTGGGCATCAGCCGGAGTTGCCGGGTGAGGTTCGGCTGGTGACGAGAGAACCGAGTGAACGGTTGGGGGGATTGGTGGAAACATTGTGGGGGACGCAGGGGGATGTGGAGCGATGGCTGGCGCTGGGGGCTCGGGATGCGGCGGGGTGGGCGGGGCAAAAACCATTTCCCTTATAAATTGTTTTAAGGCATAATGATCGAAGCGTTATGGCTACGTACCAGATCCACAGATTGAAGAGTCACTTGCGGCAGCAGTTCCGGTTCGCGCCCCATGTCAGTGGTGTATCGAACGTGAAACTGCGGGACTACGAAGTGGGGGGCACGGTGGAGGCTGCGTCTCCGTACGCCGCGTTTTTCGCGTTGCGAGAGCATCCGGAAGCTTTGGAAGTGGGCGACATTCTGGAGTGCAATGGCGTGTTGCGGATTCTGAAGTTCGTGGGCTTTGAAGAAGCGCAGTGGGTGGTACCGGAAGTGAAACCTACGATGCCTATTTCCATGGACGCCGAGCCTAGTTCCGCAGCGATACAATAGCGGTAATGGGTGAATTGGGCGGTTCGGATGTTCGGATCAACTCCTTTTCGTTAGTCGCATACCTGCCTGGACCGCTGGCAGTGTTTGTGGACGCACTGCGACGGGAGATTCAACCGGGCTCGACGGCACGGGGTCACGTGACGCTGCTGCCTCCGCGTCCGATAGCAGGTTCGGTGGAACAGGCCTGCGCGGAGATCGGCGGGATCCTGGACAAAGAACACGCGTTTGACGTCCACCTCAATCAAGTGTGTGTGTTCCCAGCGTCGGGAGTGGTGCATCTGTCGATTGGGCAGGGCTCGGCGACGTTGATCCGGTTGCATCGGGCGTTGAACCGAGGGGTGTGCGAACACTTGGAAATGTTCTACTATCATCCGCATGTTACGGCCGCGCAGGGGTTGGAGGCGGGGGCTGTTACGAAGGCCACGGAAGTTGCGGTGGCGCGGTGGCAGGCGTATGAGGGTCCGCGAGTGTTTTCGGTGGAGCGGGTTACGCTGGTGCAGAATACGATGAACAACGACTGGCAGAATCTGCAGGAGTTTTCGCTGCGGACGCCGGTGATCGCCTATATCGACTAAGCAGGGAAGTTCGCGTGGGTGCGAACATCACGGGCTTGGGCGAGATGGCGGCGGTCGTGGGCGGTTAACAGGTGCAGTCTTGCACCTAGGGGCATCTTCAAAAAACGGATTGCGGGGAGAGTTGTCTTCACGCTTGCGATATCCAGACCGTTGGCTCGGGGGATGATATCTTGCAGGGCGGTGGAGATGCGGCGGTATTCGTCCAGCGTAGTGTCGAGCTCGGCTTCGGGTGGGGGTTGGTAGGCCTTGGGGACTTTGAATCTCGTGGTTACGGGTGGTTCCACTGTGCGGATAAGATAGCGCCAGATCCAGGGGTAGTTGTAGGGGCCGGGGTGGCGGGCTTGCGCGTTGGCGATGGCGGCGGACATGGGTGCGAGGTCTTGTCCGTTGATGGAATTCAGGTGCGTGATGCACTGGGCGATGGACCATCGGCCTGGGGCGGGGCGCCAATTGAACTGTGCGTTGGTTAGGCCGGCACACAGGGTTTCAAAGTGGGCCTGCGTGTCGCTGATTTCGGCGACGAGGCGGGCTAGATCGGAGTGCAATACTCCGGTGGCAGGGTTCGGCATAAAAACAATTCCTTCAAATGTAGCAAGTTAGATGAAAACTCCGGGAAGGGGTTTCCATGGGTGGGGATACCTTTGTGTGCGTGAGGGCCTGATGGGGGGGACGACAGACGGTGGCAAGAGAAAACGAGCGTCGAAGTCAGGCGGAAGTCGTTCGGCAAATGCTCAAGAACGTGGAAGAGAAGCTGAGCAAGGAAGATGCGAAGGCGACGCTGGCGGATTACATACGGCTGGTCCAGTTGAAGAAGGAACTAGAGGAGGACGAACCGAGGGAGATCCGGGTGACGTGGATCGAGCGGGAGACGGAGTCGTCCATCGAAGACTAGTCAACGCTGATGGGTTATTGCCATCGCAGATTGAATTCTTCAGATCGCGGGCGCGATTCAAGGGATTCTCGGGGCCGGTGGGGTCGGGAAAGACGCGTGCGTTGTGCGCCGAGGCGGTGCGGTTGTGCTACGCAAATGCAGGGCGGATCGGGCTGATCGGGGCACCGACGTATCCGATGTTACGGGACGCGACGGTCGCTTCGTTGACGGAGTATTTGGATGAAGTAGGGATTCCGTTCGAGTTGAACCGGAGTGAGAACTACCTTGTCATTCGAGAGATCGGGACGAAGATTTTGTTTCGCGCAGTGGAGGAGTTTGACCGGCTGCGGGGCAGCAACTTGGCTTGGTTCGGCGTGGACGAGTTGACGTACACCTCGGAAGAGGCGTGGCTGCGGCTGGAAGCTCGGTTGCGGGATCCGAAGGCCACGGAGTTGTGCGGGTTCGGGGTGTGGACGCCGAAGGGGTACGACTGGGTGCATGAGCGATTCATTGCGTCGCGGGTCAAGGGGTACAAGACGGTCATCGCGCAGCCATTTGAGAATCGGTTTTTGTTGGACCGGATTCCGGACTACTACGAGCGGCTGAAGCAGAGTTACGACGCGCGGTTTTATGAGCAGGAAGTGATGGGGAACTACACGACGATTAGAGCGTCAGCCTCGGGTGGAGTGTTGACGGTCTATTCTCGAGAACTGGGCACGGCGGGGCATGCGATCACATTAGGCGCTTTTACGGACAGCATTACAATGACAATCACTCCTTCCGGCTCAGTGCTAGGGGGAG
>CALQCC020000010.1 GCA_943328975.2 Bordetella parapertussis | reverse complement strand
GGACCGCGGCGGCCTGCTCTAACTCAAAGATCTTGCTCTTCAGCCACGCCGCATCCGGCCACAACGCGCGCAACCGGTAATACAGTTCGAGCGCGTTGGCCGGCAAGCTGCGATTTTCAAATACCGTGGCCGCACCCACTAACGCCGCTGGATCACTCGGGTTTACCGTGAGAACACCGTCGAACGCCGCCAGTTCGGCTAGCACGTCGGGCCCGAGTGAACTACGTGGGACTGGACGAACCTCGCCCGCCACGCCTCGCGTCATGGTGACGCCATAGTGCTGCTGACTCGCCGCCGCCACGCGCAGCGTCTTCGGCAACGTACAGGCACGCGCCGGTTGCCCCGAAATCGTACCGCTGCGGACCTTGGGCTTGCTCGGATCCAAACGCACTTCGCCAGCGGAGCTCAACGTCTCCAGAGTCTTCCCCGGGCAGAACAAGAACGAAGCCGCGCTAGTAGAGGACGTGCGCAATCCATCGCCAGCGAACAGCAGGTCGCCCGAGCGGGCACTCAACGGCGTCTCTGCGTCTGACCGCAGGAGCTGACTCCCTCCGGCGTTCAAGACCAATCCGACTGGTTCCTCCGGCACAGCGGCCCACATCACAGCCGCAGAAGTTGCAAGCAACAATATCTTACGCATGCACCACCTCTTTCGGCGATTCGAGAAGCACCGATACCGTATACAAAGCGATTGGCGCGGCTTTGCCCCGCACGGGAGCCGAGCCCAAATGCGTCGTCGGGATCTTGCCATTCAACGCCTGCTGTGTCGTTTCACTCATGAGCAATTTCGTCTTGTGTTCTTTGTTGAGGCTCTCTAGCCGCGAAGCCAGATTCACCGTGTCGCCCAACACCGTGTACTCCATCTTATCGGCGCTCCCCACGTTGCCCACCACGACCAGCCCCGTATGCAAGCCCGCACCGGTCTCGAACTGGCTGCCGGCTGTTACCATCCGCGTCGCGCACCGTACCGCTCGCAGCGGATGATCGCCGGGTGTTGCGCCTTCGTCTTCATCCGAGAATACGGCCAGGATGCCATCCCCGATGTATTTGTTCACGTGACCACCGAAGTTGACGATGATGGCAGCCATTGTCCCCATATAGTCGTTTAGTTTCTGGACCAGGAACTCGGGGCCCTCTTCTTCGCAGATCCGTTCGGTATACGCAGTGAAGCCACGAATGTCCGTGAACAGAATCGTTACCGTTTCGCGCTTGCCGGTGAGACCGATAGAGCGCGTATCATCCAGCGATGCCGCTACGCGCTTGCCCACGAAGAGCGATACGGCGTCGTGAAACAGGTTCCCTCGCTGCTCGGCTGTGACGAAGCGGTAGATGATGGCACCGATCATGCTGATGGTCGCCGCGATCATGATCTCCGATGTAGAAAGAATCACGCCGGTCCGGAAAAGCAGGTGCGTCGCGAGGGCCACCACGAGGCCGATTCCTAGGAGCGCGGCGACGGCACCGACCGCCGAAACCTCAGACGCCACTGCGACGGTCGCACTGGTCGCAGCCAAAATCGCGGCTATGCGAACCCACCGTGGCGCCGGTTGCAGGTAGTTTCGCTGCAACAAGGTTTGGATCGTGTTGGCGTGGATCTCTACCCCCGCCGTCCTCCACTGATCTCCGCTCAGGAGCGTGAAGAACGGAGTGTTACGTCTATCGCTATCCCCTGGATAGTCCGTTCCCAGCAACACGATCTTGCCTTGGAACCACTGCTTCAATTGTTCCGCGGAGGCGCCCACTACGTCGGCCATGGAGACGCGAGGGAAGGTCCGCGGGCCTCCCGCGTAATTGATGTAAATGGAGCGTTCGGCATCCAACGGCACGAGCTCGCCCTTGAGTGTTAACGTGCCGTGATCGAGCTTCGCGTCTTCGCCGAGATACTTCTCCACTACTCGAAGGGCCCACGCTGTCGCGGGCGGCTCGCTGCCCGCAGAAGCCTCGATCAACTCCTGCCGCCGGATAAAATCGTCTTCTGCGTCAGTGGTCAAGTTGGAAAATCCGGAAAGCCCCAACGCCGCCGCGAGCATGTTCACCGGAACAGGGTCGCTCCCTTGATTCGTATTGAGAGCAGCAACGTAGCCCACCACCACAGGCATCGGAGCCGCGGTAACGGCTTCCGCAAGCGCCCGGTCGTGATCCGGTTCCCACTTGCCCACTGGTACACCGAACGCTAAGTCGAGTCCCAACACCTTGGCCCCGCCCTGACCCACCGCGCGAATCACATCCGCGTAGTGCAGGTGCCAGAACAACTGCACTTCTTTGAACGTATCGAGGGCTTTCTGATCCGCCGTCACCAGCACGATATCCTGCGTGGACTGCTGCCCGCGCACGATGAAGTGCGAATCAAAGGCCTTGGCGTTCAAGACCTTGAAGAAACGCACGTCGCTCAGCAGCAACGTGACCACCGTGGCACCCACGGCGATCAGCGTGCAGACCAGCACGCGTTGTGTGCGCTTGTTCATTGTTATACGCATGATACATCGGCTAGTAATAGCCGTTCCGTTACCTGCCCTGCCTCCATGCTGAGATAGGATGGTTTTGTCGATGACTCTGTTGATGGCGAAATCCGCAACACGCTTCGTACTGGCCATACTGCTTGGAGCGGTGCTGCCGGTACTGGCGCAGACGACGCAGGGAGTAATCTCCGGACGCCTGGTGAACTCCGTCACCGGACGCCCCATCGCTGCCGCCAACGTCGCCTACGCCAGCGATACCAGTATCTCCGCAGGGAACGCGATCAGCGACTCCAACGGTTACTACGCGCTGCCATTACTGTCTCCAGGCACCTACCGCGTGCGGGCCACTGCTCTGAGTTTCCAAGCGCAGGAAGTGCAGGAACTGGAGCTCGCGGTGGCGTCGCGTATTGACCTCAGCTTTCGTTTGCGACCGCTGAGCGACGTGTGGGAATCGGGCCAGACCAACAGCGTTTTTCTGCCGGGATCGCGCACCATCGTGACGTTCTTCGGCCCCGATGTAGACGCCTCGCGCACCGGATCGTTTGAAGCCAACAAGGGCCGCCGCGCACCGCTCGAAACCACCGTCTCGAGTGTGATCCGCTCTTCCGATATCGCGGACCTCCCGCTCGCGGGTCGCGATGTTTACACCATGCTAGTCACCCAACCAGGTGTTTCCTCCGATGGCGCGACGGCCCGGGGCCTTGGATTGGCCGCGAACGGCCAGCGGCCTTCCGCGTCGAACTTCCTGCTCGACGGCTTGGAGAACAACAACTACTTGCTCACCGGACCGCTGGTGACGGTGGCACCGCAGGCAATTCAGGAATATCGCGTCTCTACCAATAATTACTCCGCCGAATACGGGCGCACCTCCGGTTACGTGGCCAACGCCATCACACGCAGCGGAGCGAATCAGTTGCACGGCACCGGCTACCTCTTCTTGAAGAACGAAGTTCTCAATGCAAACGGATTTCAAGCAAATCTCTTGGGCCAGAAGCGAGCTCCGTACAAAGAGAGCCAGCCTGGGTTTTGGTTTGGTGGACCAATCCGCTCCAACCGTCTTTTCTTCTCCAGCGCCTTTGAACATTTGCGCAGCCGGGGCCAACAAGCGGAACAGACGTTCCTCTTGCCAAATGTTCCGGTGTTCAACGAGTTCGCGCCCGTGGGTCGGCAGTCGCGCACGCTGCTGGAGACTTACGCGCCTACCGCTGTCGGCGGCAGTGGAATCACGGGTCAGTTGAGCATGGCTCCGCCTGTCTCTGTGAACCGTTCGCTCGCCATCGAGCGCATCGATTTTAATCCCGGCTCGCGGGACCGCATCACTGGAACCCTACTGCTCTCGCGCCTCGGCCGACCAGACTTTATCTGGACTCCGTACAAAGATTTCATCTCTCCACTGCAACAGAACACTTGGAGGCTCAGTGGTTCGCACATCCACACCTTTACCCCGAACCTGGTCAACGAAATCCGAGCCGCGTATAGCAACGACGATCTGCACTGGGATCGCCCGCATCCCGAAGTCGCAACGCTGGTATCGGGAGACGGAGTAACGCTGCCGGGTAGCCCCGCGTTCTACGCATACAAGAACGTGAGTAAGAGCGTCGAACTTCTCGACAACCTGACGTGGACGCGAGGGGCCCACCGAATCGCGATAGGCGGAGGCGCGCTGCTGCGGACCTCGGAAGGCTACCTTACGGCAGGTCGCGATGCGCTCTATCGTTTCGCTGGCATCACCAATTTCATCCAGGATCGGCCGGCCACTTTTCGTGCCGCGATTCAGCGAGGAACACTGACGCAACCGCAATACGATCGCGAGTATCGCTACCAACAATACTTTGGTTTCTTGCAGGACACTGTCCGCCTTACCTCGCGGCTCACCGCGAACATCGGATTGCGTTACGAGTCGTTCGGAGCGCCCAGCAATGTGGGCCCCGTGAAAGATTCGCAGGTGCAACTCGGTTCCGGCCCAACCTTGGCGACACAACTCGTCGCGGCGAAGCTAGTCACGCCTACATCCGGCGACCAGCAACTGTTCGGCAAAGACCGAGGCAACTTCGCGGCACGCGCTGGCGCATCCTACGACTTGCTAGGAACCGGTCGAACGTTGTTACGAGCCTCCTACGGCCTCTTCTACGACCGCCCGTTCGACAACTTATGGCAGAACTTGCGCAACAACGGTTTCATCGTCCCGCAAGTCGCCCTCACGGCGCCGACCACAAACTACACGGGCCCCGTGCAAGCTGTGATCGACACGCTCGCAGGCCGTTCTCTGAACGCCAACTTCCCCAGCTTGACCCTGATGGATCCCAACCTGCGCAACGGACGCGTTCATAGCTACTTCGTCGGCGTGCAGCACCAACTGGCGGATCGGATGACGCTGGAAGTAAACGCGCTTGGGTCGTATGGACGGCGGCTCATCACTACGGACGTCGTGAATCGGGAATTCTCCACCACAACGAACCGCTTCAACAACACGCTGCCGGATCTTTCGTATCGCTCCGGTCAGGGCTTCTCGAACTACAACGCGCTGTCTAGTGTCCTGCGCTATCAGGCAAGCCGGGGGACTCTGCAGGTGGCGTACACCTGGTCCCACGCTATAGACAATCAGAGCGAGCCTCTGGCGGGCGACTTCTTCAACCTCAGCTTCACCAGTATCTCGACGACACCGCCCACGTCAGGCCGCGCATCCTTCTCCCGTCAGTTCGATCCGCAGGCCGACCGTGGTAATGCCGACTTCGATCAACGTCACAACCTGGTCGCGATGTATTCCTGGAGCATTCCCGGCCAGCACTTTGCGCTACGCGATTGGACCGTCTCGGGCCTCACCGCGTTTCGCTCCGGCCAGCCGTACACACTACTTGGCCCCACCGATTTTGCCGCAGCCGGCCAAGGCTACGCACTGAATAATCGTCCAGATCTTCTGAACCCCGCCGCTGCTGGACTCGATCAAGATGTGACTGGCGGACGCCTGTTGTTGAACCGCTCCGCGTTCACCGCAGCAGCCCCCAGCGCCCTAGGCAACGTCGGCCGCAACGCGTTCACGGGACCGGGTTTCTACAACTTCGATGTCGCTCTGGGCCGCAGCTTCCGTCTGCCCTACCTGGGCGAGGGAACATGGCTCCGCTTCCGCGCGGACGCTTTCAACCTACTCAATCACGCCAATCTCGCGAATCCCGACACCGTGTTAACCAGTCCAACATTCGGAGTCGCGCAGTACGGTCGACAAGGCCGCCAGAGCGGGTTCCCCGCAGTCAGCCCGTTGTCGGAGACGGCTCGACAGTTTCAGATGAGCGTCCGCGTCGAGTTCTGATTACTGCGTCGGGTTGCGCGGGAACTTGAGATACGGCAAGCGGACACCGTCGAACTGGACCCGATCCCCACGAATTTCGTTGGGAGCTTCAAATCCCAGCGCACCTGCGGCGGAGACAAAATCGTCTTGCTCCACGCCATCGCCGCTGACGCCGAGCCCGCCTACGAGAACGCCATTGCGATACAGCGGCAGTGCTCCGGGGAAGAACACGATCCCGCTCTGTTTGTCGTTGGCCGGCTGCGATCCCTGCGTGCAGGGATTCTCTACGTCCTTCTTGTAGAGATCAAAGAACGGCCCGGGCGCGGTGAAGTCCAGACCCACCGGGAAGAAGGGCTGCGCTCCGTAGCCGATAGTGCGATTTGTTATGGCAGTCCCCAACGGCACTCCAGGCAGATCCGCAGGCACGCGGGACTTGCTGCTGAAGTAGATCACGTTGCGCGACTTCGCTAGCGCAACATCGACGCTGAAGAACGTCGCGTCTTCCATGCGATGCAGCGCGAGAATCGTCCCATCCAGGTCCGCCACCGCGATCACCATCCGAGCTTTCGAGCCCAATGGTAATCGAATCACGGCACGCGTTTCATTGGACGCGGCGATTGCTCGATCGATGATCTGCCGGACTTCCTGCGCGGTGAGACCACCTAACGGTCCGGCGCGCGGAATCACTAGGTCGCCCTCGGGTGCAGGCCCCGGCGCATCTTTCGGCTCGACAAGATAAGAACCCGCAACAACACCCAGACCGATACCGCCCGGCGCTGTCGTGTTATCGACAAACGGCAATGCGATGCCATCAATGAAGACAACCGCAGGAGCGGGAATCGTCGTCGGCGCAAATCCCGCACCGGCCGACCCCATGAACGCGGCATACTCTGCGAGCTCCGCGGCAACGCCTGCGACGCCCACACCGCCCACCACTTGTCCGTCCTTGTACAAAGGCACGCCGCCGGGATTGACCGCCGAGGCGTCGCTATCGAACAGGTCCGCTTTGCCGGTAATAATCCCGAGTCCCGCACGCAACCCATCGATCGACCGGGCCGGAGGCACCGCGCGCCCATCTGCATAGTCCGCCCCAATGACGCACCCGCGATTCGTATTCTCGATTCCGTAGAGTGCGGCGTTGCCGGTGTACAGAATCCCAGGCGGAAAATGCACGCCGCTGATGAACCGCACCGTGCGCGACGACAGCGGAGCCTGCGCGTTGCTGAAGAAGCCTGCCGTGCGCGCCAACCCCACCGCCAGTTCGTTCGCATCCACCTTCTTGCCGAAGTTGCCGACGACCGTCGCTGGAGCCCCTGGTTTGCGGAACACGGCCAGAATGTCGCCCTGGCGATCCGTCACCGCAATCACCATCCCATTTGAATCCGCCGATTTCGCCGCAGCTTCAACGACGCGGCGCACGTCATCTTGTGTGAGTGCTGCAGCGGGCGCTGCAGACCGTCGAATCCGAGAGAGCGATGCGCTATCGCTCGAAGAACGCACCGGAGCCTGTGCCCACAACGGACAGGTCAGCAATGCGAGTGCGCCAGCTCTACGGAAGTAGCCCATTCACGGCTCTCATCTGCTGCGCGAAGTTGAAGGCATTGTAGGCCGATGGATTCTGTACCTCGCGGAACAGCCCCTGAATCGCGGCGCGAACTTGCGTGGCGTTCGCGACGTTCGCGTTCTTCGAATACGTCACGAACAACGAATCCACTGCCATCGCCGCTTGCTCGGCCGCTCGCTCGCCTTGCGTGGAGATGTACTCCCCATCGCCGGAAATATTCTTCATCAGCCGTCGCACCAGTGCCGCGTCGATCGTACCCGCCTTCACACGAGCCTCTAACTGCGTCGCCAAAGCCTGCACCTGGGCTGCCTGTGCCGCGACTTGGTTGCGATCATTCCCGATGGTGCTCACCAGCGCATACAAACTATTGATGGAAGTCTGCAATTGCTGCGCTCCGACGCGATCGAATTCCAGCGCGATCTGCCGCAACACCACAAACCGCGACAAGTTCCACGGCGGATTCCCCGGCTTGCGATTCGCATACCCGCGCTCTTGCTGCCAGCTATCTTTCGAAGACGTCAAGCTGTGATGGCAAGCGAAGCAATCCAGCTCCCCGTATTCCGGCCACACACCCGCGCGGGCGTTGCGTTGCACCCGAGCCAAATGCTCGCGCAACTGCACCGCCTGCCCTGTAGCCAGCTCGCGGACTTCCTGCCACGCATCTTGATCCGGCTTCGCCTTCCAATGCCGAGGCATCACCGCCGAGAATGACGCCAACTCAAAGTACAAGTCCGGGTGCCCCGCCGCGATCAATTCGTGATCTACCTTCTTGTCCGCGGTACCCAAGTGACAAGTCAGGCACTGCTCAGAGCGACGCGTCAGATCCCGCAGATCCTTCATGCCCGCATCGACAGATTGCTGATGCGTCCAATCCCGCGTGGTGTGCGGACCCAACCAATTCGACGCCGCCCCGTGGCAACTCTCGCAGCTCACACCGTCCGACGTGTCGAACATGCGGGCGCGTTCCGAAGTCTCGGGGTTCAACGAGTGGCAGGCCAAACAGCGGGGAGCCGTCGCCGCGCCCTGCAATCCCAGAATCCTTGCGATGCGCACTGACGTGGGATTCGACAACACTGCGAACGCCTGCGCGTGCTTATCTTGAATGACCCACGTGCTGTATTCGTTTTGTTGAACAGAGGTGGTGGAGCGCGCTTGGACTCCGCCATGGCAACTCGGTGCACTGCACGACCCTGGCCCCGTGTACTTCGGCGGGTCGGCGGCAAAGAGCGAGGCCGATACTAGGTACGAAAGTACAAGTACTCTTCCCAAGCTTCCTATTCTATAATCAAACTCAACGCTGTGAAGAGCCCCCGGACCGAAATCTTCGACCAGCTTCGCGAGATCCAGAACCGCTATGGCTACTTACCGGCGGATCAACTTCGGGCCCTTTCCGGCGAAACAGGAACCCCGCTTTTTCGCATTCACGGCGTCGCCGATTTCTACCCGCACTTCCAACTGAAGCCGCCTCCGAAGGTTTGCATGAATGTCTGTTCTGACATGGCGTGCCACATCAATGGAGCCGATGCGTTGCGCGACGGACTCACGGAGCGCTTCCGCGGCATGAGCGCTTCCGATGTCACCGTCGGCAAAGTTTCTTGCCTGGGTCAATGCGACGGAGCGCCCGCGATTTCGATCAACGACCATATTTATCGCGACGTGACCAGCGCCCAGGCCGAGGCGCTGGTTCTGACAGCGCTGGGTGGCCGAACGCTTCCCGACCTTCCCGCGGACCCGCCGCAGACTGGCCTTGCGCCGGACCCATACCCGGACGGCCAGCGTTACGGGGCTCTGCGGCAACTGATCACGACAAAGGATTTCGAGGGCGTCATCACGCAGTTGAAAGCCGCCGCGCTTCCCGGCATGGGCGGAGCGGGCTTCCCGACGGGCATGAAATGGGAGGCCGTTCGAAAGGCTCCTGGCGATACGAAGTACGTCGTCTGCAACGCCGATGAAAGCGAACCCGGCACGATCAAAGACCGCTTCATCATGCACAACCTTCCGTTCCTGGTGATCGAAGGCATGATCATCGCCGGCCTCGTTACTGGGGCGCGCCAAGGCATCTTTTACATCCGCCACGAGTACACGGCGCAAGAACACATTATCGAAGATGAGATCCATCGCTGCTACGAAGCTGGTTTGCTTGGCAGCGACATTCTCGGGTCGGGACTTTCGTTTGACCTAGAAGTCTTCGTCAGTCCGGGCGGCTACATCTGTGGTGAAGAAACAGCGCTCATCGAGGCCCTCGAAGGGAAGCGCGCCGAGCCGCGCAACAAGCCTCCGTTCCCGGTTTACGAAGGCTTGTGGAACAAACCGACCGCGCTGAACAACGTCGAGACGTTTACCAACGTCCCGCAGATCCTGGCCAAGGGGATCGATTGGTTTAAGAGCCAGGGTCAAGCTGGGCTTGCGGGATTGAAGTTCGTGGGTGTGAGTGGCGACGTGGTCAACCCCGGCATCTTCATCATCCCCATGGGCACGCCTGCCAAGGACGTGATCCTGGGCCTTGCAGGCGGGATCAAAGACGGAAAACAGTTCAAGGCCTTCGCACCATCGGGTCCGTCCTCGGGCTACTTACCCGCATCGCTTGCGGAGACGCGACTCGATTTCAAGTCGATGGCGGCCATCGGATCGATGCTCGGCTCGGGGGCCATCGTGGTCTGCTCGGAAGACCGCTGCATGTTGGACATGGCGCTCAACGCCTTGCAGTTCTTCCGCAATGAATCCTGCGGCAAGTGTGTACCCTGCCGCGTAGGAACACAGAAGCTCGTCG
This sequence comes from Bordetella parapertussis, assembly GCA_943328975.2. GTDB lineage: Bacteria > Acidobacteriota > Terriglobia > Bryobacterales > Bryobacteraceae > Palsa-187. The sequence goes on along the minus strand of CALQCC020000010.1, from coordinate 121,898 downwards.
ACATCGTCACTGGTTGGACCCGCGGCAAAGGCACCCCCGCCGAAATGGGACTGGTCGACGAACTCTCCAGCGCGATGAAGTTCGCGTCCATCTGCGGCTTGGGACAGTTTGCGCACTCACCGCTCACATCGGTGCTCACGCATTTCCGCGCCGAAGTAGAAGAACACATCTTGAGACATCGCTGCCCCGCTGGAGTGTGTCCCGTATGAGTGAGATCAAACTCACCATCGACACACGGGAGGTCACGGTCCCCGCTGGGACGAGTGTTTTCGATGCTGCACGCATGAACGGCATTGCGATCCCGACGCTGTGTCACCAGCAGAACGAAACTCCGGTCGGCGTTTGTCGCGTGTGTTTGGTTGAGGCTGGTGGCCGTGTTCTAACTGCGTCCTGTGTGCGACCTGCTGAAAACGGGATGATCGTCACGACCAACTCCGAGAAGGTCGTGGAAACTCGGCGAACCGTGGTCGAGATGTTGATGGCCGACCATCCGTCACCCTGCGCGCGCCAGCAACAGTCGAATGATTGCGAACTGGAAACACTCGCTCGGGAAGAGGGCATCGTTAAGTCTCGCTTCCCGCAGCGGCTTTCTCCACGCGGACAGGACGACTCATCGCTGGTCATCGCGGTCGATCACGAAGCCTGCATTCTCTGCGACCGCTGCATTCGCGGCTGCGATGAAATCAAGAGCAACAACGTCCTTGGCCGTCGCGGCAAAGGCTTCGGAGCGGGCATCGCGTTCGACTTGAATGATCCGATGGGCAACTCCTCCTGCGTCTCTTGCGGAGAGTGTATGGTCAGTTGCCCCACCGGCGCGCTGACCAACAAGAGCGTCATCCAAACTGTGCTTCCGGGCGAACCGGTGAATGTCGAAACACTGCTGAATCTGCCGTATTTTGAAGACGTATCCGGCACGTTCCTCGATCTCAACAAAAACGCGGTCGTGAAACGCCGCTTCAAGAAAGGCGAGATCATCTGCCGCGAAGGCGAATACGGATCGACGGCCTTCTACATTCTGGACGGCACCGCCAATGTATTCTTGTCCGCGCCCATGGCTCATGTGAAGTCCACTGGTGGAGCTACGGGTTTCTTCAGTAAACTCGCCAGCCGATTGACGGGACGTCAGCAAGACCACCGCGAGGGCGAAGGCGAGCGCCGCACGATTCCTATCGATGCCTCCGTCGATCTTTCCTACGACAACCCGGTCGCACAACTTAACCCCGGCGATCTATTTGGGGAAATGACCTGCATGAGCCTCTACCCGCGCTCGGCTACGGTGCAAGCCGCGACCGATTGCGTGATGTTGGAGATGTTGCGCAACGTGCTCGACATCATGCAGCGCAACAAGACGCTGAAGGCTCAGCTCGACGCGAACTATCGCCGCCGTGCGCTGGAAGATCATCTGCGAAGCGTACCGATGTTCGCCACGCTCACGCCGCAGTTCATCGATACACTGCGCGATCGAGTGGAACTCATCCGCTATAGCAAGGGCGACGTTATCGTACGCCAGGGCGATCTCGCAGACGCGTTCTACCTCGTGCGCATCGGCTTCATAAAAGTCACCGAACAACACAGCGACGGTGACTTGGTGCTGGCGTATCTCGGCCGAGGTGGTTACTTCGGTGAGATGGGACTTCTCGGAGAAGGGCGCCGCACAGCAACTTGCACAGCACTCGATCACGTGGAGGTCGTCCGTTTTCATGCAGACGATTTTCACCGCATGATGCGCGATTTCCCGTCCGTCCGCGCCCAACTCGAATCGGTCGCCACGCTGCACGCTGAACAGAATCGCCAGCGCGCGGCGACGGCCATCCACGTTCCCCTCAGTCAGTTCCTCGCGCAAGGATTGATGGAGGCACAGAGCCTCCTCGTGCTCGACCTGGATAAGTGTACCCGCTGCGATAACTGCACGCGGGCCTGCGCCGACGCCCACGACGGCGTCACGCGGTTGATTCGCGAAGGCCTGCGCTTCGACAAGTTCTTGATCGCAACATCCTGCCGCCAGTGCCGCGATCCGCTGTGCATGGTCGGTTGCCCAGTGGGCTCCATCCGCCGTCGCAATTCGCTCGAAGTCATCATCGAAGACTGGTGCATCGGCTGCGGTCTGTGCGCGAAGAACTGCCCGTACGGCAACATCAACATGCATCCGTTCCAGGTGACAACGGAGGATGCGGGCCGCAAAGTTGCGGTTACGAAACAGAAGGCAACATCCTGCGACCTGTGCACCGATCACGCCGAGCCCAGCTGCGTCTATGCCTGCCCGCATGATGCGGCGCACCGCGTGGAGCCCAATGTCTTTTTCCGCGACATGATTGGCAAGGCGCAAAACTCATGAGAATCGATGCCACACATCGCGGGTGGATGGTCGGAACCCTTGGCGCGCTGATCGCGTCGACGATTCTCTATGTTTGGTACGCCAGCACCATTCCCGGCGGCCCTCGCGGCGGCACGGGAGTGGGATTGACGTTCGGTATCGCTGGCTACGCCCTGATGCTCTTCGCCGGATTGCTGGGAGCCCGCAAGAAAGTGCCCGTGTGGCGGATCGGCCGGGCGCAAACGTGGATGCGCGGACATCTATGGCTCGGCTTGCTTAGCTTACCCTTGATTCTCTTCCATGGAGACTTCTCCTTCCGCGGTCCACTCACCGGCCTCCTGATGGTCCTGATGTTTGTCGTCATCGCCAGCGGAGTCGTGGGCGCGGCCATGCAGCACTACGTGCCTGCGCTACTCACCACCGAAGTACCGCTCGAAACGATTTACGAAGAAATCCCGCACATCCGTCGGCAGCTTCGTGAAGAGGCCGACGAATTGGTGGAGACCGCCGTTCAAGTGGACGAAGAACACGAGGACAAAGTTCGATTCCGCGAGCTGTACACCACCCGCGTTCGCCCGTTCTTGGAACAACCTGCGCCGGGTCTGATTGAACCGCTCCGCGCGCTGGCGCCGGCGGTGTTTCGGCCTGTTCTGGACGATCTCGAAAGCATTTGCGAGGAGCAACGTCAGCTTACTCGCCAACGGCGACTGTATCACTTCCTGCACGCCTGGCTATTGGTCCACGTGCCTTTATCGATCGCTCTGCTGGTCCTAGGAGGAGTGCACGCCGTCATGGCGCTGCGTTACTAACATGGCCCGCGTTCGCTCCACCAAGAAACTCTCGCAACGGATTGACCGCGAGTATTTCAAGCGCCTCTATCCGATTCCACGCTGGCGCCGTATCTTGTCGATTGCGTTCACGGCGATCGGCCTCGCCTGGATCTTTACGGCTAGCATCGGCAACTCGGGAGCAGTCTTCAATGCCGGCCCGCTCTCGAAGGGCCACCATATTCTGGAAGGCAACTGCGCGACGTGCCACACAGGCAGCGCTCTCTGGGGACGCAAGGTCGAAGAGCAGGCTTGCGTCACGTGCCACGACGGCCCCGCACACAAGGAGCAGCAAACGTTCACGCCTTCATGCCTGAGTTGTCACATCGAGCACAAAGGCTCCGCTGCCACGATCACCGATGCGAGCTGCACTCAGTGTCACGGCAACCTGCAGACGAAGAAGGGCACAACGACGGTCGCCGCGAACGTGACTGGCTTTGATTCCACTCATCCTGAATTCGCGCTGCTGAAGGCTCCTGCCGATCCGGGCACCATCAAGTTCGGGCACCAGATCCACCTGAAAGCCGATCTGCGCGGACCCAACGGACCCACGCAGCTCAAGTGCGCCACATGCCACAATCCCAATCGCGCAGGCGAGATGTCGATCGCCACGTTCAAAGATAACTGCGAAAGCTGCCATCGCTTGGAGTTCCACCGCCACATCGACCAAGTGTTGCCGCACGATAAGCCTGAGGTGGTCTTAGCCTTCGCACGCCAGACGCTGACTGCGTACATCGCGCAACACCCCGGCGACGTGAACATCGTCGAGCCCGCACTCGACCCGCGCATCATGACACAGCGTTCGGGTCCGGCGGGGAACGCCACGGAATGGATTCGCCGAGCGATGGAAGACACGCAAACGTTGATGTGGCGCAAGACTTGTGTGGAGTGCCACATGCCTTCGCCTGCGAACGAAATTCCGAAGGCGCAGATCACGACTCACTGGTTGACCAACGCGAAGTTCGACCACGCACCGCATCAATTGGTAGCCTGCGCCGAGTGCCACGGAGCCGCTGCGACTAGCAAGGCGACGTCGGACTTGCTGCTACCCGGCATCCAAACGTGTCAGCAATGCCACCGCACGAACAATCCGTCCGCCAGCGCGAATTGCACCGAGTGCCACGTGTATCACGATTGGTCGAAAGCGAAGCCGATCGATACGATGCGCAAGATCGACGAGTTGCTGAACCGTTAGCGCCGAGCCGGACCGGGAGGTGCATCGGTCACGGTGTACGTCTGTCCGTTGTGAAGGAACAAGCGCTCAGCTTCTGCTCGGTTGAACGGCCGCGAGCCGCGACGGTTGAAGACCGCAATCTGGTTGCCGCTCTCATCCACGGCTCGGTCCCGATCGATTCCCTTGGACAACATCAGCGCGGGACCATGCGTACGATACGTCGCGATCAGCTTCGGCGTCGGCTTTGGACTAAACCCCAGGTAGTTCGGATTGTCCGTGGGCGCGAAGATCTGGACGATCTTCATCCCGCCTGAACCGTCCGCCAAGTACGCAAACGCGCTGGCCGCGGTCATTCCGAGCTTCACATCACGTGTGTCGTGAATCTCGCCGTTCGCCGTGAACACTTGCTCGATCAGAGGACGCTCCGGCTTCTCGACGTCCACAATCACCAAGCCCTGTTTGCCGCCCGCGACGTACGCGTAAGTCCGTGCGACGTAGAGATTGCGAGCATCTTCCAACGGAACCCGCACTCCGCGCACGGCCCGAGGCTCGGCTAGCTTCGTTATATCGAGAACTTTCAAGCCCTCGCGATCCGTCACGAATGCGTAACGGAACTGCACGGAGATTCCTGTCGGCCCCACCAGATCCGGAGCCCCGACCTCCGCTGTGACTTTCGGAGCCAGAGGATTCGAGATATCAACAACCACCAACCCGCGCGGGGTCAGAATGTACGCGTAGTTTCCTGCGATGGTGATTCTTCGAGCGCCGGTCAAAACGCCGTTCGGATTAAACGTCGTCGCGCGCTTTAAGAAGTTGTTCGTGGGATCGCCGTCGAGCAGCGTCAACACGCCCGGTCGTTTGGCCTTCAAGTCCGGGTCGCCGATCACGATCAGGCCTTCTTCGGCATCGGTCACATAGAGGAAGCCATACATCAACGCGATGGGCTGCTCTTGATTGTCTGGAACCCGCGTGCGCAGCGGATCCACGGCCAACGTCGAAGGCGAAGCAATCGCCGTGGCGTTCTTGGTCTTCACATAGAACTTTTGACCTAACGGCGACGACGGGGCGGTGGTGATCTTCTCCGAGAAATTCTTGTTCTCAATGTTCGCGACGTCGTATACGCGGAACCCGTCCTTGCCCAGCGCCGCATAGAGATACTCACCCCGCAGTTGCAAGTCGAGAACGTTGCCTGCGTGGTGGTCGGCTTCTTCCAACTCGCGATGTTTCTTGTCGACCAGCTTCTTGTAGTCTTCCGGATACGCCAACCTGTGGAGATCGCTGCCGAACACCGCAGGCGGATCGTCGCGCTCCGCCACAGCCACGGCTTCGAGACCTTTATTGCCCTCAGCCACGTAGACGAAGCGTCCCATGGTGTTCACCAGGTTCGTACCCTGCATTAGGATCTGCGCCATCCACGCGTTGTTGTCGCCCTCTTTAGAAACGTGGCAACTGGTGCAAGTCTTCGTCTCCTTCGCACGCACGGTGTGCGGATAGTAAGAGCTAAATCCGAACCCGCTGAAGCCTTCCGAAGAAATTGTCTGCTGCTGGTAATACATCCAATCGCGATTCGCGTTCTGGGAACTCACTGTGACCGCGCAAGTGGATCTTGTGGGAGCAATACGATTCCCTGTCACCGACCCGTCTACGCCCAGCATGTATACGTCGTCACGCAAGACATCGAAGTTGTATTGCGTATAGTTGCGCGTCTCCAGGCCCTCGTTGTGCGTCATCTTGGACTTCGCGTTGGCGCGCATCGGCAAGTGGCAGCCGAAGCAACTCGTCGTCCAGGACGAATGGCACGTATAGCAAGTCATGCGCGAATTCGAGTGAGCCAAATCTGCATCCGGCGTCAGACCCGATCCCCACGTCTTGTTGTCTTTGGTGATGGTCTTGGCCAGGCGCGATGCCTCGCTATAGTGATCGTTACCGGGAGTAATGGTATCCATAACCTGGACCACTTCCCATTGTTTGTTCGGTTCCACAGAGGACCGCTGGAACAACTTCCCGTTCTCCCAGTAGAAGCGGCGTTCCCCAGTGCCGGTCCGAGTCAGCGCCATGTTCGTACCGCCCTTGGGCGCCGCAGCAGCGGACGTCATCAGCGTCGCTTTCTGCTTGATCGTTCCGTGGCAATCCACGCAGTCGATCTCGACCGCGTTGCGCGTTTCACCGTAGATATTGCCGTTGCCGTGGCTATCCTGCTGGAAGTGGCAATCGGTGCAGTGCATGCCTTTCTCCAGATGGATGTCCATCAAGTGGACGGCCTTGTCGAACTTCTTCGGGTCGTCGTGCGGCACCACTTTGTCCTGCGCGTCCAGCAAGTTCCCTTTGCGATCCCGCTTGTACACGGCTCGATAGACCCAGCCGTGTCCATTGAAATCCGCGAACTGCGTGTTCTCTAGCTTCGCGTTGAAATCCGCCGTGCCGAGTTTGCGCAAGAAATCATTATCGAGCCACAACCCGCGCGCCGCCGCACCCTGCGGATTCTGCTGCCACGCCTTGAAGCGATCGTCGTCGCTCAACTTGCGTTGCTCCGCCGGGTACATGAACTTGCCGTCGGTCTCGCTGTCCCACCAGATCAGGCCCAGATACGACGCCACCATATTCGTGCCGGGATGGATGTGGCAGACGATGCACTGCGATGTCGGAATCGCCCGCGTAAACTCGTGTTTGATCGGATGCCCGGATTCCGTCTTCGAGATGGTCGGGTCCATCTGCGCGCTGCGGCCTTGGTTGCCGAACTCCGCGTAACGCCCCGAGTGCACAGTCGACCGGTCGTTCGCGTAAATCACGTGGCATGCCGTGCAGCCGCTCTGTCGATAGTCGCCCGCGTGATCGTTTGTTCCCGGCTGCGAAAGTAGCGGATCGAGCAGGCGGGTCTTCTGCAGGCCGATAAACACGGGGTCCGTGCGCAGGTTCGTGCCCAGACCACGATCGCTCAACTTGTCATCCGGCCGGCCGGCTTCCGATTCCAGGCTGGGGTTGCCGATCTCCACGCGAGGCCCACCGCCGCGCTCAAACACACGCAGGATGTTCCCAGGCTGCGAAGTTTCCCAGCGAGCCAGTGGATCCAGGAACGGCAGAATCCCCTTCTTCAACGTGTCATCCAGCGTCGGAGGAGGATACGTCGCAATCCGCCGAGGCGATCCATCCGCAGCGTAGCTCTCGCCGAAGTGCGGATTCTTCAACGGGAACGCACCGTTGTTATAGAGCGCAGCACCCCACAACATCCCGCCGTGCGTCATCATGCTGGTGGAAACATTGCGGACCTCGGTCACGTGACAGCCAGCCGAGCCGCAGGTCTTCTCGGCCACGCGCAGATCGCCTGGGTTCACGAAGCGAATGTACTCCTCGCTCTCATCCAGCCACTTCGCATACGGACGCACCGCATTCGCGGCCGTCTGGAACAACTCCGGTATCCGAGGCTTAGGATGCGCCTTCTGTTTGGCGCGCAAGTACGCGGAGTCTCCGTCGACCCGCATCACATCAGGATCACCACCGTGACAGAACGCACATCCGATGTGGACCGTACCAGAAGGATGCATGCTCGCGGCCTCGGTCATACCGTGGCACGACACGCAACCCGCGCTCTGGCCATCGACTTCCGCCTGCGTGCGCGCGGGTGCTGGGGCGGCCTGCTGCGGCAGCAAAGGCATCGACACCGCGAACACCAACATCGCCGCGGCTAGCGACCACCACAACGCTCGGGACTGCTGCTTAGAATTGGAATCGAACATTAGAGAAGACCGAATACAACGTAGGACTCTTGTAAATATCCTGGAACCCGCCGAACGGCCGGAAGGAGTTGAAGCCGCCCAGTACCGTCATATTGTCCGACAGCGCGGGCCGGTAGGAGAAGCCGAGGCCGGTATCCGCGCCCACGCCCCGCCGGATCGGAGCCTGAAACAGCAGCAACTCCAAAGGCTGGGTATGGTGAAATTGAACCGCGCTGAAATTGAGCACCGCGCGCAGCTTTGGGGTCAGTTCGATATCCGCGCCCGTGTTGTAGAGAAGCAAGCCGGGGTTGACGAAGCTCCCCTGCCCCTGCGTTTTGCTGGACCGCAAGGATGGAATCAAACTCCCTCCGTGCACAAGGCCGACGCCTGTACCTGTAAGCCGCAGTCCCTCGCGATTCCAGAAGCTGAAGATCCCCCCTCCGAAGTTCGTATTATCGAGAATCGAATCGAACCCGCGAGCTGTGCCATCGCGTGGCTTGTCATCGCCTGAAGCGAAAAACATCGACGCACGCAGCCGGAACCAGTCTTTGTCGATCGACACCTCGCCAGCCGCCATCTGCGCGTTGATGTTGGTGCGCTGGCCTGCGATCGGATTGCGCGAATCGTGTCCCGTCACTTGGTAGAACGCGTGCGAAAGATTAATGCGGCCGATGTGTCCCTCGCCTGTCACGCCGAAATAGTACGCGCGAATCGCATGCGGCCTGGCGATCCCAATCGCCGCTGGGCGCACCAGAAACTTATTCGTATCGAACTGCAAGGTCGCGTCGTCTTTGTCGTAGTGAAAGCTACCTTGGATCGTGTAGCCCTGCCGGAAGAAATCCTGCCGATATAAATTCGCGACGAAGACTTGGCGGCCACGATACGCCATGCTATTCAGTCCGCTGTTGGAATCCTTCTCGAGCATGGCGAAGTACGCCAGATTGTATTGATAGCGATTCGCCCGCAGGTTCCCGAAGACTCGGAGCCCCGGTTCTTGATCGAAAAACACGAACCCGCGGAAGTCGCTATTGAACGTCTGAATCCCCGCGCGCGCTGAGACGAAATCGAAGTTATTGCTCAGCGTCTTCAGCCGACGTTCGATAAACGCCTCCTGCAATCCCACCTGCGTGTCGAACCGCGTGGTGCCTTTACGTGGATCCACGCTGACGATACCGTTCTCGCGAACCTTGAAGTAGTTGAGATTGATCTCCGGCATGAACTTCACCCGCCAATCCGCCGGACGATACGAAGTGTCCCCATGCACCAAGTCCGCCGAAAAGTTGATGTTCTCCGTCAGGAACAGCTGCCCGTAGCGCCCGAAAAACTCTTCCGCGCCAGGATCGGCAGAAGCCAAATTGCTGGTGGTGGGCAATCGCCGCCCGTCCATGAAGGTCTCGCTCTTGCCGGTGAGCGTGAAGAATGTCTGTTGCCCAAAGATCGGATAGTCGCCCTTCAACTTGTTCCGATTGAACGGGTCATACCAGTGTCCTTTGGTGAACTGGACGTCGCCACCCGTGGTTTCCACATTCAAGGTTGGCGGAGCGTAACGCCGATACTCCGGAAAGTCGTACGCCCAGCGATTCGAGGCATCCTTAAAGACCAGGTCCGGGGGCGCAAGATTCTCATCCAGCGGAGCAGCCACAGACACGTTGGTAGGCGTCTGTATCAATGGATAATTTCGATACACGCTGGGCAACTCGGTTACCGGCAACGACGGCGTCTCTGGAACGTCCAAAGGGAACAGCGTCTCTTCCATCGCGAAGACTTCGCCCGCCGCGATCACGATCCCCTCACGCACCAGCGTCCGGTGCCCCACCAGCGACGCCGTCAACCGGTACCGCCCCGGAGGCACGTCCAACATCCGGAACACACCGTCGCCCGTACTGTTGGTAGTGATGGACACTCCGCCCGCTTCAGGCTCCAGCAAGATGCGAGCGCCGCCCAGTCCCAAGCCATTGGGGTTACGAAGAATGCCCTGCGCCGCGGCTCGATCTTGGGTAATTTGGCGGGGTATCCGCTGAACTTGCGGGGTTTGTGCCGATAGAGAAATAGCGGTGCCGCACAACACGGCTACTAGTACGCCGGTAATGGGATGCGACTGGTACAATTGAGGACATCTTAGCACTGTGACTGTGACTCTCAGTAGCGGCTGGCGCACCGTCGGCGTTCTCGGTGCCTTTTTGTTCGCCGCCTGTGTGCCCGGTTTTGGCCAAGGCGCCCCGCTGATTTGCAACGCTTCCACGGTTCCCGTCACGGTCCGGGCCGGTGGAGCCGCTGAACGCACCTCCGATCTTCTTCTGACCTGCACCGGTGGCACACCCACGGGCGCGCAACAAACCGTTCTGCCGATGACGTGGGTTCTCACCTTCAATGCGAACGTCACCAGCCGACCCTTGGCCATCGGCTGGTCCGATGCATTACTGGTTGTGGATGAGCCCAAACCGGTGACCCAGTCAGCCTGCATCACGGCGAATGGGATCTGCACCGTCACCAGCACGGGCAATCCCATACGGACCTATGACGGATCACCAGGCCATCCCAACGTATTTCAGGGAGAGTACGGGACCAACACCTTGACGTGGCGCGGCGTACCCTTTGATCCGCCCGGGACACAGACCAGCCGTTCCTTCCGCTTCACCAACCTGCGTGTGGCTGCGCCGGCGGCAGGCGGCACGCTGGCGGTTTCGGTGGTGCTGCAAAGCGGACAGCTCAACGTTGCGATCAATAACTCGATCCTAAATGTCGCCACCGCGCAGACTCCGATTGCGGCGACCACTTCCGGCGCGGAATCCACCGGAGGACAGCTCTCAAAATTCCTGGTGAATGTTGCGGAGCAGTTTCCGAATGTCTTGAAGCCCAATTCATCGGCGGGTCCAGCGTTGTCTCCTGGACAATCCGAATCCGGGGGCGTTCCTTTCGACTACGAAACTGGTTTTTACAGCCCCAATCTTTCGCCCTCTCAACGCGGCAATCTATCCTTTGCCGGGTTGCCCGATAACGGGACCCGCCTCCGCGTACGGCTCTTTTCGGTGCCTACTGCGGCCTCTGTGTCCGCGCCGCTGAACGTTTCTTTCGGCTCCTTCGGCACAGCGCGCTTGATCGTCGCCGATGCGAACGGCATCGGCCCTTACAGCCCCGCCCTCAGCAGCACGTTGCTGAACGAAAAGGGAACGGTTACGGCGGTGTACGAAATTACCCAGAGCGCAGCAGCGGCCACAGAAACGCTCTCGATTCCTTTCACCATCACCTACAGCAGCGGGGCTCCAGTGCTTCAATCCCTGAATGGGGACCTGAGCCTTGCACCGGTCTCGGCGTCGCAGATTGCCGATGTCAGCCCGATCCCGCGTTTCAATAATCCGCTGACGCTCAGCGTGATCGCACCGCGTGAACCGTTGAGTTTCATTACGACATCCCTGCTGAACGGGGTGGTGGGGACACCCTACTCTCAAACGATCGAGACCGCGGGTGGTCTGCTGCCGCATACATTTTCGTCGCTACCCGCTACGCCCGCACCGGGTCTCACGCTGGGATCGAACGGCCTCTTAACAGGGACACCCACCGCCTCGGGCACCTTCATCTTCTCGGTTACGGTCCGCGATCCAGCTCCAGCATCTGCAACGAGACAGTTCTCCCTAACCATCGGAGCGCCGGGATCGGGGCTTCAAACCTCGCTATCAAAACTGGACTTCAACGCTATCCTGGGCGGCAGCACGCCCCCGCTGCAGACCGTCCGCATTTCGACGGCGCAAGCGGCGCAAGCCTTCTCGGTCACCGTCGATGGAGGGTCACCGGGGGCCCCCACGCCGGGCTGGATCCAAGTTGCGCCTACCGCGGGAACCGCGCCTGGCCTCATTACTATTAGCGTGAACCAAGCCAACCTGCCGGAGGGCACCTACTTCGCACGCATTCGTATTTCGATTCGGAGCAATCCCAACATTCCGCCGGTCGATATCACGGTTACTTTGTCAGTGAAACCTGTGGCCGCGAAGTTGGAATCCTCTGTATCCCTGTTGAGTTTTGCGACGCGCGCGCCAAGCCCTGGCAAACGTCAGGGCTCCCTGTTCTTGCGGAACACAGGTGGCGGCGGACTGCTCCCCTTCACTGCGGTTGTGCAGCAGCGGAGTCCTTGGATCACTTCCGTTTCTCCGGCAACAGGCACTGCGGGTCCGCTAGGTACCGTGATCCGGATCAATATCGATACCACCGGCCTGCTCGAAGGCGTCTACCGCGATACGGTTCGGTTCGCTTCCAGTATCAACAATGTGGATGTCCCCATCGTGTTGCGAGTCGCTCCGTTTGGCACGCTGCTCGACGTCAGTCCAACGGGTGTCCGCTTCTCCATGCGCGAAGGAGCGCGCACACTGGCCGTTCGCGAAATCAAGATCTTCAACCGTGAACCTTTGAGCATTCTTCCTTGGACTGCGGAGTGGATCCGCGGGAGCGAGTACTTCGCCCTAGGCTCGACCAGCGGAAGCGCCGCACTGAACGCGCCCAGCATCTTGAAGTTGAGCGTCAAGCCGGAGACGGCGAATCTCTCCGCAGGCGCCTACTACGGCTTGCTCCGCATCACCGCTCCTGGCGCAGCCTATTCCCCGCGCTACGTCATGGCCGTCTTGCAGGTGAGGGCGGCAAATTTCACCTCTGACTTGGATTTCGACGTAGGTGGCTATGTGTTCACGGCCATCGCGGGCTCGCAACCATCGCGCCGCGTGGTCACAGTCAACGCGGCCAGCATCACGCCGATCGCCTACCAAGCAGCCGCCTCCACGCTGGATGGCGCGAACTGGCTCACCATTTCCCCCGCAGCCGGGAACATTTCTTCCACGCAGAGCGCAGCGCTCGCCGTCACCGTCGATCCCCGGACCCTAGTCGCGGGCATCTACCGGGGCGAAATCACCCTCGCCACGGCGGACGCTTCACAAACACTGGCGGCCACGTTGATCGTTACCGACGCCGCGTCCGAACAAATTCCGACCAAGACACGAGCCGCAGCATGCTCCCCCAACAAAATGGCGGTGGGAACCACCGGCCTCGCCAACAACTTCACGGTCCCCGCAGGTTGGCCCGCCACGCTGACGGTCGAAGTGCGCGACAACTGCGGAGCCGCCGTCTCCAACGCCACCGTCGTCGCCCGCTTCTCCAACGGAGATCCTCCTATGACGCTCGACGCCGACGACGTGACCGGCATCTATTCCGCCACTTGGCAACCCGGAACCGCACTGGAGCAAACCAACGTCACGATTAGCGCCCTGAACTCCGACTTCCCCACGGCCAGCGCGTCGCTAGTGGGCAGCGTCAAAGAAAATAAGGTTCCCACGCTCTTCCGCAACGGAACCATCCACAATCTGGACCCGAAGCTCGGTGGCCTGCTTTCGCCCGGCGTCGTCGCCCAGATGTATGGGACCGATCTTGCAGCGGTGGCCGAATCCACCGGTACTGTTCCGCTCTCGACCAACTACAAAGGCACCAGCGTTCTCGTCGGCCCCTACGAAGCGCCACTCTATTACGTCAGCCCCGGACAACTCGTGGTCCAACTGCCGAGCGAGCTGCCGCCGAACCGCTCCTATCCGATTCTGGTCACCGCCAACGGAGCCATCACCATCCCCGACCAAATCGACATCGTCGCCGTGCAGCCGGGCGTCGCCGCCTTCTCCGACGCGAAACTCATCGCCCAGCATTCCAACTTCGTCCTGGTCGATTCGACCAACCCGGCCAAGCGCGGCGAAACCCTCATCATGTATCTGGTCGGCCTCGGCGCCACCAACCCGCCAGTCGCCAGCGGAGCACCTTCCCCCGGCGTACTTCCCCTCGGCATCCCCACCGTGCTGCCCACCGTCACCATCGACGGAACTCCCACCGAGGTCGCGTTCGCGGGCTTAACACCCTTCGGCGTTGGCCTCTACCAGATCAACTTCAAGGTCCCCGATAACGCTCGCTTGAACGCCCCGCTGGAAGTTTTGGTGAAACAAGGCGCCTATACCGCGAATGTAACGACCCTGACCGTAGTGCAATAATCGGCAAATGCTGCGGCTGCCAGGTTCCCGTTCGTTCGCGTGGTTCCTGCCGTGTTACGCCGTCGTACTGCTGCTGGCCGCCCCGCATCTTTCCTTCTGGCTGGATGAAGTTCTCACTCTCACCGGAGCCATACAGCCGGACCTGCCATCCCTCATGGAGAACTTGCGTAAGCAGCAAGGCGCGACCCCGCTCGCGTTTCTCATCCCCCACTGGACCATCCAACTCCTCGGCCTCTCGCAACTCACCGCGCGGCTCCCCTCGATACTCGCCAGCCTCGCTGCTTGCCCCGCACTCTTTCTCCTCGCCCGCCACATCGGCCTGCAAGTCCCCATACTCCCCGTCGTAGTTTTTGCGCTCTGGCCGCTGCAATTCCGCTATGCGCTCGAAGTCAGGCCCTACGCGCTCGCCCTCTGCCTGGGCCTGTGGCTCAACCTAGCGTTTCTCAGGAAGTCACACTGGTCGATCTACGCGTTCCTCACTATCGCCATAGGATTCACGCATCCCTACGCACTCGTGATCCCGGCCGCGCACCTCCTATGGAGCTTCCTGCACGACCGACCGCGCGCGATTCTGCCCGCCGCCGCAATCGCCCTCGCGTGTACGGCCTTGCTCCCTTGGTACGCGCACTTCAGCGCGGGCTGGCGAGCGCAGAGCACCGAACAACAGCTAGCCCTCGCCAACCCGCGAGCCATCTTAGTCTTCCTTCGCGAACTCTCCGGCAGCGGCTACATCGGCACCGCGATCCTGTTCGCCGGCGTGGCGTTCGGTCTCCGGCACCCTCTCGAACCGAAACGCTTCTGGCTCACCTGCGCGGTCCTACCGTTGATTGCTGTCCCCCTAGCCAACATCGCTTTCGACTACTTCTTCGCGATCCGGCAGCTCATCTGCATCGTCCCCGCACTCGCGCTGCTCTTCTGCGCGGCATCCGGACGCCCTGGGAAACTGCTGCTCTACGGGTTCCTAGCAGCATCCGTGTATTCCAACATCGTTTGGTTCCAGCGCCCGCGCGAAGACTGGTCCGCCGCATCCAACGCCATCGCCTCCGAAGTCTCCCGTGGAGCCTGTGTGCAATTCGTGGGCGATTCGCAAAAGCTCTTCGTCTTCTTCCGCCCCGAACTCGCAGCCCACCTCTGCTCCGTCGACGCGCCCCGCGTTGTCCTCGCCGGATCTTCATACGAGCCCGCGCAAGCAGCAACGCAAGCGGCTCTTGTCACCCGAGGACTCAGCAAACAATCCGAGCAATCCTTTGTCGCGCCGACCATCGAGGTCTACGGTCGATGAAGATTTTCCTCCCTCTCTACGCGCTCGCGCTGCTGTTCCTCGCGCCGCGGCTCTCGTTGTGGCTCGACGAAATCTTAACCCTCATCGGAGCCGTCGAGCCCAACACCTCCGCCCTGCTCGACTACATCAAGACTGTCCCCGGCGGATCGCCCCTAGCGTTCCTCGCCCCGCGTTGGAGCATCCAACTTCTCAGCCACTCCACCTTCGCCGCACGCCTACCCTCGGTCATCGCGAGCGTCGCAGCGTGCCCCGCTATCTACCTACTGGCGCAGCGAATGAAACTGCGCACGCCGCTGCTTGCAGTAGTAGTCTTCGCTCTCTGGCCCCTGCAACTTCGCTACGCCGTGGAAGCCCGCCCGTACGCATTGGCCCTGGCGCTCTCTGTTTGGAGCACCGAAGTCTTCCTCTCACTACGCGAGCGCCCATCCAGACTGTGGATCTACGCACTGCTGACGGCACTCGCTTCACTGACTCAGCCCTACGCGATCTTCCTAGCGGCAGCACACCTTGCCTGGGCCTTCTTCTACGACCGCCCATCTCTACGAGCCCCTCTTGCAGGCATCGCCCTTTCCGCGCTACTGCTAGTCCCGTGGTACGCCCACTTCCGCGCCGACTGGGCGGCCATCACCGCAGACCAACAACTGGCATCCTTCGATCCGCGCAGCGCACTAGTAGTTCTGCACGAAATCTCCGGCAGCGGCTACGCCGGCACCGCGATCCTCTTCCTCGGCGCAGCCCTCGGTCTACGCCGCACAAGCGAGCTTCGCAACTTCTGGCTAATCTGCCTCATCGCCATCCCGCTGGCAGTGTTCACCACCAACGCAGCCCTGCACTACTTCTTCGCCACCCGACAACTGATCTACATACTCCCCGCCCTCGCGCTACTGTTCACGCTAGGAACAGAACCGCGCCCGTCAGGAAGCGGACAAGCAGGCAAGCTCCTTCTCCTAACCTTCCTAGCCGCCTCCCTCTACGAAGACGTCCAGTGGTTCCGCAAGCCCCGGGAAGACTGGCAAGCCGCCGCCAACGCCCTCCAACGCGAAGTCACCAACGGAGCCTGCGTCTCATTCCTGGCCGACACCACGCCCGTGTATCTGTACTTCCACCCGCAACTTGCCGCGCACCTCTGCGCTGGCCCACAGGATCGAGTCGTCATCGCTACCTCGCCCTACATTCCATCCAGCAACTACGCCCCACCGGGGCTGACTCTCAAAGCCGAACAATCCTTCAACGGCCCCCGCATTGAGGTCTTCGCTAAATGACCCACCGCCACCTCTTACTGAACAAACCCTTCGACGTCATCTGCCAGTTCAGCGATGCGAAGGGCGACCGAAATACGCTCGCCGATTTTGTTGAGGTCCCAGATGTCTACCCCGTCGGCCGCCTCGACCGCGATAGCGAAGGTCTCGTCCTCCTCACGAGTGATGGTTGGCTGCAGCACCGCCTGACCGACCCGCGCTACGACCATCCAAAAACCTACTGGGCACAAGTCGAAGGCATTCCCGATGAGGCTGCGTTGCAACACCTGCGCGAAGGCGTCCAGATCTGGGATGACTTCAAAACCCGTCCAGCGAAAGCCCGCCTGCTCGATCAAGAGCCCGACTTACCCCCGCGCAATCCGCCCATCCGTTACCGAGCCGCCATCCCCACAGCGTGGATCGAGATCGTGTTGACAGAGGGCCGCAATCGCCAAGTGCGCCGCATGACCGCGACGGTCGGCTTCCCCACGCTGCGCCTAGTCCGCGCCGCAATCGGCGAATTGCGATTAGGCTCGCTCGCCCCCGGCCAGTGGAGGGACCTCACGCCGGAAGAACTGAAATTCATCACCCCCATGACGTCCGCCACTCGTCCGCGCAAGCCCCTCCGCGCGGACAAGAAGCGCAGGCGCTGAGCCTGATTGCCGTTGCTTCTCGCCGCCTGCATCGTGTAAACTCGCAAAACCGCCGCGTCGCGCGCGCGGGTTAACCAAGGAGATTTATGAACCCCCTGTTCGGAGAATTTATGGGCACGCTAGTTCTGGTGCTGATCGGTAACGGCACGGTAGCCAACGTCGTCCTCAAGAAGACTCTCGGCAACAATTCCGGATGGCCCGTCATCATCTCCGGATTCGCTTTCGCCGTGATGGCTGGCATCTTCGTCGCCCAGGCTTGCGGTAGCCCCGGAGCCCACATCAATCCCGCCGTGACCCTCGCCCTTGCGATCAATTCCGGTAACTTCGCGGACCTGCCCGGCTTCCTGGTCGCTCAACTCCTCGGCGGCATCGTCGGCGCAATCCTTGTATGGCTGAACTTCCTGCCTCATTGGGCCGAAACCCCGGACGCGGGCGGTAAACTCGCCTGCTTCTCCACCGGAGGCGCCATCAAAAACACCGTCACGAACTTTATCAGCGAAGCCCTCGGCACCTGCGTGCTGGTAATCGGCATCGTCTCCATCGTGAAAGGCTCACCCGCCGCTGGACTCGCACAGTTGTTGATCGGCCTACTCGTGTGGGGCATCGGCGCCGGCCTCGGCGGCACCACTGGATTCGCGATCAACCCCGCCCGCGACCTGGGCCCGCGCATCGCACACGCCATCCTGCCGATCCCCGGCAAAGGCAGCTCGGACTTCGGCTACGGCCTCGCAGTACCCGTCGCCGGTGGCTTTGCCGGAGCCGTTCTGGCAGGCCTGTTCCTGAAAGTCGTAGGACTGTAACACAAGCGCAACGGAGCTCGCCTAAGCCGTTCGGAACATTCCCCGACTACGTGTTTTTTCTTGTCGAGCGGCGCCTCGGTTTGAGCTATAATTCTGGAGCGGTAAGGCCCACACTCATTCCAAGGAGAACGGAGAACTCATCATGGTTACACTCGCTGACGCACGCCGAGTCATCGCTGCGGCGGAAAAGAAGGCTGCTGAAATCGGACAGCCTATGAACATCGCAATCGCCGACGGCGGCGGCAACATTGTTGCGCACGTCCGTATGGACAATGCCTGGATCGGCAGCATCGACATCTCGCAGAAGAAGGCCTACACCTCGCGCGCCTTCGACATCCAGACCAAGGACCTTGCCACTCACTCCCAGTCGGGTGGACAGTTCTTCGGCATCCATGCTTCGAACGATGGAAAGATTATGATCTTCGCTGGCGGCATTCCGCTGAAGAAGGACGGAAAAGTCGTAGGCGCCATCGGCGTCAGCGGCGGTTCCGGTGAACAGGATCACGCAGTGGCGGAAGCGGGCGCTGCGGCGTTTTAAGTAGTAGGACGCTCTTTTCAAACCCGCAACATTCTAGACAACATAAGTAAGGAGAAACACCAATGGCAACAAATCGTGGAGTAGCTTACATTAAACCGGGTGAGGTCGCGGTCCAGTCGATCCCGTACCCGAAGCTGAGAATGCCGAAGAGCGAGACCGATCCGTTCGGCGGCAAAGATGCGCCCCATGGCGTCATCCTGAAGGTGGTCACCACCAACATCTGCGGTTCCGACCAACACATGGTCCGCGGCCGTACAACCGCCCCGCAGGGTCTGATCCTCGGCCATGAAATCACTGGCCAGATTATCGAAAAGGGCTCCGACGTGGAGATGCTGGAAATCGGTGACATCTGCACCGTTCCTTTCAACATCGCTTGCGGCCGTTGCCGCAATTGCCGCGAAGGCTTGACCGGCATCTGCTTGACCGTGAATCCCGCGCGTCCCGGCGCAGCCTATGGCTACGTCGACATGGGCGGCTGGGTGGGCGGACAGGCGGAATACGTCATGGTCCCCTACGCCGACTTCAACCTCATCAAGTTCCCGAACAAGGAAAAGGCGATGGCGAAGATCAAGGATCTCACCTTGCTCTCCGACATCTTCCCGACTGGCTATCACGGTTGCATCCAAGCGGGCGTGAAGCCGGGTTCCACCGTCTACATCGCCGGTGCGGGTCCGGTCGGCCTCGCGGCGGCCGCTAGCGCGCATTTGTTGGGCGCTGCCGTCGTCATCGTCGGTGACATGATTCCGGAACGCTTGGCACAGGCCAAGAGCTTCGGTTGCGAGGTCATCGACGTCAGCAAGGTTCCGAACCTCGGCGCCGCCATCGAGCAGATCCTCGGTGAGCCGGTTGTCGATTGCGCCGTAGATTGCGTCGGCTTTGAAGCTCGTGGCCACGGCGGCGACTCCTCTGTCGAACGTCCGGCCACCGTGCTGAACTCCCTCCAGGAAATCGCCCGCGCGGGTGGTTCCATCGGTATCCCCGGCCTGTACGTCACCGGTGATCCGGGTGGCGTCGACGCCGCCGCCAAGATTGGCGCGCTCAGCCTCCGCATCGGCCTCGGTTGGGCGAAGTCCTGCTCCTTCCACACCGGCCAGTGCCCCGTGCTGCGCTACAACCGCAACCTCATGACCGCCATTCTGTACGACAAGGTGCACATCGCCAAGGCGGTTAATGCAACCATGATCTCCCTCGACGAAGCCCCGCAAGGTTACAAGGACTTCGACAAGGGCGCGGCGAAGAAGTTCGTCATCGACCCGCACGGCATGACCAAGTAGTTCTTTTCTGTACCCGCAGTACCGACGCCGGAAGAGTGACCCTCTTCCGGCGTTTATCATGAAGGAGTCATGATTCACCGACTCCTACCGACCGTTCTCCTCCTCGCCGCATCCGCGCAGGCGCAGTCGTTCCAACCTGTGGGATCGATTCCGCTCGGATTCACCAACCAATACGCCATCGCCGACTTCAATCTCGACGGTCGCCTGGACTTCGCGCGAGCCGCGGCCGTTCCCGGTACGCCCTTGCTCGCCCTGGGCGCGGCGGACGGAAGCTTCACGGCATCGCCCAATTCGCCCATTCTCATCGATACCCCCACGGGCCTGGTAGCGGGAGACTTCGATAACGACGGCAAGCCCGACTTGGCAGTGCTCACCTACACGGCGCCGTTCTCTGAGCCGACCGCCCGCATCTTGCTGGGCTCAGGAACTGGAACGTTCACAGTTCGACCGGCGTTCATCGTCTCCGATCTCGTCCGTGCCGCGGCCACCGGCGACTTCGACCAGGACGGCAACCTCGATCTCGCGATCGTCACTGCTCCATCCAGCGCTAGCGCGGTGCTCACGGTTCTCCGTGGAAACGGCAAAGGCGACTTGTCCATCGCCTTCCTCTCCACACCCGTAACACTTCCCGTCCCGCTAGGGTCGGTCATCGGAGACATCCAGTCGGTGGACCTGAACGGCGACAAACGTCCGGACCTCGTCATTACCGCGAGCCATTCCTCAGGCGTCGGCTTGGTTGTTGCCCTGGGCGATGGCCGAGGCTCCTTCACAGCGACTGCCTCTATGGGCAACCAACCGCCCCAATCCAATCCGAATCCACAGTTGGCCGTGGCGGACTTCAACGGGGATCGCAACCTGGACGTTGTCATGTTCGGCTATTTCCGCAACCAGGTAACGCTGTGGACAAACTCCGGTGGGGGCGTCCTCACGCCGCTGACTTCTACCAGCTCCAATGCCGGCGTCAATCCCTATAGCATTGCCGCAGCGGACTTCGATCTGGATGGACGCATGGACTGGGTCATTGGGCGGGAAGTGCCCGTAGGAGGCACACCCGAACTTTTCATCGGCCTAGGCAATGGAGCAGGCGCCTTCACCGTCTTAACCAACCCTTTCCCGTACGGCGGCCCAACCCCGCTGCTCGAAACCGGCGACTTTAACGGAGATCGCAGGACGGACCTTCTGGTCCTCGAGGGCAACGCGGCTGCGTTTCGCATTCTACTGAACAGTGGGACGCGCCCGCCCACGCTGTTGACGCAACAGATTCTGTTTCCCCAGCCCGCGGATCGCGGACTCAACGATGGACCGCTAACGCTATCGGCAGCGGCGGACTCGGGTCTCCCGGTAGTCTTTGTCGGACTCACCAACACTGTCTGCACCGTTTCAAAGGGAGTAGCGACCTTCCTCACCACCGGCGTGTGCACGGTGCTCGCAATCCAGTCCGGCGATCAAACCTATTCGCCTGCCCCGCTGCTGCAGCGTAGTTTTACGGTAGCCCGCACCTCCCAGACGATCACCTTCGCCCCGCTGACGGATCGAACATTGGATGCGTCTCCGTTCACGCTGACAGCGACGGCTTCTTCCGGGTTGCCTGTGAGTTTCATCGCCAGTCCTCCCAGCGTGTGCACCGTCGCCGGGAACGTAGTCACTTTAGTCGCCACCGGACTGTGCACCGTCTCCGCGTCACAACCCGGTAACACCACGTTCCCCGCGGCTCCGTCCGTTACCCGAACGTTCTTCGTTCAACCGGTCGTTCCCCTGGGCCCCAGCGTGGACGGAATCGCCAATGCTGCTTCGTATACAGCGGGAACGCTCGCGCCCGGTTCTTACGGTGCTCTCTTTGGTGTGCGCTTGGGTCCCAATCCAGTCGTGAAACTGCGCGATTCCGCGGGATCGCAGCAGACCCTGGTGCTGACCTTCTCCGGCGACACGCAGATCAACTTCATCGTTCCCGCCAGCGCCGCTCGCGGTCCAGCAACGATCACGGTCACCACGCCGGGCGGCTCCGCCGAGTTCCCCGTAACACTAGCGCTCACGGCGCCGGGCCTGTTCAGCGCCACCGGTACAGGTCAGGGCCTGGCCGCCGCGCAGGCGTTGATCGTCAACAACGACAAGACGATCACGACGCTCACCGTCGGCGATAGCGTGATCCCCGTCCGCTTCGGCACCGAGATTTACTTGGTCCTCTACGGCACTGGCCTGCGCGCCCACACGCCCGCGGGAGTCTCGGTCACTGTAGCCGGAATCCCGGTGGAGGTCCTGTACGCCGGAGCGCAAGGAACCTTCCCCGCCCTCGACCAAATCAACGTCCGCATCCCGCTATCGCTCGGAGGCTTTGGCACCGTGGACATCCGCTTAACCGTCGATGGAACCACCGCCAACGTCGTGACCGCCCGCTTCCAATAGTGGCTAGAGTTTCTGCGCGATCGACTTGGCCTGCGTAAACAGGTACAAGTAATCCGCACCACCGGCCTTGGAATCCGTCCCGGACATGTTGAATCCGCCAAACGGGTGAGCCCCTACGATCGCGCCTGTACACTTGCGGTTGATGTAGAGGTTGCCGACGTGGAACTCGCGTTTGGCCCGCTCAATCTGCGCGGCTGAGCGCGTGTAGACCGCCCCCGTAAGTCCGTAATCTGTGTTGTTAGCGATCGCCAGCGCGTCATCAAAATCGCGCGCGCGGATCACAGCGAGCACTGGTCCGAAGATCTCTTCCCGTGCAATGCGAGCAGTGGCCGCAACGTCGGCAATCACCGTAGGCTCCAAAACGTACCCCTCGCCCGCAGCCCGTTTGCCACCCGCCACCAAGCGCCCCTCTGCGGACCCAATCGCGATGTAGCTGAGGATGGAATCCACCGCACCCTGATTAACCACCGGCCCGACCTGTCCATTCTCCTCAGGACTGCCGATTGCGAGCCTCCCAACGCGCTCCAGCAGCTTGGCAAGGAACGCATCGTAAACAGGCGCCTCCACAATCACGCGGGAGCAGGCCGAGCACTTCTGCCCCTGGAAGCCAAACGCCGCCGCCGTCACGCCGTCCGCGGCCGAGTCGAGGTCGGCATCGGCTGCGACCACGATGCCGTCCTTGCCGCCCATTTCCAGAATTGTGCGCTTGATCCACAACTGCCCGGGTTGCTGCTGCGCCGCCGCTTGATGGATATGCAGCCCCACGTCGCGCGATCCGGTGAAGGCGATGAATCGCGTCTGAGGGTGATTCACCAAGCCGTCGCCAAAGGTGCCGCCCGCGCCGGGACAGAAGTTGACCACGCCCGGCGGCAGACCCGCTTCCTCCATCGCTTCAAAAAACTTGGCCGCGATCGTAGGAGAATCGCTCGACGGCTTCAGCACCACGGTGTTTCCGCACACCACCGACGCCACCGTCATCCCGCACAGAATCGCCAACGGGAAATTCCACGGCGGGATCACCGCGCCCACTCCTAACGGGATGTAGCGCAGAGTGTCGCGCTCGCCGGGCAATTGCACGACGGGCTCGGCTTGGTCCATCTGTAGAACGAGCCGGGCGTAGAGTTCGCAGAAATCGATCGCCTCGCAAGTGTCCGCTTCCGCCTCGGCCCAGTTCTTGCCGACCTCCACCACCAGCCATGCATTGAACTCGAGCTTGCGTGTTCGCAGGATCGCCGCCACGCGAAACAACCACGCCGCGCGTTCCTCAGCGGATACAAACTTCCACGACTCAAACGCAGCGAGCGCGGCGTGCATCGCAGGCTCGACGTGCTCCGGACCGGCCTTCTGATGCAGCCCGACCAATTCGCTCGGCTTGGCCGGATTCAAAGATCGAATCTTTCCACTAGTACGGCTGCGCGCGCCGCCGATCACCAGGTCGTACTCGCGCCCCAGTTCTGCCCGTACCGCAGCGATGGCTGCGCGCATGGCAGTCGCATTCTCCGGGCGCGAAAAATCGATCAGCGGTTCATTTGCAAAGGAACTTACGGAGCCCATACGTCCCAGTCTACAATTGACCAATGCACCCACCCGCCCCCCGAGGTTTCGTCCGTGGCTTGAATCTCTTTGACGCGACGATGGTGGTCATCGGCACCATGATCGGCTCGGGGATCTTTCTCGTATCCGCCGACATGGCTCGTCTCATCAATTCCCCAGGATGGCTGTTGGCTGCATGGGGCCTGACTGCGGTGCTTACCATCGCAGCAGCACTCTCCTACGGCGAACTCGCGTGCATGATGCCAGAAGCCGGAGGCGTCTACGTATTCCTGCGCGAAGCCTACTCGCCATTGTGGGGCTTCCTCTACGGCTGGACCCTCTTCGCAGTCATCCAAACCGGAACCATCGCAGCGGTCGCCGTGGCCTTCGCGCGCTTTTTTTCCGTACTGGTGCCCGGCATCGCGGAGAACAGTTACATCATCGCGCCGATCCATCTCAGCGAGGGCTACGCGATCTCGTTATCAACGGCGCAGTTGGTGGGTGTGTCCGTGATCGTACTCCTAACGTGGTCCAACTCGCGCGGCCTCGAATACGGCAAGATCGTGCAGAACGTTTTCACCACTGCCAAGGTAGCCGCGCTAGGGGCACTGATTCTGGCCGGCCTCTTCCTCGGTCGCAATGCCGAGGCCGCCGCCAACTTTACGGATTTTTTCCGCGTCGGAACCTTCGATGCCTCGCTCGGCGTCGCGGCAGGCAGCATCTTCGGATTGTTGGTCGCCATCTGCGTCGCCCAATCGGGCTCGCTATTTTCCGCCGACGCCTGGCATGACGTCACCTTCATTGCCGGCGAGGTTCGCGACCCGCGCCGCAATCTCCCCAAGGCCATGGCGATCGGCTGCACTGCAGTCGTATTGCTCTACGTCTTGGTCAACGTGATCTACCTGCTGGTGCTGCCGCTCGAAGGCATCCAGAACGCACCTTCGGATCGAGTGGCGACGGCAGTGGTGGAACGAATCTTCCCTGGCTACGGCAGTGTGTTGATGGCGATCGCCATCATGATCTCTACGTTCGGCTGCGTGAACAGCCTGGTAATGGCTGGCGCCCGAGCCTATTACGCCATGGCCAAGGATCGCTTGTTCTTCCCTCGCGCAGGCACCTTGAACGCGGCCAACGTCCCCGGCCACTCGCTGTGGATGCAAGGGGCGTGGTCTGCCGCACTGGTGTTGCCGCGCACGTTCAACACCGCCACGGGAACCTACGGCAATCTCTACGGCAACCTGCTCGACTACGTGATCTCCGCTGCGCTGATCTTCTACATCCTGACCATCGCCGCGGTGTTCCGTCTGCGCGCGAAACGTCCCGACGCGGACCGGCCCTATCGTGTCCCCGGTTATCCGCTGGTGCCCGCGCTCTACATTCTGGGAGCGACAGTCGTGCTGGTGATTTTGTTCGCCTATCGTCCCGCCACCACGTGGCCGGGCTTGATCATCGTACTGGTGGGAGCGGTGTTGTACGCAGGTCTGCGGCCGAACGCTGCAGCCGCACAGCGTACAAAGTAGCGTTCCCGCGCTGCATCAACGCTTCCAGTTCAGCGCTGCCTGCGATCTTCTTTTTGATGGCGTCGCTATCGTCGTCATCCACGCCCAGGCTCACGTCCACGCCTGCGAAATCGAAGTAGCTCAGCCCATGCCGCCGAGCGTAGTCCGCTGGCTCGCCCAGCCACGCGACCATGCCAGCGTGATCCTCTCGATACCAGAGGAACGGCGGCACCGGACGGCGCATCGCATGACGCCCCGTGTTTAGGTACAGCATCCCATCGTCGGCAGAGAGCACCGCCGCGTCCTTGGACGTGTTCTCCGCCACCCAGCGATACGACGCCTCGCGCTCCAGTTTGTCGGCACGGTGGTTGCGAGCATCCTCAGGCAGATAGATCGCCCCGACGTAAACCTGCAAGCCCAGCAGTCCGACGGCGAATAGCCCGGCGAATCCCATCATGCCCCCGGCGACCACTCGCTGACTGCGATCTTTATGCTGCCGGCTCGCCTGCAGCAGCGAAACAAAATGCTCCGCCTCCACCAGTAAGCCCGCCAAAGTCAAAGGAAACAGCGGCAACACAAACCGTTCGTTGGGCGGAAAATGCCAGATCAACAAGAGCAGCACGCTGAAGCCCGCGAACAACGCGAACAAATACCCCGACCCCCGCCGCACCAACCGCACCACGCCAGAAATCATCGCGACCCCGATGACTTGCGCAAAAATCTTCTCGAACAATGATCCGCTCAGCTTCGGCAGAATCATTCCGCCTAACCCCGCGAGCAGACCGTCGACATTCTTCCACAACACCACGGGAAGATCGCTCCACGAAATCGCGTACGCCTCATAACGAAAGTAGTCGAGGTAGTAGATCAGTTCCGGATCATTCGTCGTAGCCTGATGCAATCGCGCCCAAACCATCCAGCCCAGCGCGAAAGGCGCGGCCGCCGCCGTGAACAGGCCGGCCAGACGGCGCTCTTTGCTCATCCACAGATAGAGCGATCCCGCAGCGAAAAGAGCGAGCCCCGCGGATCGCGTCAGATAAGCCAGCCCCGCAACCACCCCCGCCGCGACCGTCCACCGCGCGGACTTCGAGGCCAGCGCTCGCTCCAGCAGCAGCGTCGCCCCCAGGACAAACGCGAGGAACCAGAGTTCGCTGAGCAACTGCGAGCTGAAAAGGATCACATAGGGACTCAGCCCGAACAGAGCCATCAAGCCCCAGGTCCGCCAACGGCTAAAGCCCCATTGCGAAAAGACGAAACCCAACTGCGCCAGGACCGCGGGCAGCGCCAGCCAGGAAAGCCAGCCCGCCAGAGGCAGATTCTGCGGAAATTCCGGCGTCACGCGCCAGGCGATCGACAGCAGCAATGGATACAACGGCGGATATTTCGTCTGCGAAGGCTCCCCCGGCAGGCTTTCGATGCGGTAACCATGGCCCTGCGCCAGCGATTTGGCCGACACGAAGTACAGGCTGTCATCGTGCAACTGACCGAAGCGCGGCAGGTCACTAAACTGAGCCAAAAACCACGCCGATGGCAGCAGTAACAGCACTGCAATCAACCAGTTCCAGGTCTTATGTTTCGTACTAAGATTGCCGATCATTGCTCGTAAGGGCCTAAGGTGACGCACTCCACAAATGTAGGTTCGGCAGGAACGCTGACAGGCGTTACCCCGGCGCACGCCAGCGATGCAGCAATCCGCACGGAACTCTGGTTCCGGCGCGGCCTGTGGGTCGCCTCAGTTCTGGCAGCACTGGCCATTCTGATCTCCGGCGGAATCATGCTGTGGGCGCAGAACGAATTATCCCCGCCCGAATCCGTGGTCGCGGCGCATTCGTGGATGCTCGCGAACCAAGGCACGCTCTACTACGATCTGAACCAATACCCATACACCGTGTCCGCCTACATGCCCGTCTTCTACTCGCTGGAAGCGGGTCTCATCAAACTGGGCCTGCCTGCGTTTACAGCTGGACGCTTACTCAGCTTCACGGCGTTCTTGGGAATCCTTTGGGTGACAGCCCGCACCGTGCGGGTTTACACGAACAACCCGACCTATGAATGGATCGCGACGCTGCTGGTCGGCATCTGCCCGCTGACGATTTGGTGGGGCGCGGTCGGACAGGTCGACATACTCGCGATCTTCTTCGCCGTCTCCGCCTTCTACCAATTCTCACGGCACGACGTGCTGGGGGAATCCACCTTGTGGCGCGCGGCTGTGTTGTCCGGCCTGGCTCTGTTCACCAAGCAGACGATGGTAGGCGCACCCGTAGCCATCGTCGTGGTCTTGGCCATCCGGGATTGGAAGAAGGCGCTCCGCTTCGCGCTCGGCCTGGGTGTTCCGCTAGCGATCCTCATTCTTACTTTGAACTCCTTGCTGGACGGACGCTTTCTACAGAACACCGTCTTCGCCAACATGAACCCGCTCAGCGGTGAAAAACTACTGGCGCAGTTGCAATACTTCGGAGGCGTCTGCGGAGGCCTGCTAGTAATCGTCATTGCCGCTACGACGGGCATAAGAAGAAATCTCGCCCCCTTCGTCTACGTAGCGTGTTCAGCGCTGGTCTTCCTAGGGACAGCCCCCAAGGTCGGCTCGGATACCAACTATCAATTGGAGCTTTCGATTGCCCTCGCCATCTGCGCGGCCGTCGGGCTCCACCAACTGGACTTCTTGAATCTCTACTTCCGAGGCAGCAAGAGCTGGGTCACGCTTCTGGTGTTGCCCCTGGCCGTTCACATTGTTGTCGGGGTGCGCGTCGCCTCGAACATGTTTGTCGCCCGCGTGATGAACGAACAACTTTTCCGTGCTGAGGTCACCGCCCTGCAACCCCACGTTGCTGCGGAAGGCGGCCGAGTGCTCTCCACCGACTTCAATGCGATGGTGCGCTTGCGCCACCGCATGGACATCGAGCCGCTCATCTACGGCCTGCTGGTCAACGCCGGCCTGGTGGATCCCGAACCCGTTCGTCGCGATCTGGAGCGCGGCGCGTTTTCCACCGTGATTCTCCACGAGGACGTCTTCCATCCCCAATCCGCAGGCAACCGGGAACTCGCGGCGCTACCGGCCTCCCAACTCGACGAAATCCGCCGCCACTATCGTTTGGCCGCTCACGTTCCAGGACCGTTCCTGGATGGCGTGTATGTGTACGAACCAGCGACTGACAATCCACCAAAAGCAGGGGAGCAGCTAGCCCAATGACGAGTCCTATGATCCAGGTACCACAAGCCGACTATCACAACGTCCGCTTCCCCTACGACCCGCGCCGCGCGGCAGTATGGAGAGCGATAGCCCGTTATCTGCAAGTGTGGGTCGACCCCGCGCAGCCCCTGCTGGAACTCGGTGCCGGATACGGCGAATTTACCCGCGCCATTCGCGCGTCCGAAAAATGGGCGCTGGAACAAAACTCCGCGCTGGTAGACCACTGGGAACCCAACGTTCAAGCCGTCATTCAATCCGTACTCGACCCCTGGCCCATTCCCCGCGCCAGCCTGGGCACGGTCTTCGCCTCGAACTTTTTCGAACACTTCACGCTGGAGCAAGGTGCGGAGATCCTCACCCAAGCGAAGGACTCACTCAAGCCGGGTGGACGCATCGTCGCGGTGCAACCAAACTTCCGCTTGGAGCCGGGCCGTTACTTCGACGACTATACCCACCGCACCGCCTACACCGACCAAGGCTTTCAGGACTTCCTGACCGCCCTCGGGTGGCGCGTCGTCCACGTGGAGCCTCGCTTTATGCCCTTCACCATGAAGTCGCGTATGCCGACAGCAGAGTGGCTAGTCGATCTTTATCTAGCCCTCCCCATCCGGCCTTTGGCGGGACAATTTCTAGTAATCGCCGAGAAGACCGCCTAAAGAAATAGTGGTTTTAGGCCGATTTTTAGACCATGTGGCGCGGACAATCAGTAACAGTCATTCTTCCAACCTATAACGAGAAAGACTCGATTCGCGCGTCTGTCTTGGAATTCCGGGAAACCGGGTTCGTGGATCACGTTGTCGTGGTGAACAACAACGCCGCTCCAGGAACTTCCGAGGAACTGGAAGGCACGGGAGCGATTGAAGTCTTTGAACGTCGCCAAGGCTATGGCAACGCGCTGTTGTGCGGCATTGACTACTCCAAGTCCGACATCCTGATCCTATGTGAACCCGATGGCACCTTCAGCGCCGGCGATGTCGTCAAACTACTTGCCTACTCCGCTGACGTACCAGTCGTCTTCGGAACCCGAACCAGCCGCGAGTTCATCTGGGACGGAGCCAACATGGGCCGTTTCCTGCGTTGGGGCAACTGGGCCGTGGCGAAGATGACGGAGTTGCTGTTCAACACCACCATGCTCTCGGACATGGGTTGCACCTATCGCCTGTTCCGCCGCGAGGCCATCCAAACGATCCGCCCGCACCTGACCATCGGAGGATCCCACTTTGGACCTCAGTTGCTCATGGAAGTAGTCGCGCACGGAGTCCCCTTTGTCGAGATCCCCGTAAACTACCGCGAGCGCGTGGGTGAATCCTCGGTCACCGGCGATCTATGGAAGGCCTTTAAGCTCGGGATGCGCATGATTGTCTTGGTATTCGAGTACCGCTTGGGGCTCCAAAACGTGGCCCGCGTGCGCTGGAGCGGGGAACGGCGCGGCTCAGGCCGCCTGCCCGAAGCGAGCACTGTCCGCACACCACTTTCGTAACCCGACCGATACATGCTATGCTGGGCGGCTGCAAATGGCCCAGAAAACCATCTTCCCCCCGATTTGCATCGCGCTCGGTTTGCCGGACATCGACAGCCTGATGGCCCAAGCTCGCGCCGAGTATTTAGCGGGCGAACGCTTCCTCGAATTCCGGCTCGATTACCTGCCCGATCCGGAGCGCGGCATCGCCGCTATGAAGCGCTTTCTGGCACGCCACACCGACTGCACCATACTGGCCACCTGCCGTCGCCGTCAGAATCAAGGGAAGTTCACCGGCAGCATCGAAGAGCAACTTACCATGCTGACCGCTGCGCGTGAAGCCGGCGCGCATGCGGTGGACCTGGAAATCGAAAGCGCCGAGAATTGCGAAGATCGCCTGGCCGATTTACGGGCATCCACGTACTTGCTGCTTTCGTATCACAACTACGGCGGTACCCCACCCCGCCTGGACCACGTGCTGAAGCGCATGACGCGCATCCCCGCGCACGGCTATAAGATTGTCACCACCGCGCGTAAACCATCCGACACGTCGCGTGTGTTGGCGCTAGCGAAATCGCATCCCAAGACTCCGACCATTCTCCTCGCGATGGGTGAGACCGGCTTCGCCACACGCGTTCTGTCGCCCGCGTTCGGTGGGCTCTACACCTACGCCGCACCTAACATGGCGCTGGGGACCGCCTCGGGACAAGTTGGCGCGAAGAAACTGCGAGCCATGTACCGCGTGGGAAAAATATCCCGCGACGCGCGTATTTACGGCGTCATCGCCGATCCGGTCGGCCATTCCATTTCTCCAGCGGTCCACAACCGGGCGTTTCAAGCCCGCCGTATCGATGCAACCTATCTGCCCTTCCTGGTGAAGCCCGGCCAACTGAAAGACTTCTTCACCATGGCCGAGGATCTACCGCTATCCGGCTTTAGTGTGACCATCCCCCACAAGCAGAAGATCCTGCGCTATCTCGATCAAGTGGACATCGTGGCCAAGCGCATCGGCGCGGTGAACACGGTTTGGCGCAAAGCCGGGAAATGGCGCGGCACGAATACGGACGCTCCGGGCGTCACGGTGCCACTCGAACGTCACCTGCGATTGAACAAATCTTCGGTGCTGGTCGTCGGGAACGGCGGCGCGGCTCGTGGAGCAGCGTTCGCGCTAGCCGAGGCCGGCTGCAAGTTGTCGCTCACCGGCCGCAATATCGACCGGGTGCGCGCTCTGGCCTCCGCTTGCGGAGCCGAGCCCCTCTCTCGCGAACAAGCCGAGGCCCGCATGTTTGACGCCGTAGTGCACGCCACGCCGCTAGGCATGGCCCCCGCCGTGGAGAAGTGTTTCTTCCGCGACAAGATTCCCGCGAAACTAGTGTTCGACATGGTCTACAACCCCATGGAAACCGAACTTCTAAAACGCGCCCGAGCGCAAAAGGCCGTTGTAATTCCTGGCATCGAAATGTTCCTGGAGCAAGCCTCCCGCCAGTTCGAAATCTGGACCGGCGAACGCGCCCCGCGCGCCGTCATGGAAAAGGCCGCCCTGGAAGCCCTAGCCGCCCGCGTCGTCCAAAACCCTTAATTGGTGTCAGACACCTCAAATCCCTATTGACAGCCCTGTGAACTTGACATACTATGTCCGCAGCAGATGCATCCATGCCGGACCAAGACGACCATCTCCCGTTAACACCTCCCGTATTCCACATCCTGTTGGCGCTTGCGGACGAGGAACGCCACGGCTACAGCATCATGCAGGACGTCGCGCGCCAGACCAACGACGGACTGCAGATGGGCCCTGGCACGCTCTACGGATGCCTGAAGCGGATGCTCGCCTCCGGATTGATCGAGGAAGCGGAAGAACGCCCGGACCCCGCCATGGATGACGAGCGCCGCCGCTACTACCGCATGACGTCCCTGGGCAACCGCACCGTCCGCGCCGAAGCCCAGCGCATCGCCACCGCACTGTACGCCGCAAAATCCAAGCGCATCTTCGCCGAAGGGAAAGCATGAGACTACTCGACGAACTTTACGCCATCGCGCTCTACGCCTACCCGCGAGAATTCCGCGCGCGCTTCGGCCGGGAAATGCGGCAGGTTTTCCGATCCCGCTGCGCCTCCGCCCCCAGTCGGTCGCTCTTCCTGCTCGCCACCGCGCGAGACCTCATGGTCACTTCTATTCAAGAGAGGTTCACTATCATGAGAATCGCCCGCTTTGCCTACACCAGCGCGGCCGCTGTCGGAATCCTGTCGCTCAGCGCCACGCTGATGCAAGCCTTCTACATCCCTGCCTCGTCCATGGAGCCGAGCCTGCGCGTCGGCGACTACCTGCTGGTCAACAAGACCGCCCGCAATCCGCAGCGCGGGGAGATGGTAGTTTTCCGCTACCCCGAGGACCCCAGCCAGACGTTCATCAAGCGAGTCATCGGCGTCCCCGGCGACCGCATCCGCCTGGACAACAAGCAAGTGATCCGCAACGGCCAGCCATTGGTCGAAAGCTACGTCCAGCACAGCACGGATTATATCGATTCGTACCGCGACAACTTTCCAAAGACACCGAGCGTCCACCTTGAGCCCCATGCGCAAGAGATGCTCTCGAAAAATGTTGTCGAGGGAGAAGTCACCGTGCCGACAGGCGTATTTTTTGTCTTGGGCGACAACCGCGACGCATCTCTCGACAGCCGCTTCTTCGGTTTCGTGCCCCAAGCCAACATTATCGGCCGACCCTGGATGGTTTATTGGTCCTACGACGCCGACGCAAGCAAGACCCGCTGGGATCGAACACTGCAAGCCGTCCACTAGCGCTGGCGCCGAGTCGATATAATGCGACTCAATGCCACGAACTACTCGCCGTCAATTTGTCGCCGCCACCGCAGGGACTGCTGCCGCGTTCGCGCAGGGCTTGCCGCCTGAAGAAACGCTGGTCCTCACAAACGCGCGCATCCACACGCAGGACGCTGCGGGAACCATCGCCACCACCGCGACGATCCGCAACGGACGCTTCCTCTCCGTGGGCGGTCGAGCTCCGGGGGCAGGTCGTGGCGTGCGCATCCTCAACCTCGGAGGCCGCACCGTTGTCCCCGGCCTGATCGAACCCCACGTCCACATCGTCAGCCTCGGCAACCGCCCCGGCTACCATACGATTCTCGAGAATACGACGTCGATCAAAGAGATCCAGGCAGCCCTCGCGGCTCGCCGCAAAGACGTACCCGAAGGCCAGTGGATCACTTCCATGGGCGGCTGGCACCCCAACCAGTGGGCGGAGCGTCGCCATCCCACGCTCGCCGAATTGGACGCCGCCGTCCCCGATCGGCCCGTGCTCCTCTACGAACGTTTCACCGGACCCTGCGTCACCAACACGCTCGGCAAGAAATTCTTCGACGCAGTGGACGCCGCTCCGAAGGTCCACCCAAACATTTTGCCAATAAATGTTTCCGCCACAGGCGCCATCGCCGCCGCGGGCTTCACCGGAGGCGGACCCTCAGCCTCCGCCCTCTTCCTACTCCGCAGCGCGCAGACGTTCGCCGATCGTAGACGCAGCACGCTCGAGGCGATGGTTTACTCAAACAGCCTGGGCTTCACAGCCATGTTGGATCAAGTCCTGTTCCCCACACCCGGCCCGCTGCATCCCAGCCAGATCTTGTCGAACCTCGACCAGTACCGAATGTACGACCCGTGGCTCGAACTGCACCACGAAGGCCGCACGACGCTGCGGCTGCAAATGAACTTCCTGCAGAACCAGGCCGACCCCGCGCTGCCCGAACTGAAAGAACGACTCCGCAACCAATTCCAATTCTTCGGCGACGACATGTTGATGACTGGGGCCATCGGCGAATGGGCCGCTCCTCTGGGCAGCGGAGCCGTATGGCGCGAAGCGCAGCACTTGGTCGCGCAAGCCGGTTGGCGCAATGAGAACGCGGTGCAGAACCTCGCCGGGCTGCGGCAAGTCGTCGAAGCTTACGAAGCAGTGAACAAGGAGTTCGACATCACCAAACTGCGTTGGATGGTCCATCACGTGCCGGAGGTCAACGCCGACTTACTTACGCGCCTCAAAGCCCTCGGCTGCGGCGTCGAAATGGGAGCCTTCCGCTGGGTCACGTCAGCGGACCCCAAGGTCGTGGCGGGCCTGCCCTTCCGCACCATCGTCGATCACGGCATCCAAGTGGGCATCCACGGCGACGGCGTGCACATTGCTCCGCTCAACCCCTGGAGCCACATTCAATACGCAGTGACTGGCGTGAACTCCTTCGGCGACCAAGTGAATCCCGGCCAGCACCTCACCCGCGCCGAAGCGCTGCGCCTCTTCACGC
This sequence comes from Bordetella parapertussis, assembly GCA_943328975.2. Taxonomy (GTDB): domain Bacteria; phylum Acidobacteriota; class Terriglobia; order Bryobacterales; family Bryobacteraceae; genus Palsa-187. The sequence continues at coordinate 87,684 of CALQCC020000010.1, read as the reverse complement.
GCAACAACGCCTGGTTCCTGAAGATGGAAGACAAGATCGGCTCCATCGAGCCCGGCAAGCTTGCGGACGTAGCAGTGCTCGACCGCGACTACTTCACCGTCCCCGAAGCGCAGATCAAAAACATCCGCAGCGCGATGACGATCGTCGGCGGTAAGATCGTTCACAACACACTATAGGAGAACGCCATGAACGCCCTAGTCCCTTATCTCAACTTCGACGGCAATTGTCGCCAGGCCATGACGTTCTATAAGAACTGCTTGGGCGCCGACCTGCACCTCACCAGCTTTGGCGACATGGCCGGAGCGGTCCCCGGTGGCGTTCCCGACGCAGTGAAGGACCGCATCATGCACGCCCGCTTGAGTAACGGTGCTGTCACTCTGATGGCCTCCGACACCATGCTCGGCATGCCGTTTCAAAAGGGCACCAACTTTTCCGTCAGCGTGCACCCGGAGAGCGTGGAAGAAATCGAGCGCCTGTGGACCGCCTTCAGCGAAGGGGCGACCATCCAACACAAGTTGGACGATGCCCCCTGGGGAGCGCGCTACGGGATGCTCACCGACCAGTTCGGGGTTCAGTGGATGTTCAACTACGAGTACCCGAAGGCCGCGTAGCGTGCGCTTGGTCACATGGAACTGCAGGCGTGGTGCCTACGCCAAGAAGGTTCCTTTATTGGACTCGCTGGCTCCAGACATCGCTGTCATCCAGGAATGTGCGCGCCCACAAAGCGAGTCCGGACAGTGTCTCTGGTTCGGCGACAATCCGCGGCAAGGGCTGGCTGTTCAGGCCTACGGAGAATATCGGCTACGTCCTTTTCCGCAGTTGGATGTTCCAAAGTACGTCATCCCAGTTGAAGTTATGGGACCGGTCCACTTCTTGCTGCTCGCCGTCTGGGCGAAACACAATCCGGGTTGCAGATACATCGAAGGAGTCGTTTTAGCGGTTCAACAATATCGTGAACTGTTTTCGCAATTTGAGACTGTTCTGATAGGTGACCTCAACTCTAATGACATCTGGGACAATCACCATCCAGCCGATCGTAACCACACGGCGCTCGTGAAATTGCTCGATCAGCTTGGATTGGTTAGCAGCTACCACACGGCCCGCGAAGAACCGACCGGCAAGGAGACTCAACCGACGTATTACATGCATGGACACGAGGCCCGCCCCTATCACATCGATTACTGCTTCCTACCCACGAGTTGGGCCTCTAACATACAGCGCGTGGAGATCGGCACCTACGAAGCATGGAAGAGCCACAGCGACCACCGTCCTCTACTAGTTGCATTGAACGCCTGAGTTCTTCGCGTGGCGATTCGATTGCTCGGAATAGAGATATGAGTCCGTGGAGAAATCTCAGCTTATCCGCATTCGTCTTCGCCACCATCCTCGCAGGAGGCTTAGCGCTCAGTCCGCAGCCGCTCTCCGCGCTCCCCGAGTACACCGAAAAGGAACGCAAGGAGTGCGACTTCTGCCACCCCAGCGGAGATTTGTTCGCGCTCAACGAGGCGGGCAAATACTACGCGGAACACAATCACTCGTTTGAGGGCTACGAGTCCCCCGAGCCACCGACTCCTCCGGAACCGGCCAAGCCCAAATCGGTGGAGCCGGCCAAGCCGAAACAACTGCGCGTAGAGGCGCAGCCGGCCAACATACAATAGGGGAATGCGCGCCGTCTCCGTATTGCGAACTGCACTTTGCCTCACCGCCGCGACGGCCTTCGCCCAATCCGGCTTCGACATCCTCTCGCTCAACCGCGCCGTCGACCCGTGCGGCAACTTCTATCAATTCGCGTGCGGTGGTTGGCAGGCCGCGAATCCGATCCCCGGTGATGTCCCGCGTTGGGGACGCTTCGATGCTCTACAAGACCGCAACCGGACGCTGCTGCAAAACGTTCTGGAAGCCGCGTCCGCCGCACGCCCCGAGCGCACGGCAATCGAGCAGAAGATCGGCGACTTCTACGCCGCTTGCATGAACGAAGAAGTGCAGAATCGCCGCTCCATGGATACGTTCCAACGCGACCTCAATCGCATCGCCGTGATCGACAACAAACCTGCGCTCACAGAGTTGATCGTCACCATGTTCAAGCTGGGAGCGGTTCCGTTCTTCAACTTCTCTTCCGAGCAAGACGCGAAAGACTCGGCGAACATGATCGCCGGGATGGATCAAGGCGGCCTCGGCTTGCCGGACCGTGACTACTACTTGAAGACCGATCAGAAGTCGGTGGAGATTCGCGACCAATACCTCGCGCACCTGCAACGCATCTTTGTGCTGTTGGGACAGGAACCAGCAGTGGCGCAACGCAACGCCACGGCAACGATGGCGATTGAAACCGCGCTGGCGCAGGGCTCGATGGACCGTGTAGACCGTCGCGATCCAGAGAAGGTCTATCACAAGCTCACCGTCGAACAACTCAAGGCGCTGGCACCCAACTTCGATTGGGCAACGTTCTTCGCCGGTCTTGGGGCACCGCAATTCGGCAGCCTCAATGTCGCCGTGCCCGAATTCGTGCAAGCCTTCGGGAAGATGCTGAACGACCAGCCGCTGGATAACATCAAGAGCTACCTCTCATGGGTCCTGGTGAACAGCAACACTACGGTACTCAACGCCGCCATTCAACAGGAGCACTTCAACTTTTACGACAAGACGCTGCGCGGTTCCAAGAAAATGCGAGCCCGCTGGAAAGTCTGCGTCGACCTCACGGATGCGCAACTTCCCGACGCGCTGGGACAGAAGTTCATTGAGCGCACGTTAGGAGCCGAAGGCGCGCGTCGCACGCAAGAGATGGTGGTGGCGTTGGAACGCGCCATGGAGAAGGACATCGCGGCCCTCGACTGGATGACCGCTGAGACCAAGACCAAAGCCATCGAGAAGCTGCACAAGATTACGAACAAGATCGGGAACCAAGCCAAGTGGCAGACTTACGCGCAAGTCCTAGTGGCCCGTGACGACGCGTACGGCAACTCCTCGCGAGCCAGTACGGCGGAGTTGGCGCGGCAACTCGCCAAGATCGGCCAGCCAATCGACAAGACCGAGTGGCACATGAGCCAGCCGACCGTGAATGCGTATTACGACGCGGGAGCCAACGACATTAACTTCCCGGCCGGCATTTTGCAGCCTCCGTTTTACGACAACGCCGCGGATGACGCGATCAACTTCGGTGGCATCGGCGCCGTCATCGGCCACGAGCTTACACATGGCTTCGACGATCAAGGCCGCCAGTTCGACGGCGACGGCAACTTGCGCGATTGGTGGACCGAAGCGGACGCCAAGGCCTTCGGCGAGCGAGCCGACTGCATTGTCGATCAATATTCGGGCTTCAGCCCCGTGGCGGGCGTAAACCTCAACGGCAAACTCACGCTGGGCGAAAATACGGCCGACAACGGCGGCTTGAAGATCGCACACATGGCGCTGATGGAAACGCTGGCCGGGAAAGAACCCGCGAAGATCGACGGCTTCACCGCCGAGCAACGCCTCTTCCTGGGCTGGGCGCAAGTATGGTGCCAGAACATAACCGAAGAAAGCCTCCGCCTTCGCGCCCAAACCGATCCGCATTCACCGGCCGAGTTCCGTGTCAACGGCGTCGTCTCCAACATGCCCGAGTTCGCGAAAGCCTACGCCTGCCGCCCCAACCAATCCATGGTCAAGGGCCCGGCGTGCAGAGTTTGGTAAACACATTTTGGTAAAACCATGAAAACAGCCCTAGCAATCCTCTTCCTGGCCGTGACACTCGTTGCGCAGACCACCCGCGACATTACCGAGTTCACTATCTTCAAGCGTAGCGAGTCCATCAAGGTGCTGCCCGGAGTGGAGATCGCGCTGAAGTCCACCGACATCACTAAACAGCGCTACACCATCGATCTCATCGTCGACGGCCATAAGATCGAGAAGAGGGACCTCGACATCAAGATTCCTGTGTACTTCTACGTAGGCACGAACACGCAGCCGCACGAACTCCTGGTCACGAAAGTGGCCGCAGACCAAATCGTGGGCCGCCTGGCAAGTCCTAAGTAAGTAAACTTCACACGCCATTTACAACTTCTTGACATTTTCTTGACAGGAACCCCCGTTACGTTGCGCGGGCGATGAAGCTCTCCTTTGCAGAGCCCCCAGAGGGGCAACACAAAAGGAGAAGTAGAATGCAATTCTTGAAAACCATCACACTGGCAGCCGCCGTTTCCGTCGCATCGTTGACCGGCCTTGCGCTGATAAACCCCGCGCCTGCGACCGCCGCGAGCGGCAAGGTGCAGGAGCTTCGGATTCAAACCCGCTTGACCGGCGGCGCGATCAGCGGAGTAGTCCCCGAAGGCAGCGCCCGTTTCCGCAGCCGCGGCACGTCGAGCAACTTCAGCGTGGAAGTAGAGGACGTTAATCTACCCGATGGCACGAAGTTGAACGTGGCGTTAATGCGCGGCACCACTTCCATCCCCGCGGGCAGTCTGACGCTGGCACTGCATACGGGCGAGATTGACGTGAACACAAACGATGGCGATCTGGTCCCGCAAGCGAAGGCCGGCGACATCGTCGTGGTGAGCGACGCGGGCGGAACCGCTCTGCTGACGGGGGTCCTGAAGTAGAGTCACGTCGCGCCAACACCGGACGGGCCTCACTGCTAGATTGTTAGGGAGGAGGCCCGCCCCGATGCGTTCCATCTTGTTCTTCACTGCCGCGATGCTCTGCGCGCAGGTCAACGATCCCTATCTCAACAACAACCTACCCAACCCCTATAGCACGCTGCGGGACTGGGCCGAACTACCGAAGGGCATGACGTGGCCTGCAATCACGGGCGCGCTGGAGGGGCCCGACGGCAACCTGTATGTTCTGGGACGCTGCAACGAAAATTCCTGCGCCGGTCGCAAAGAGCCAGCGGTGCTGGTGTACAACCCAGCGGGCAAGCTCGTGAACACGTGGGGCTCGGGCCTGTTTAATTTCCCGCATGCTTTCACGATTGAGAAGGACGGAAATGTTTGGATCAGCGACGCACAGGTGGACGGCGGCAAGGGCAACCAGGTTTTCAAGTTCACCAAAGAAGGCAAGCTCCTGATGACCCTGGGCAAGGCTGGAGCAACAGGCGCTGGTCCCGACGTTTTCGATCAGCCCACGTCCGTGGCGATCGCCTCCAACGGCGACATCTTCATCAGTGAAGGCCACGCGCCCAGCTACGGCAACTCGCGCATCATGAAATTTTCCAAGGACGGCAAGCTGCTCAAGATCATCGGCAAGAAGGGCCGCAACCCTGGAGAGTTTATGGGTCCGCACAACCTCGCCTTCGACTCGCGAGGCCGCCTCTTCGTCGCCGACCGCGGCAACAACCGCATTCAGATCCTGGATCAAGAAGGTCGCTTCCTTACCGAATGGCGCCAGTTCGGTCGCCCCAGCGGACTGTTCATCTCCCAGGACGATACGCTCTACGTGGCCGATTCTGAATCTTGGGGTCCCGACGAACCTGGCTGGAAGAAAGGCATCCGCATCGGTAGCGCGAAGACCGGTAAAGTGACTGCGTTCATCGAAGACTTGGAGTCGACGACCGAAGATCACAGCGGAGCGGAAGCCGTCGGCGTAGATTCGCATGGCAACGTCTACGGCGGCGTGGTGCGCCGCAAGATGCTGGAGAAACACGTCAAGGCGAAGTAGCTTCCTGGTTCCTTAAAGCAGAGGTAAACTGAAGTTGTGCTAGATACCGAAATCCAAGTGGTCTCCAACGAAGATGGAGAACCGACGGCGGTCATCGTTCCTATCAACCTCTGGCGCGAGATTGCGTCGGAGCGCGAAACGGCACACCTGCTTAAGTCTGAGACGATGAAGCAACGCTTGCTCGCGGCGAAAGAACGCACAGACGGGCTCTCCATTGAGGCGGTCGTTGCGAAACTTGGAATTTGATACCTCGGCTTTCGAGGATCTAGCTTGGTGGGTAGAGAAGGATCGCGCGCAAGCACTCCGTATCATCCGCCTTATTCGTGAGATCCAGAAGGAACCATTCACAGGCCTGGGTAAGCCAGAACCGCTGAAACACGAACTAGCTGGATGCTGGTCGCGGCGAATCAATCAAGAGGACCGGTTGGTTTATCAAGTTCTGCCGGACAAGATCCGTATTCTGGCGTGCCGGTTCCACTGCTGAGGACTTGGCCGACCGATAGTAACGCAGTCCGCCGCTCAGCTGTGTTCGCCCTTCACCGCGCCGATGGTGATGTGGTCCTCGACCTTGGTGATACCCGGAGCGGCCCAAGCGACGTTCATCGCTTCCTCGTATTCCGCGCGCGAGCGGGCCATGCCGCGTAGACTTACGGCTCCATGCAACACCTGCACTTTGATGTGACTGCTATCGATTAGCGCGCTGCGTCTCAACGCTGCTTCGATGGGTGCTTTGACGTCGCCCAAACCGACGGACGGCTGTACGGCGATGTCATTGCGGACACCGGTGATCCCCGGCAGCGTCTGTAGCGCTCTTGCGGCCTCTTCTTTTTGTTCATGCCGCTCGACGATCCCCGTAAGCGTCACCAACGCATCGGCCACTTGGACCTCAACTGATCCCGGCACCAGACAGTTCCATTCCAAGATGCCCATCGCGGCAAGCGCGATGTCGTCATCGGCCCGTTGCTTATCGAAAGGAACAATCACGCGAATCGCGTTCGTGACACGATGAACGTGAACCACGCACCAAGCGGCACGCTCCGCCGCGCATTTTTCCCAGAAGCTGTCGACGTGGCCCGCTAAGTCAATGGCTCCCGCTTTCACCGCGACGCTGATCTGCTTGAGGCCGGAGCTGAGTTGCCAGCCGATCTCATTCTCGACTTCATGCTGTAATTCGGTGTCAGTCCACATGCGTTGGTCCTTGGGCCCGTTTGGCCTCCCGAGTGTATCAGTTGCCGCCGGAGCGCGAACCCCTTGCTACACTAACAAGTACCTATGGCCATCAGTAAAGATCTGCTCGACATCCTGGTTTGCCCGCTGTGCAAGGCTACGGTCAACCTGCTGCCGGACGGAAACGGCTTGAAGTGCGTCGAGTGCAAACGCGTCTATCCGATCCGTGACGAGATCCCCGTGATGCTGGTGGACGAAGCGCGTATTGAGGCATAAGCAACACCACCAATGGGCTCGGTCCTAAACCGCCTGCCGGATCGTGCACGGATCGCCGTGATCCGCTTGCGCTCCCTCGGCGACTGCGTTCTTACTACGCCTAGCATTTCTCTGCTCAAGGCCTACCGGCCGGATCTCGAAATCGCTGTCGTGGTCGAACACCGTTTTCGCGGTGTGTTCGAAGGCAATCCGGACATCGCGGAACTGCTGCCACCGGACCCTGCGACGCTATCGAAGTGGCGTCCGCGCATGGCCCTCAACTTTCACGGCGGCACCCGCAGCATGTGGCTCACGCTCGCCTCGCGCGCGTCGATCCGAACTGGCTTCGCTCACCACGCCTATAGCTTCCTCTACAACGTGCGCATTCCCCGAGCGCAACAAACGCTGGGCCAGGAACGCCCGGTGCATACCGCCGAGCATCTAGCCTCCGCGATGTTCTGGCTCGGCGTTCCTCGCACGGAAATTCCGCGGGCCAAGTTGTTCGCACCACCGCACGAAGCTACTACAAACTACGCAGTGATCCACCCCTTCGCATCCACCGTCGAAAAAACGTGGGCTCCCGACCGCTTTCTTGCCGTCGCGCGGCAACTGAAACAATCGGGCCTCGAACCCGTTTTCCTCTCTGGTCCCGCCGACGATCCGAGCCCCTTCTCCGAGTTCCGCATCCACCGCAACGCGCCAATCTCTGAAGTAAAATCCGTCATCTCGGGAGCGCAGCTCTTCATCGGCAATGACAGTGGACCTGCGCATATCGCCGCCGCGTTCGGCATCCCGGTGGTCGTTCTCTTCGGACCGAGCAATCCTGTAACGTGGGCCCCGTGGCGTACTGAAGCGCAAGTGTTAACCTCAGCGGAAGGCATGTCGGGCATCTCCATCGCGCAAGTCAACACAGCGGCTGAAACGCTGCGGGTGAAAGCATGAGCGAACTTCGCCGGCTGCTGAACTACTCGCGGCCTTACAGCGGGCATCTCCTGCTCTCCGTCGCGCTGATGGCCTGCGTCGGGGCAGCGCAAGCGGTTACAGCGCTCCTCATCGGCCCCATCTTCGATCGCGTGCTGAGTCCTCAACAGGCCGATGCCCCGATACACCTGTTCACCGTCCCGGGCTGGAACCGCCAGATCAACCTCGACAACTTCATGCCTGCCGGCATCCACGATGCGTGGACCATGGTCGCCATCGCCATACTGGTGGTCTTTCTCATCAAGGGCTTATTCGACTACTTCGCGAACTACTTGGTGAACTACGTTGGATTTTCCGCCGTCACCGATCTACGCCAAGAAGTCTTCGAGCGCGTCGTGCACCAGGATTCGCACTTCTTCGAAGCCAACTCCACGGCCCGCGTGATGAGCTCCATCATGAATGACCTGGAGAAGATCCAGGTCGCGCTTTCTCATATCCTGGCGGACCTGCTGCGGCAGACGTTCACCGCAGTGGGCTTGCTCGCGGTGGTGGTTCAGACGGATTGGAAGCTCGCTATCGGGAGCCTCACTGTGTTGCCCTTCGTGCTGGTGCCCACTGCGAAGTTGGGTCGACGCCTTCGCGGCACCACGCGCCATGCGCAAGACGCCGCCGCCGATCTAAATCAAGCGCTTCAGGAAACGCTGGCGGGTCATCAAGTTGTTAAGTCCTTCGGAGCAGAGGAAATAGAATCCAACCGATTCCGTGACCGCGCCGAACGCCTCCGGGATAGTAACCTTCGCTACGTTGCCCAGCAGGCCATCGCGTCGCCGGTGATCGAATTCTTCGGCGCAGTGACCATCGTTGGGCTGCTCACCTACGCTCGGTTGCAGATCACCGCAGGCACCATGACCACCGGCCAGTTTACGAGCTTCGTGATTGCGCTGCTGATGCTGTACGAACCCGTGAAGCGCCTGACCGGCATCCACAATATCTTTCAGCAGGCGCTAGGAGCCTCGCAAAAAGTATTTGAGTACCTCGACGGCGATCAACAGGTCAAAGAGTCGCCGCACGCCGTGACGCTCGCGCAGTTCAAGAAGTCCATCGCGTTCAACGACGTGCATTTCCAATACCCGACCTCGGAATCGCCGGTGCTCGACGGCATCTCACTCGAGGTGAAAGCCGGCGAAGTAGTCGCACTGGTCGGTTCCAGTGGGGCCGGTAAGACGACGCTCGCTAACTTGGTTCCGCGCTTCTACGACGTTGTATCCGGTTCCATCAGGATCGACGGCCACGATCTGCGCGAACTAAAGATGGCCTCGCTGCGGGATCACATTAGCATCGTCGCGCAAGACACCTTTCTCTTCAACGATACCGTCGCCGCGAACATCGGTTACGGACGCCGCCACGCTACGCCGGAGCAGATCCGCCAAGCCGCGCGCGACGCCCTGGCCGAAGAGTTTATCGAACAAATGCCGCAAGGCTACGAAACAATCATCGGCGAGCGCGGCACTAAGCTCAGCGGGGGGCAGCGCCAACGCCTCGCTATTGCGCGAGCGTTACTCAAAGACGCGCCCATCCTGATCCTGGACGAAGCCACGTCACATCTCGACACCGAATCCGAACGCCTGGTCCAGGAAGCTCTGCAGCGCTTGATGGAGCACCGCACGGTGATCGTGATCGCGCATCGTTTATCCACCGTGCGCCGCGCCGACAAAATCGTGGTGTTGGACCGCGGCAAGATCGCGGAAATCGGGAAACACGACGAACTGCTCGCGCAAGGCGGCATCTATCGCCGCCTATACGAGCTACAATTCCTAGAAGCTCCGCAAACCTGATGTCAAACCCACTACGCAGCATGACCGGCTTCGCCCGCGCGCGACGCCCCCTTGGCGAGAAAGAACTCATCGTCAGCATCAAGACCGTGAATCATCGCGGCCTCGACGTCCATGTCCACGCGCCCACTTCGGCCGATCCGTTCGAGAACGCGATCCGCACTGCGGTGAAGGCTCGTCTTACGCGCGGCCACGCGGATGTTCGCATTTCCCTGCCGGACTTCTCACGCACGGGCGACAGCACGGCCGTCAATCACGACCTGCTGGAAGAATATGTATCCGCATTCCGCGAAGCGGCCACGCGCCATTGCTTGACCTGCGAACCGGACTTGAACGCCGCCCTGCGCTTGCCGGGAATGTTCGGCGATAGCGGCTCAGGCGATCCGCCACCGGAAACCGAAGTCCTTCTGCTGGACGCGCTCGCTGAAGCACTCGTCGAACTCAACGCCTTCCGTTCGCGCGAAGGGGCAGAGATCGCGCAAGAGATGCAGGTCCACAACAAACAAGTGGCTGCTGCCGCCGATGCCATTGAGAAGATCCGTACCACCGCCGTCTCCACGTTTCAAGCGCGCCTCAACGAACGCCTCACCGATCTCTTGAAAGGCGTCCAGATCGAGCCGCAACGCCTGGCTCAGGAAGCTGCCATCCTCGCGGACCGCAGTGACGTCGGCGAAGAACTGGCCCGCCTGCGCATTCACTCCAAGCAACTCGGCCAATTGCTGGATAGCGGCGGTGAAGTCGGCAAGAAGCTCGACTTCCTGTTGCAGGAAATGAATCGCGAAGCCAACACGATCCTATCCAAAACCAGCGGCATCGGCGAAATCGGACTGAAGATCACCGACCTTGCGCTGGCGTGCAAAGCGGCCATCGAGAAGATCCGGGAACAGTCGTTGAACCTCGAATAAATGTCTAGCGTCTTTATCATCTCCGCGCCCTCCGGGTCCGGAAAATCCACCCTCGTCGGCCACTTGATGCAGACGGTGCCTCGGCTGCGCTTCTCCGTTTCCTACACCACGCGCCAACCGCGCGGCAACGAAGTGGACGGCAAAGAGTACTACTTCATCTCCCGCGAGCAGTTCCAGGCCCGCGTCGAACGGGGCGAATTCCTCGAATGGGCCGACGTTTTCGGCAATTACTACGGCACACACCAAAGCGAACTGGATCGGGCCACCGCCGACGGCTTCGATTTGATCCTCGACATTGATGTGAAGGGTGCGCGACAATTAAAAGAGCGTATTCCGGGAGCTGTTTCGATATTTATTCTCCCCCCGAGCCGGCAAGTGCTGGAACAGCGTTTGCGCTTGCGGTCGCAGGATTCAGAACAAGTGATCCAGCGGCGCTTGAGCGAAGCGGCTGAGGAGATCCGGAATTACTCGCAGTACGATTACGTGCTGGTGAATCGGGAAGTGCAGGCGTCGGTGGACAACTTAGTCGCCATCGTCAGCGCCAACCGTAGCCGGCGCCATTGGATGGAGCAACAAATCCGTCCAATATTGGAGACCTTTTAAAATGGCAGAACACGTTCGACCCCTTTCGCACAGCGTGATTCCGGACGATCCGGAAATGAGCGTTTACCGTTTCATCATCGTCGCGTCCAAACGCGCGCGCCAACTGCAGGCCGGTGCCCGCAGCTTTCTGCCCAGCACTTCGAAGAAGCCGACCGTGATGGCCTGCGAAGAAACCCGCCGCGGGTTGGTGCAGTATAGCGATCCGATGTTGAACCGCGACCTTCTCGAACCCGTCGAAGAAGCCTAAGGCTTCCGCATGTCCGTGTCCAATCGCGTTGCTCTGGGCGTGGGTGGAGGCATTGCTGCTTATAAGGCGGCGGAGCTTGCACGCGCGCTGATGGAACGCGGCTGTTCAGTACAAGTCATCATGACGCGAGCGGCGGAGGAATTCGTCCGCCCGCTCACCTTCGCTGCCCTCACCGGGCACAAAGTCATCACCAATCTGTTTGCTACCAGCGGCGCCGAAGATACACTTTCCAGCGCCATCGAACATATTCGCGTGGCGCAGGATTCGCAGGTGCTGGTGGTCGCTCCCGCGACAGCCGACGTCATCGCGAAGTTCGCCCACGGCCTCGCTGACGATTTTCTCAGCACCACCTACCTTGCCTTCACCGGACCCGTCGTCCTTGCGCCGGCGATGAACACCAACATGTGGAATCATCCGGCGACGCAGGCGAACGTTCGCACACTGCGCGAGCGTGGCCATGTCATCGTCGAGCCTGGCTCCGGACCGTTGGCATGCGGCATGGTTGGTCCTGGACGCCTGCCTGAACCCGAAGCCATCGCGGCTGCTGTGATGACGGCGCTGCATGGGTCCACCATTCTGCAAGATCTGGAAGGCGAGACGATTCTCATTACCGCCGGCCCCACTCAGGAGCCGCTCGATCCGGTTCGCTACATCACCAATCGCTCCAGTGGAAAGATGGGTTACGCGCTGGCGGCTGACGCGAAGGCTCGCGGAGCCCGCGTAATTTTGGTCTCCGGCCCAGTGGATCTGACTGAGCCACACGGAGTCGAGATGGTCCACGTTCGCACCGCGCTCAATATGCGCCAAGCGGTCATGGATCGCCTGGAAGAATCGAGCATCATCATCAAGTCCGCCGCCGTGGCCGATTATCATCGCGCCGACGTGCCAACGCAGAAGGTCAAGAAGACCGCCACACGCTATTCCTTGGACCTGGATCCCACGCCGGATATTCTGGCCGAATGTGGCCGCAACAAAGGCGACCGCCTGTTGATCGGATTCGCGGCGGAAACCGAGAATCTGGTCGACTTCGCGCGCCGCAAGCTCGAAACCAAGAACTGCGACATGGTGGTCGCGAATCTAGTTTCCAAAGAAGGCATCGGCTTCGACGCGAACGACAATGAAGTCACGCTGGTCTTGCGCACGGGCGAAACCATTCCCGTGGCGAAAGCTCCGAAGGCCGCGATCGCGCATCGCATTTTAGACGAAATTGTGAAACTGCGCTTGGCGGTCCGGTCAGCAAAATGACACGCGATCAGGTCCGCGCTCAACTGCTCTATTTTCAAGACATCGGAGTCACCGAAGTCTATCGTCGCGCTCCGCGCGCACCCGAAGCTTTTGCTGCAGCACCTGTACCTATCGCTGCCGCAGCGCCGTCCGTCGTTATCCCCGCTCCACCCGTCATGAAATCGGAACCTAAACCGCCACCACCCTTACCGCCGCTGGCTCCTGCCGGAGACACGCTGCTCCAGATCCGCCAAGACATCGGAGACGATTGCCGCCGCTGCCGCTTATGCGAAGCGCGCAACAAGATCGTGTTCGGATCGGGCAACGAAAAATCGCCACTGGTCTTTGTCGGAGAAGGCCCGGGCGCGGATGAAGACGCGCAGGGACTCCCCTTCATTGGCCGAGCCGGACAACTGCTCACCAAGATGATCGATGGTACAGCCTCGAAAGAAGGCATCGCGATCACTCGCGAGGACGTTTACATCTGCAACGTGGTGAAGTGCCGCCCACCGGAAAATCGCGCGCCTCAGCCGGATGAGATGGAGATCTGCGGCCAGTTCCTGTTCCGGCAGTTGATGACAATCAAACCGAAAGCGATTTGCGCGTTGGGCTCCACTGCGGCGAAGGCTCTGCTGGGCACCAAGGAAGGCGTCACTAAACTGCGCGGCAACTGGCAGACGTGGAACGGCATTCCGTTGCTGGTCACATTCCACCCGTCGTATCTGCTCCGTCCCTACAACCAGGACGCGAAACGCGAGGCCTGGGAAGATTTGAAGAAGCTACTGCATTTTGTCTATGACTAGGGGCCGGTTTATCACCTTTGAAGGTCCCGAGGGCAGCGGCAAGTCGACGCAACTGAAGTTACTGGTGGAACGTTTGCGCGCGACCGGACGCGATGTCGTCGAAACGCAAGAGCCCGGCGGCACGGCCATTGGCAGGCAGATTCGAGGCATCCTGCTGGATCCCGCGAGCACGGCGCTCCGTCCCACGGCGGAACTGCTACTGATGTTCGCCAGCCGCGCGCAGAACGTAGACGAAGTTATTCTGCCCGCCTTGGCCGCAGGCAAGATCGTGTTGTGTGATCGCTTCACTGACTCCACGCTGGCCTATCAAGGCGCGGGGCGTGGGCTGGGCGCGGATGTGGTCTATGACCTTGACCGCATTGCTTGCCGAGGCTTGATCCCGCATCTCACGCTGTTGATCGACATCGACACCGAAACAGGCCTAGCGCGCGCGGAGCAAACCCGCATGGAAGAACAACCGGTCGCATTCCATCGGACCGTGCGCGACACCTTCCGCCAGCTCGCGACCGATGAGTCACGGCGGATCCACCTCATCGACGGCGCGCGCGATCGTGACGCAGTCAGCGCAGACGTATGGACCTCCGTCGAAGCGTTGCTAGCGAAACAGTAGCGTCGTAAGTCCAGCCACGGCGGCTCCGGCCACCAGCCACGCGGAATCGATCTTCGTGAAGGTCAGCAACCAGAAACTCACCACGATCACCGCCAACGCAAATGGCCCGGTGAGCGCATCCTGCGTCAACGGCATCGCGGCAGAGAGCAGCAGCCCCGCCGCTGCCAGAAGCAGCCCTCGAATCGCCCCGCGCACGCGAGGATGATCGGCGCGCTTGCCGAGCCACCACATCAGGGGAATCACCAGGAACGCGGGCGTGACCAAAGCGAGAAAGCCTGCGATGGCGCCCGGAATCCCAGCGGACAGGAATCCGACGCACACCAGATAGAGCCCGTATGGACCCGGACCCGTGCGCCCCGCGACTACGGCGGTGTTCAACTGGTGATCGGTCAACACGTGGCTGGTAACCACGAAGTCCTGACGCACCATAGGCAACGATCCCAAGCCGCTGAACGAAGTCAGGCTGGCTTTCAGCAATAGGAAGTAAACCGTAAGCACGCTCATCGTTTTCCTGGATCCTTCCAGAAGATGCCGAGCAGCGTTCCGGCAGCGATGATGGGGACCGGCGTGATGTCGAACTTCCAGGACGCGAGGAAGGCTCCACCGGCGATCAAGAGGACTTGCAAGTTGCGAATGGGGCCACCGACGTGGGGGCGGAGGATGGTCCAGATGGTGGACCACATCATGCCCGCTACGGCCGCGACGGTTCCGCCGATGGCCGCCGCTGCGATCACGTTCTTTTGCCCCGCTTCAAAACCGTAGATAAACAAGAGAGCCACGATCGCGGACGGGACGGTGACGGCGAGCACTGCGGCGACGGCTCCAGCGAGTCCCATCAACTGCGCTCCGATCGCGGCGCAGAAAGCCAGAAGATTTGTTCCAGGCGCTACGCGCGACAAGGCGAAGGCCAGATCGAACTTTTCCGACGACAGCCAGCGGCGCGATTCCACCAACTCACGCCCCAGCATTCCGATAGTGACGTAGCCTCCGCCAAAGGTGGTGTTGCCGATCCGAAAGAAGATCCGCGTCACACTGGAAAGCGTCGGACGTGAGAGAGTTGGTTCCAACCCTCTATGGTAGGTAAAATCGGAAGTTCATGAACACTGGACTGCAAAACAAAGTTGCGATGGTGGCGGGCGCGAGCCGGGGCCTGGGTTTCGCGGTAGCGCGGGCGTTAGCGAAAGAGGGCGTGAAGGTTTCGATCTCTTCGCGCGACGCGGCTGCTGTGGGAGCGGCGGCGGAACGTATCCGGACTGAGACGGGAGCCGACGTTTTCTCCATGGCCGTCGACGTGACATCGCCCGACGCGATCACCGCGTGGCATAAGGCAACCATCGAACGCTTTGGCGGGATCGACCTGCTGTACACGAACTCTGGCGGTCCGCCAGCGGGTCCCGCGATGGGGCAAGAGGATGCGGCGTGGCAGAAGACCTTTGAGTTATTGCTGCTCAGTGCCGTGCGCATGGTTCGGCTTGCCGTGCCTTCGATGGTCGAACGAGGCGGCGGTGCCATTGTGTTGCCGACGTCCACCGCAGTGAAGGAACCGATTGCGAATCTTGCGCTTTCCACTGTGATGCGGGCGTCGGTGCCCGCTCTATCAAAGGTGCTCGCGCAGGAACTGGCGTCCAAGAAGATCCGCGTGAACCACCTTATTCCGGGACGCATCGACACCGATCGCGTGCGGGAGTTCGACGAAATCAACGCGAAGAAGGCGGGCATCACGGTCGCGGAGCAGCAGAAGAAGAGTTCGGCTACGATCGCGATGGGGCGTTATGGCGATCCGGATGAATTTGCGGCGGCAGCGGTGTTCTTGTTCTCCGACGCGGCGTCTTACATCACCGGGGCGACGTTGCAGGTGGACGGCGGGATGTTGAAGGGGATTTAGGTTTTGGCCTCTGCCGCCTGTCCGCTCCCTCACGGTCGCGGTTCTGTGACTGCGTGCGGGGACCAGTCAAGGGTTCTGGGCACAGAACCGCCACGCGTGAGCGTGCGGACAGACGCGCCAGGCCGGGAAAGGATCTAGTTGGACCCACAATTCGACCTTGTCGGCGTCGGCCTGAACGCTACAGATACCATGTTGGTGGTCCCAACATTCCCGGCCTACGGAGGCAAGGTCCGCATCGCGCAGGAGGTCCTCAGCCCGGGCGGGCAAGTTGCCAGTGCTCTCGCGACGGCAGCGAAGCTTGGGCTGAGCGCCAAATACATCGGCACAGTGGGCGACGATACGCGCGGTGAGATCCAGATGGAGAGCCTGCGCAGTACCGGCATGAATCTGACTGATGTCGAGGTCCGCGCAAACTGCGCGAACCAGAGCGCGTACATCGTCATTGATCAATCCACCGGCGAGCGAACGGTATTCTGGAGCCGTCCCGATTGCCTTACGCTGGACCCTGCGCGGATCACCGACGCAAACATCGCCTGCGCGCGCATGTTGCACGTCGATGGACACGATACTCCGGCGGTGGAGAAAGCCGCTCGCGTAGCCCGCGCGCACGGCATCCCCGTTAGCTGCGATGTCGATACGATCTATCCCGGCTTTGATCGCGTGCTGCCCTTCGTTGACTATTTAGTGTCGAGCTCCGAGTTCCCCGCCCGCTGGACCGGCGAACAGGATCCGTTCCGCGCTTTGGAGGTGATCCAGACCCAGCACGGCATGAGGGTCGCAGCGATGACGCTGGGCGCAGATGGGGCGCTCGCCCGCGTCGACGGACGCTACATCTACACGCCGGGTTTCGTCGTCGATTGCGTCGATACAACCGGAGCCGGCGACGTGTTCCACGGAGCGTTTTGTTACTCTGTGATCAAAGGCATGCCTCTGGTTGATGGACTCGAGTTCTCTTGTGCGATGGCTGCACTGAATTGCACGAAGCTCGGCGCGCGCGGCGGTATCGCCACAGCGGATGACGCTCACGCCCTGATGGCCACGGCACAGCGGCGAGTCTGGTCTGAAGCCGGTCGTCTATGATCCCGCTTCGCTCCAGCGAGCCTATTCATTCCCGCACTCCCGCAATCCTCGGGCTGATCGTCGTGAACGCGCTGGTATTCCTGTATCAACTGTCCTTGGGTCGCCAGTTGCCGGGCTTCGTCGCAACCTGGGGCATCGTCCCGGACACGGTGAATCAAAATCTTTACTCGCTGTTCACCACGATGTTTCTGCATGGCGGCTGGTTGCACATCCTCAGCAACATGCTCTTCCTGTGGGTCTTCGGGCGAAACTTGGAAGACCGCATCGGCAGCCGAAACTTTGTCCTGCTGTACATTGCATGTGGACTCGCGGCCTCCATCATCCACGTGATCGCGAACCCGTATTCGCGCATCCCCACCATCGGAGCCAGTGGAGCCATCGCCGGCATCATGGGCGCGTATCTCATCAAGTTTCCGAAGACGGATATCGACGCGCTCTTCTGGCTGATCTTCGTATGGCGCATGTCGATCCCAGCGCCCTACTTTCTCATTTATTGGTTTGGGATCCAGTTCTTTAGCGGCGTCGGCTCCATTGGCGAAGTCGACTACACGGGCGGTGGCGTGGCTTGGTTCGCGCACATCGGAGGCTTCGTCGCGGGCATGGCGCTGATCCGCTTATTCAAAGACACTCGGCCAGCGTTCCGCGCTTGGTATGAAGAAGACTAGCGCAACAGCAGCAGAACCGCGTATACGGCTGGAACGCTGAAGAGCGTCGAATCGATGCGGTCCAGCCAGCCGCCGTGTCCCGGCAACATGGTCCCGCTATCTTTCACGCCAGCGCCGCGCTTGAACGCCGATTCGCACAGGTCGCCCAACTGTCCGGCAATGTTCGCGATCGCTCCTACGGACATCACGACCAGTAGGGATTCGTTCGGCAGGAAGTAGCGCGCATAGATCACCGCAGCTACGATCCCGCCAACCACCGATGCGACCGCGCCCTCTTGCGTCTTCCCCGGGCTCACACGAGGGGCCAGTTTACGCCGTCCCCAAGCTTTGCCCACGTACATCGCGGCCGTATCGCCGGCCCAACTTACCAGCAGTCCGATCATCAGCCAGTGGGGATTCACTTCGCGAAGGAGAACCGCGCAGCGCCACGCACCGAAGATATACACGATGCCGAGCATCGCGGTCCCCACCGAGGGCAGGGTGTCCGCAAGGTTCGGCAAGCCAAGCTTCGTGGCCATCAGCGCGGCCGCCATCACGACTAAGATCGGGAGCGCGGGTTCCGGCGCCAACAGTAAAGTCACACCAGCCGCCATCCCAACCCAACCGGAACGGACGATCCCTTGCGCGCCCGCGATGGTATCGAATTCATGAAACGCGGCGACACCCACTAGCGCCATGATCAGAAGGAATACCGACGCGGGAGCCCACAGGACGGCCCAGACCACGACCGGCACCAAGACGGCGGCTGTAAGAATGCGCTTCATCGCGTCGCTGTTACCGCGGCTCCTAGTCCACCGTATCGTCGGTCACGTTTCTGATAGTCGAGCATTGCGCGTAACAATTCCGACCGGGAGAAATCCGGCCATAACGTATCGGTCACGTACAGCTCCGCGTACGCGATCTGCCACAGCAAGAAGTTGCTCACTCGCATCTCGCCGGACGTGCGGATCAGAAGGTCGGGGTCGGGTTGGCCGGAAGTATAAAGATGGGCCCCCACTGTTTCTTCGGTGATCTCCAAATTCGAATCCCGCAGTTTCTTCAGCGCATCTACAATTTCGGCGCGCCCGCCGTAGTTGATCGCCAAACTCAGTTGCAGGCCCGTGTTGGAGGAGGTTCGATCAATGGCCCGCGCCAACTCGCGCTGCGCCATGGGAGGCAAGGCCTCCAGCCGGCCAATGGCCCCCAGGCGAACGTTATTGCGCATCAACGTGCCAAGTTCCAGTCGCAGGTAGACACGCAGCAACTGCCACAGCATTTCCACTTCCGCAGCCGGGCGCTTCCAGTTCTCCACCGAGAAGGCGTAAAGGGTCAAGACGTCCACACCCAGCCGAGCGCACGTTTCCACCGCTGTGCGCACCGAAGGCACCCCGGCTTTGTGGCCCGCCACGCGAGGCAAGCTGCGCTTACCGGCCCAGCGTCCATTGCCGTCCATAATGATGGCGACGTGGCGAGGAATGCGGGTCGGGTCGAGCGCCTGCGCTAAACGAAGATCGGGATCATCGGGCGCAAGTGCGTCCAGAAGTGCCTGCATGAGAATAGACCATGGTAGCAATCTCGGGTCGTCACTTTGCAAAGAAAAGTACTTGACAGAAACCCAAGGTCGCCCTAAGATGATCCCATGGCCCCGGTTCATCCTCTACGCAAACCGTCTCGGGAACCCCTGCCGATGCACGCGCACGCGATCGACAATCTGCGCTACATCCGCGAAACCATGGAGCGGGCCGGCTCGTTCACAGCGGTCCCCGGTTGGGGCGGAGTCATGATGGGCGTAACGGCCCTGGCTGCGGCGGCCTTTGCCTCGCACGCCAGCACGCCTGCCTGGTGGCTCGCGATTTGGCTGGCCGAAGGAGTGCTGGCGATCGGCGTAGGCGTGTTCGCGATGTGGCACAAAGCTCTGGCGGCGGGGTTGCCTTTCTGGTCGGCTCCCGCGAGAAAGTTCTTATTCAGTTTTCTGCCCCCGTTGATTGCAGGAGCGGTTCTGACGCTGGCTTTGTGGCGCGCAGGCGCAATCGCCGCGATCCCCGGAACGTGGTTGATGTTATACGGAGCAGGGGTCATCACGGGCGGAACCTTCTCAGTCCCCGCGATTCCTGTAATGGGGGCCTGTTTTCTCGCCGAAGGCGCAGCGGCGGCGTTCTTATTGCCGAACGCGGCCTCGATGATTTGGGCCGATGTCTGGCTCGGGGCGGGTTTCGGCGGCCTGCACATTTTGTTCGGCGCAATTGTAGCGAGGAGATACGGTGGCTAAAGCACTTGCAAAAACGATAGACGCCGCACCGCGTCCCAAGAAGTCACCCGAGGCGCTTCTGACGCCGGCCGCCCTGCCCCAAGTGGATCGCTTGATCCACGAACGGCTGCGACTTGGCATCGTCAGCGCCCTGGCGGCAAATACATCCCTGACCTTCAACGACCTAAAGCGGTTGCTCGAGACTACCGATGGCAACTTAAGCGTACACGCGCGCAAGCTGGAAGAAGCCGGGTACGTCGCGTGTAGTAAATCCTTCGAAGGCCGCATGCCAAAAACCGAATACTCACTCACTTCAACGGGACGCAAGGCGCTGGAGAAGTACTTGAATCACATGGAAGCCCTGATCGAGGCCATGCGCCCGCATCACAAGGAACGCGCCTAAATGAGCACCTCTCTGCACGCCGCCATCATTATGGATGGCAATGGCCGTTGGGCTCGCGAACGGGGACTGCCGCGAGTAGCGGGGCATCGCGAAGGCGCCTCCGCCGTCCGCCGCGTCATTGAAGCCGCGCCGGATTTCGGCATCGGCACACTCACGTTGTATGCGTTCTCAGAAGACAACTGGAGCCGCCCGGAACGCGAAGTATCGGCGCTGATGCGCTTGCTGGGCCGCTACCTTGTCCAGGAAACCAAGCGCTGCATGGAAACCGGCGTCCGGCTACAAGCCATCGGCCGTCGCGACCGACTGCCCGCCCCGTTGGTTGCCTTGTTGGAAGAGAGTGAACGCAAAACCGCGGATGGGAAACGTCTGCATCTGCGCCTAGCGCTCGATTATTCTGCGCGGAGCGCCATCCTCGACGCTGCACGCCGCCTAAACGGCACGGCCACGGAAGAATCTTTTTCCAAGCTCCTGGGACCGGACGTCGACCTCCTCATCCGCACCAGCGGAGAACAGCGTCTCAGCGACTTCCTGCTGTGGGAATGCGCCTACGCCGAGTTGATCTTCACCCCTCGCATGTGGCCGTCGTTCGGCCGGGAAGATTTGGCCGCGTGCGTCGAAGAATTTCATCGCCGCGACCGGCGCTTCGGCGGGATCCGTCCTGCTCAAGACGTGCTCCGTAGCGCGTAAGCGGTCTGCTACACTCGGCTCAACGGGTGATGAAACGACTCCTTAAAATAGCGGCCGGACTGTTGGCCCTGGCGGTGATCGCACTTCTGGCACTGCCGTTTCTCATTGACGCAAACCGCTTCCGGCCATTGCTGGAACAGCAACTTTCGCAAGCACTGGGCCGCCAAGTTACCATCGGAAACTTGAGTCTGGCGCTGCTCGAAGGCGGAGTTTCGGCCACCGATCTTTCCATTTCAGAAGATCCGGCATTCGGCAAGCAACCGTTCCTCAGCGCGAAAACACTACACGTCGGCGTCGACTTACCCGTCTTGATCTTTTCCCGGGCTCTGCACGTCCAAGAAATTACGATCGACGGTGCCGACCTAACCTTGGTCCAGACAACCGAGGGCCACTGGAACTTTTTGAGTCTTGGTGCAACGAATACCCCCGCTCCCGCCGTAGCGAATCCAGCGCCCGCTCCGTCCGCCGCCGAAACCCCTTTGGACCTGTCCATCAAGGACATCCGCATTCAAAACGCGCACGTCGGCTTGGTCCAGGGAACGGCCAAACGCGAGTTCAAGAACGTAAACGTCGAACTGCAGGACTTTTCGACCACCGCCGCACTCCCGTTTTCTCTGTCCGCGGACGTCGGTGGCGGAAAGGTCAGCCTTACAGGCACGGCCGGTCCCATTGCCAAAGCGAACACCGAGGAGACCCCTTTCGATACACAAGTGGAGATCAAAGCCCTGGACCTTGGGGCCGCAGGGTTCACGGACCCCGAGAGTGGCTTGGCCGGCGTCCTGACCTTCACAGGCAGCGTGAATTCCAATGGCACAACGGCGGCCGTGAAGGGCGCCGCAACGGTGGATCGTCTGCGGTTATCTAGACCCGGCGCGATCGCGACACGGCCTGTCGCTTCCAATCTTGCCCTGGTACACAACCTCAAGACCCGCTCAGGGAACATCGCCCGCTCGACCATTAAGCTGGGTTCGGCGACGGCCACCATCAGCGGCAGCTACGACCTGACGACGTCATCCCCGACGATCAATGCCGCATTGGCCGGACCCAACATGCCGCTCCCGGAACTACTGGCGTTCCTGCCCGTTTTCGATGTTGTGCTGCCCAGCGGAGCAACGATCGAAGGCGGCACCGTGACGATCGGTCTGGCGTCCCGTGGAACCATCCAACACCTCAACACCAGCGGGTCCGTGAAGATCGAAAAGACTAAGCTCGCCAATTACGATTTGGGCTCAAAGCTACGCATCGTTCAGCAACTGGCTGGGCTGCCCACCACCGCCGCAACCGACATCGACCTAGCGGGTGCCAGCTTCGACATGGGGCCATTTGGAACACGCTTGCGCGACATCAAATTCGTCGCGCCGTCCATCGGGCAACTGAGCGGGGAGGGAACCGTGAGCCTGTTGCACGAACTCGATTTCCGGATGAGCGCGGTGGTGAAGACGGGCGGACTATTGGCGGCGGCACTACAACAGCGCGGCGACACCACCACCGTGCCGTTTTTCATTCAAGGCACGTCCGCGAATCCGGTGTTCAAGGCGAACGTAAATGCCATTGCGAATGAAAAGCTGCAGCAGGCCCTCAAAAATCCTGAAGGCGCGGTGAAGAACGCACGGGAACTTGTCAACACGGCCAAAGGCATCCTGAACATGTTCAAGAAGGCTCCACAGAAGCCGCCCCAACCACAGTGAAGCAAAGCGTCATCACCGTTCCGATCACGCGCGTTACGGGCGAGCGATCACGAGAGCAGGATTTTGTTGCGGTCGAAGAGCCGCTCCAGATTCGCCTCAATGGTTCCGATCTCGCAATCACGATGCGCACCCCCGGGCACGACGACGAACTGGCCGTCGGCTTCCTCTTCAGCGAAGGCATTCTTCCGAATCGTGACTCCATCACGGCGATCGAGCCGGGGGACAACTCCATCTCGATCACGCTGACCGCCGAGGCTGCTCCAGACGTGTCCGCTCA
Source organism: Bordetella parapertussis (assembly GCA_943328975.2). Taxonomy (GTDB): domain Bacteria; phylum Acidobacteriota; class Terriglobia; order Bryobacterales; family Bryobacteraceae; genus Palsa-187. Next base: position 64,574 of record CALQCC020000010.1, on the reverse strand, counting down.
AACGCGGCACTTCTATCTGACGTCGAGCTGCGGGGTTTGCGGTAAAGCCTCCGTGGACGCACTAGTCTCCGCTGGCTGTTCCGCTCCGCCGCGCGACACGCCCAAGATCTCCCGCGAGGTACTGCAGCGCTTGCCGGACATATTGCGCGCGACGCAAGCAGTATTCGATCGCACCGGTGGCCTCCACGCAGCGGGCCTCTTCAATGCGGAGGGCGAGCTGCAACTGGTGCGGGAAGATGTAGGACGGCACAACGCCGTGGACAAATTGGTCGGGCGCAGCGTGCTGGACGGCCACACCCCTCTGCACGATTCAATCCTCATGCTCAGCGGACGCGTCAGCTTTGAACTGGTGCAGAAAGCTCTCATGGCCGGCATCGGCACCCTGGCCGCCGTGGGCGCCCCATCGAGCCTGGCGGTCGAAACTGCCTTGCGTTTCGGGATGACCCTGGCCGGATTCGTGCGCGACGGACGCTTCAATATCTACGCCGGAGAGAATCGCATCGTCCCCTAAACCCAGGCCTTAGACCCGGGTTGCCGCAGGGAATCCAATCCTTCGTTTCGGCATGGCTGGAGGCTCCATCAACCTTCGGATAGCGGAGAACACGTCGCGGAACTGGCCGTCGTATTTCGCCTCCATGTCGTTCACCTTCAGCAGCAGATCCTTGTGCGTAGTCGCAAGCTGGCGCAACTGCACGAAGGCTCGCATGATGGCGATGTTCACCCGAACCGCTCGCGGGCTTTTCAAGACAGAGGACAACATCGCCACGCCCTGCTCGGTGAACGCATAGGGACGGTACTTCGCGTGGTGTCCCCGCTTTAAGGTCACACTTTGTGACCTTAAAGAATCGCCATCGGCGGCCTCGATCTGGGACTTCAGCGCGGCGGCCTCTGCCAGCGTGAGTTGGATCATAAAGTCCTGGGGGAACCGGGCGATATTGCGCCGCACGGCCTGCTTGAAAGCCTTGGTGGGGACCTGATAGAGGTCGGCTAAGTCAGTATCGAGCATCACCTGATGCTCACGGACGGAGTGAATGCGGCGTTCGACAAGTTGGAGCGGAACCGGAACGCGCTTGGTTGATGGTTTGGCCATGTCAGTGAGTTCCGGGAACACCCGGTTATTCTCGGGAAATCTCACCACCATCGACGGCACCCCCGCCCCGACCATCGCATTGACACCCCCCGCCCCCGCCCTCTATCATGTGTAAGGTTTAGCGGTACGAAACCCATCTTCGCTCGTCCTGAGTAGAGTCACTATGATCAAAGTTGAAGGGCTTACCAAGCGCTACGCCCGCCACGTCGCGGTCGACCACATTTCATTCGAAGTCACCAAAGGCCAGATCGTCGGTTTCCTGGGCCCCAACGGAGCCGGGAAAACCACCACCATGCGCATGTTGACCTGCTTCCTGCCGCCCACCGAGGGCTCGGCGGAAGTGGCCGGGTTCGACGTCCAGCAGAACCCGATGGAGGTCAAGCGCCGCATCGGCTACCTGCCGGAAACCCCACCCCTGTACCCGGAAATGGAAGTGGGCGAGTACCTCGATTTCGTCGCTCGCATCAAGGGCATCCCCTCGACCGGCCGCCAGGCACGCATCAACGAAGTTATGGAACGCTGCGCCGTGGCCGACGTTCGGAACCGGGAAACGGGCAAACTTTCCAAGGGCTACAAACAGCGCGTCGGCCTCGCCCAGGCGATCATTCACAACCCCGACGTTTTGATCCTCGACGAGCCGACCTCCGGCCTCGATCCGCAGCAGATCATGGAAACCCGAGCCCTCATCAAGGAGCTCGCCGGGGACCACACCATTATTCTTTCCACGCACATCCTGCCCGAAGTGGAGCAGATCTGCGAACGCGTCGTCATCATCGCCAAGGGCAAGCTGGTAGCGACCGACACCGTGGCCAATCTGACCACCAACTTGCGCGGTGCCGAAACGATTCAGATCGAAGTGGCCGGTGGCGACGAAAGCAGCATTCGCGAACGCCTCGACCGCATCGTCGGGATCAGCAAAGTGACGACAGCGGAAAACGGCCGCTTCACCATCGAGGCGGAAAAAGAGAAGCGCGTGCGTCCGGAAATCGCACGGGCCATCATCGCTTCCGGCTGGGAACTCAACGAACTCCACGGCGTCAGCATGAGCCTCGAAGACATTTTCCTCGAACTCACGTCCGGTAAAGATCCGGGCGCAGAAGCCGCCAAGACGGAGGCCGCATAACATGGGTAACATCCTCACCATCTGTAAAAAAGAAGTTAATACCTACTTCCGCTCCCCGGTCGCCTACGTCATCATGGGCATGTTCGCGCTGATCACCGGCTACTTTTTTTACGCCGCCGTGATCTTCTTCATCAACCGCGCGATGCAAGCCGCCCAAATGGGTCAATCCCAGCCAATGAACGTCGACGAATGGGTAGTTCGCAACGTACTGTCGAACATCAGCGTCGTCTGCCTGTTCCTGATCCCGATGATGACCATGCGCATCTTCGCGGAAGAGAAACGCAGCGGCACCATTGAGCTGCTGGTCACCTCTCCGCTGCGCGACAGCGAAATTATTATCGGCAAGTGGCTGGGAGCCGTCACGCTCTACGCCACGCTGTTGCTCTTATCCGCGGTCAACATGATTTCGCTTTACGCCTACGGCACGCCCGATTGGCGACCGCTGGCGGTGGGCTACCTCGGCCTCTTGCTGCAAGGCGGATGCCTCTTGGCCATCGGAACTTTTATTTCCAGCACGACTAAGAACCAAATCGTAGCGGGCGTCGCAGGATTCTGCGTCTGCCTGCTGCTGTGGGTCCTCGATTGGGTCACCTCCTTCGAGGCATCCACGATGAACCAAGTTATTAGTTACATCAGCGTCGTTTCGCACTTTGAGTCCTTCGCCAAAGGCGTGATCGACCTGAAAGACGTCGTCTACTACGTATCCATGATCGCGCTGGGCCTCTTCCTGACGGCCCGCTCGTTGGATTCCATGCGGTGGAGAGCATAATGGCGAACAATCCAAAACGCATCACGACCTTCGCCCAAGCGGCGTTGTACACAGTCATCTTCATCGCGATTCTAGGCGCCGTGAATTTCCTGGCGAATCGCTACAACAAGTCGTTCGATACCACCGCCAACAAGCGCTACACGCTTTCCGACCAGACCGCGAACATCGCCAAGGGGCTCACGCAAGACATCACGATCTCCTTCTGGGATCGCCCCGATGCATTCGTCGGCGCGAAAGACCTGTTGGACCGCTACGCCGGCCTCTCGTCACACGTGAAGGTCGTCTACCAGGACGTCGACAAGAACCGCACTGCGGCTATCGCGGCCAACATTGCAGCTCGCGGAGCCATCACCGTGCAGGTGGGCAACAAGACCGAACAAGCCAAGAGCCTCACGGAAGAAGAAATCACCGGAGCCATGGTCCGCGCGCTGAAAGGCGGCGACCGCGTGGTTTGCTTCACCACCGGCTACGGCGACGGTGACACTGCCGACACGCAACCCGACGGTTTCGCCGCGGTCAAAGAACTCAGCGAGAAGAATAACTACAAGACACAGAACGTCGCGCTGATCCCCGTGCCTACAATTCCCAAGGAATGCACTGTCCTAGTGGTCGGCGGCCCCAAGCGTGATTACCTCCAGCCCGCTGTAGACGCACTCAAGAGCTACGTCGAAGGCGGCGGTCACGCCATCATCCTGCTGAACCCGCCCTTGAAGTTCGGCCAGTCGGTGGACGACAACGCTGCTTTGGATGCACTGCTCGCAAGCTGGGGCGTCAAGACCAACCAAGACCTGGTGCTGGACCTCAGCGGCGTAGGCCAAGTGTTCGGCATGGGTCCGGAACTGCCCGTCGTCACAGACTATGAAGACCACGCCATCGTGCGCGGCATGAAAAGCATGGCCACTGCCTTCCCCTTGACCCGCTCGTTGAGCACCACGCCGTCGGATCGCGCCACGGTGAAAGCGCTGCTCAATACATCTCGCGACGCAGTGGCCACCACGGACATGAAGTCGCCCGAGGTGAAGGTGGATCAGTCGACCAAGGCTGCACGCACACTGGCAGTCGCCGGTGAAATGAACACGCCTCCGGCCCAGCCGGGTGCGGAGGCGGCTCCCAAGGGCCGCTTCGTCGTAGTCGGAACCTCGCGTTGGATCGCCAACGGCTTCCTCAGCTTCAACGGCAACCGTGACCTGTTCATGAACATGGTCAACTGGCTGAGCTCGGATGAAGACTTGATCGCCATTCGCCCCAAAGATCCGGAAGACCGCCGTCTGAATATGAACGCGAGCCAAGTGGCTCTGATGTTCTGGACCAGCGTAATCGGAATCCCCGTGCTGATGCTCTTCGCAGGCATCAGTGTGTGGTGGCGCCGCAGGTAGGTCAACCATGAAACGTCTACTCATCGCGACTCTGGTTCTCGCCGGACTCGGCGGAGCCATCTGGTGGTCCGAAAAGCAGGAAGCTGCCAAGAAAGAGCAGCCCGACGCGAAAGCTCCGCCCAAAATCCTCGCATTGAAAGAGGAGGACGTGAAGCAAATCGAACTGGAACGCGCAGGCGAGCCGCCTACCGTCCTGGTGAAGGATGATTCCGGCAAGTGGACCATCACGGCTCCTGCCGGCCTGATAGCGGATGTAGTGGCTATCGGTGCGTTGTCGGGTGAAGCGTCGAATCTCACGTCGGATCACGTCATCGACGAGAACGCCACCGACCTGGCCTCCTACGGACTGGAGCCGCCGGTCATCTCCGTCAAGCTGACGATGAAGGACGGCAAAGTGAACCGCCTGCGCATCGGTGGCGAGACGCCCGATAAGTCCTCCATCTACGCGTTTGTCGATGGCGACAAGCGCCTCTTCGCGATGGCGTCTGCCAACAAGGCGACGTTCGATAAGAGCGCTCGCGACCTGCGTGAGAAACATCTGCTGTCTTTCGACGGCGGTCAGCTTTCGCGCGTGGAACTGAACGTCTCGGGCAAGCCGCCGCTGGAGTTCAGCCGCTCCGGCGAAACGTGGCAGATCCTGAAGCCTCGCCCGATGCGCGCCGACGGTCTGCAAGTGGACGAATTGGTGCGCCAGTTGAAAGACGCCGAGATGGATGTCTCGGCCGACGACAAACAAGCCGCAGCCGCTTTCGCATCCGGCAAACCACATGCCACCGCGAAAGTAACGACGCCCACCGGAGTGCAGACCCTGGACGTCCGCAAGTCCGGCGACGACTACTACGCCCGCTCCAGCGTCGTTGCAGGAGCCTTCAGAGTCACCCCAGCGCTGGGTACCGGCGTTAATAAATCGCTCGACGATTTCCAGAACAGGAAACTCTTTGACTTCGCCTTCGACGATCCCAGCAAGGTGCAGTTCAAGTCGAAGGATGACGACAAGACATTCGAGAAGATGGGATCCGATTGGTTGTTGAACGGTCGCATCATGGATTCGGTCGCCGTGCAGAGCCTGATCGACAAACTTCGCGACTTGGCGGCCACCCGCATGGACGACGGCAGCATGACGACGTCCGAAATCGAGATCACGGTGGTCTCGAAAGAAGGCAAGCGCACGGAGACGATCAATCTGAACCCCTCCGGCATGGAGTACCTGGCCCGCCGCGGCAACGAGGCCGGCCTCTACCGTATCGAAGGCAGCGCGGTGGCCAGCCTGCGGCAAGCGGTTACGGACATCCAACAAGTGGCGCCGGCGGCTGCACCCGCAAAGAAGAAGTAGCCGATAAAACTTAACGAGAGAAACTCGCTGCTAGCACCACTAGTTGGTAATTCCGGATATCCTCCGAACCGTGAGTAGGCGTTTCCATCGCTTCACCTGCCTCCGTGGCACGAGCGGCAAGCGAGGAAACGCCTATTTCTTTCTGTATCCCAAATGCCGTACCTTGAGTAAGAATCATGCTTGTCAAGGAACTAGCGGTCTTTCTCGATGCCCCGTTTGAAGGCGACCCTGATCTGGACCTGCGCCGGGTCGCCTCACTGGAAGATGCCACGGCAACCGACGTCTCGTTTGTCGGCAAGGGCCGCGCCGCGAAAAACGCAGGCGACTCTGCCGCGGGATGCCTGCTAGTCCACGTCGATTACGACAACACGGCCGCTCGCACCATCATCCGCACTCGGGATCCGCGAGCTGCGGCAGCGCGCGTTATCCGCAAGCTGCACCCACAGCCGGAACCACCCTCCGGCATTCACCCGACCGCTGTCTTAGGACCCGGCGTTGTCACCGGCAAAGGCGTCCACATCGGACCCCTCGTCTCCGTGGGCGCAGGCGTCCACTTGGCCGACCATGTATCAATCGGAGCAGGCTCGGTCATCGGCGACTACGTCCGCATCGGCGCGGGTTCGGTGATCCACCCGCGCGTCACGCTCTACTCGGAAGTTACGCTAGGCGAAAACGTGATCATCCACTCCGGCTGCGTCATCGGAGCCGACGGCTTCGGCTTCGTCTTCACCAACGGCGTGTACGAAAAGTTTCCGCAGGTGGGTCGCGTCGAGATCGGCAACAACGTCGAGATCGGAGCCAACTGCACCATCGATCGTGCCGCGCTCGGTGTGACCTTGATCGGCGACGGCACCAAGCTCGATAACATGGTCCACATCGCGCACAACTGCCGCATTGGCCGGAACGTCGTCATCGCCGCACAAACCGGACTTTCCGGTGGAGTGATCGTCGAAGATTACGCAGTCATCGGCGGACAAGTTGGGATCGGCGACAAAGCCGTGATCCAATCCCGAGCCGTGCTTGGATCAGGCTCCGGCGTTCTCACCTCGAAGATCGTACGCGGAGGCCAAGTGATGTGGGGCACACCCGCACGTCCGTTGAAGGAACACCTGGAGCAACTTGCGGTACTGTCGCAGCTGGCGAAAAAGCGACGCAGCAAGTAGCTACTGTGTCCACTCCACGGTCTCACTCACGTTGGCTTTGGATCCGACAAAGATGACCAGCCGGAAGCGCACCATCGGCGACGAGTTCTGATAGATTACGGTGCCCTCTTTCAAATGCGCCGCATCGAGTTGCAGAGGCTTTGAGAACTCGCCGTCTTCAATTTCCAATACGCCGCGCGCCGCCGCCCGCACCGCCGGGGAATCGCGGTTCCAGCGAACAGTCAGACTCTCACCGCTGCGCCCCGCGGACAAGTCCAGCGCAAAGGCCGCTGCTCCGTCGCCTGCGTGCAGTCGCGGAGAATAATTCAATGCAATCTGATACCCCAATGCCGCGCCCAACGCTAAGAAGATAAATGCGAGCGGGAACCACGCCCACGCCCCGCGCGATTTTGGAGGCGGCTCGGCAAACTCGTCCAAGTAGATGGGTGGCTCCGCTGCATACGAAGGTTGATACGTGGGTGCGTACTCCGGCGCATAATCAGACGCCCCATACTCCGGAGCCTGCAACTGACTGCCCTGCGGCTCATGACTCTGCTCATCGCGACGCTCCCGCGCGCGCGGCTTGCGCTCATACATCGACCGGCGCGCCGGCGCTTCTTCGCCTAACATTTCGCGCCGCCGGAACGGAAATTCCAGCAGCGTCTCGGCAGGGAATGAACCGTTCTCGCGGACCAGGAAACCAGCCAAACTAACCTTGGTGGCGAAAGGCTTCACCAGCAGGACCACGTCTTCCACTTGCGGGAAATACCGCCCGATCAATTCCAGATCTTCCGTGCCCAGCGACATTGCACCATCACGGGTGTGACTGCGATAGTAGCCCACGGCATTCAACAAACCATCGGGGCCGGGACGCTGGCTAGCGGCTATGCTCCCCAACGTGTCTTGCTCGGATTCAGACAAGTAATACGATGGACCGCGGCGGTACGCACACGCCACTGCCTCAAAGTCATCGATACGGACAATCGTATTCTCGCCGGTCTCGATACTCCCAAACAGAACGCCGCCCACTTCGGCACCGCGCTTCGGAACAGCCCCAAATCCGCGCTGGATATCGACGCCCATCCGCTCCACCACGTCTAACTTCAGGTGCACCACCAGCGGCTTGCCCGGCGCCTGCCACACAAAATATCCGGGAACTTCTTGTGTATTTGGCTGCATTCAGGTAACGTTTCATCGTACCCCGATTCATGCCAACTGGAACACTGTTTATCGTCGCGACGCCCATCGGCAACCTGGAAGACATCACTTTGCGGGCCCTGCGTGTATTGAAGGAAGTAGACTTGATCGCCTGCGAAGACACGCGTCAGTCCGGCAAACTGCTCAGTCACTTCGGCATCACCACGGGCACCATCAGCTACCACGAACACAACGAGGCAGCACGCGGAGCCGACCTTGTCGCCCGCATGGAAGCCGGTGCCAGCGTCGCGCTCATCACGGATGCCGGCACGCCGCTGGTGTCCGACCCCGGCTATCGTTTGGTCAACGCCGCCATCGCCGCTGGACTCACAGTGGTCCCCATCCCTGGAGCCTCCGCCGCCCTCGGAGCGCTCGCCGCCGCAGGCCTCGCCACCGACGAGTTCCGCTTCTGCGGCTTCCTTCCCCCCAAGTCCGGCCAACGCCGCAAGGCACTTGAGGAACTGCAAGAGGAAAGCTGCACGCTGGTCTTCTACGAAGCTCCGCATCGCATTCTGGACACGTTGGAAGATATCGAGGCAGTGTACGGCGCGCGCCCCGTTGTCGTCGCGCGCGAATTGACGAAGCTCCACGAAGAGTTCCTGCGCGGCACCGCCGCCGAAGTCCGCACCAGGTTAGCCGAGCGCCCCTCGGTCAAAGGGGAGATCACTCTCTTGATCGGCAAGGGCGCGCCCATCGTGGACGATACGCCCATCCCCGAAGCCGTTGCCGCCTTGGAGGCCCAAGGCATTCCTCGCATGGACGCCATCAAACAAGTCGCGCGCGAACGCGGCCTGTCAAAGCGCGACGTCTACAAAGAAATCAACGGCTAGGTGGAGGTCCGGTCGGCCGAACAGGAGCCGGACAACATCCCTCGGCGCATGGCGCGTGATCCTGCGTCATCAACTCCGCGATCATTTCGATCATCGCGGGATGCGTGCCAGCCGTCCCGGCGCGCACCATCTTGATCCCAAGCTCTTCGCTGACCGCACGAGCCTCAGTATCCAAGTCGTAGAGCACTTCCATGTGATCGGACAGAAACCCGATCGGCACGATCACTGCATCCGTCCGGATCTCGCGCAAGTAGTCGCACACGTCAGGCTCTAGCCACGGCTGCGTCGGCGGGCCACTGCGGCTCTGATAAACCAGCTTCCATTCCGGCTTGCCCACGTTCGTTGCAACCTTCGCGCAGGCGGCTTCCAGTTCCCGTACGTAGGGTCCACTAGCAGCCATCGACATGGGAACACTGTGCGCGGTGAAGACCAATCTCCCGTCCGGCAACTCCTTCAATGCCGTTCGCACCCGATCTGTCATCGCCTCAATGAACTTCGGGTGCGCGGAAAACGGACGAATCTTGACGATCTCCGGGGCCCCTTCGCCGACCGCCGCACGCGCACGAGTAATATCTTCGATGTACTGTCGACATCCAGAATACGATCCGAATGCCGACGTCGCAAACGCCACCGCCCGCTTCACTCCATCGGCCTGCATCTGCCGCAGCGTGTCGGCCAGCATCGGATGCCAGTTGCGATTGCCCCAATAGACAGGAACCTTCACCACCGCCCGCAGCGCCTCGATCAGCGCGCGGTTTTGGTCGTTGATCGGACTGCGCCCATCAAAGTGGTAGTAGTGCTCTGCCACTTCCAGCATCCGCTCGCGCGGCACATTCCGCCCCCGCAACACGTTCTCGAGGAAAGGGATCACATCCTCGCGCTTCTCTGGTCCACCGAAGGACACCACTAACAACGCATCGTAACTAGCCACTCTTACAGACTATGATGAAAGAGTGATCTCCCGCAGGGCCTTCCTGACCCTCCCCGCCATCGCCGTCACTGCCTGCAGCCGCTCGGAGCCGGCATTCAACGGCTACGCCTTCGTCGCGAACCAAGACGGAGGAGCCATTGCCGCAGTCGACTTGGGCGTCATGGCCGTTGCCAAACACATCGCCATTGAGGGAGCGCCGTCGCAAGTCCTCGCCGCAGCATCCCGCCCGGCCGTCTACGCGCTGACGCCCGACACCGGCACCGTCCACGAAATCCGTACCGACACCTTGAAGCTGGTTCGCAAACTGACCGTCGCGACCCACGCCGATAGCATGCACCTCTCACCGGATGAGAAAACGATCTATACCCTGACCCGTGAATCGCGCACGCTCACAGCCATCAAGCTGGACGACCTGAGCCTGGCCTGGAAGATGCAACTGCCGGAAGAACCGGTCGATCTCGCGATCACCTCCGATGGCAAGACCGCCGCCGTCAGTTCGCCTACGACCCTGCGCCTTCTGAGTCTGATTGAACGCAGCGCGGGTGAACCGCTCGGTCGCGCGAATTACGGCCAGTTGAAGTTTCTGGGTAACGATGAGCGCTTGCTCGCAGCCGACCTCGACCAAAACCAGATCTCGGTCTATCGCGTGAACAACCCGCGCTTAGTGGCACACCTACCCATCGCCGTACGTCCCGAAAATCTCGCGTTTAACCGCGACGGCGGGCAACTCTTCGTTACCGGACCCGGCGGAGATTCAGTGGTCATCGTGTATCCCTACAACATCCCCGAAGTTGCCGAAACGATTCTGGTGGGTCACGCGCCCGCCATGATGACGGCGTCGAATGCCCTGCTGTTCATCACCAACCCCGCCTCCGGCGACGTCAGCGTGTTGAACATCGGCTCGCACAAAGTGATTGCAGTGCTGCCCGTAGGAACCGATCCCGGCCAGGTGCTCATCACCCCGGACGATCAGTTTGCGCTAGTGTTGAATCGCGAATCCGGCAATGTGTCGGTGTTGAACATCGACGCCATCCAACCGAATCGCAACAAGTCCGCAGCCCTGGTGACGGTCATCCCCGTAGGCTCTCGCCCGGTAAGTGCCGCGATGCACTCGGTCTAGGGCCCTACCGCGTTTCCGAGCGGCTCGCGCTCTCATCCCACTGGATCTGCGCGTCCAATGCCCGCAGCATTTCATCGCCCGACCCCATCGCGTGCAGCGCCGTAGGCGTCACCGGAGCACTTGTCGACACCGCGCTAGGCGCAGCAAACGTCGACGCCGCGAACGGTGCAGCGGCCCGACCCGCCCCAGGCGAAGTCCGCAGACCTTCCTTGATCTCCGTCAGCACAGTATGAATCTGGAATAGCTTCATCACCCCGGCCACGAACACCGCCAACACAAACACACTCACCAAACTGCTTATACCGGCCGCAAGATATTCCATACCGCTGTCATCGGTAAACGCAAGAAAAAACTTTACCGGACGCCGAACCCTTTACACTGAAGATGGATGCGCCGCCTAGCCCTTTTCGCCATTGTTTCGCTCACCCTCTGGGCCCAAACCGCCCCGCCGAACACCACAGCCATCCTCCAAGGCGTCGAAAAGCGCTACAACTCCACCACCACGCTGCAGGCCGCCTTCACCGTCACCTTCAAGGACCGCGGCCGCACCCGCACGCCCGAGCGAGGCACCCTCTACCTCAGCAAGCCCAGTCGCACCCGCTGGGAATACAACAGCCCCGCCGGCAACCTGTTCCTCTCCGACGGCAAGTTCACCTACGATTACGACAAACTGAAAAACGCGGTCGACCGTTCGCCCTTCAAGGAAACCGAGGACATGCGCATCCCGCTGTCATTCTTGTTGGGCAAACTGGATTTCCAGAAGGACTTCGACACCTACCGCTCCAGCCCCGATGGAGCCAACGCCGTGATCACCCTGACCCCGCGCAACAAGAAACTCCTGTTCAAGGAAATCGCATTGTTGGTCGCGCCCGACTTCGCCATCCGCCGCGTGACCGTTACCGATCAACCTGGGACATCGGTGATGGAGTACCTACTAGACGCCGAGCAGCGCAACCTGAAGCTAGCCGATACGCTCTTCAAATTCACCCCGCCCGCAGGCGCGCAAGTGGTCGACCTTAAGCAGTAGAGCTTACTTCAGAGGAAGGTTACGCAACCGAACTCCACGCAGCAGGAGCCAGACCAACCTCGCGAGCATGGACCGCGTCGATGCCTCTCGCCCTCAGTAACGCCGCCGAGCGCAAAGGCAGACCTTCATCCAACAGAAAGCGCGCCATACTTACGACGCGTAATCAAGAATCTCGACCCGTTCATCCAGGTTCGCAGCCGCATAGGCGAGCGCCTGCTGCAAATCAGCTTCTTCCAAATCGGGGTAGTCGGCGAAGAGTTCTGCGCGATCAGGATACGTCGCCAGAATCTCCAGCACCCGCCGCACCGTGCTCGCCCTTAGTAGGTCTCCAGTAAGGCGACCAGTTGTCGATCTCCTTTTCTGCGCGCCGCTTCCAGGGCCTGTTGCTTCGCAGCTGAATCGGTCTTCGAAGCGCCAGCCTCGACTAACATCCTCAAGACCTCAGGATCGTTGTTTGAAATCGCATGCACCAAGGACGGCGCTTGCAGTATAAACAGTGCTGTTGGAATATCGAGAGGTACACCTGCATCGATCAAGTCGCGTACAACTTTGCGATCTCCAGCGCCCGACGCCCAGGCGAGAATCCTACCACCTTCTTGAGTTTTGAAGTCGAAACCTTCGCGCCGCAATGCCTCAACGGTTTTCTCATCGCCCCGAACCCACATGCCAGTGTTCGCAATACGGTCCACGGCCTGCTCAACTTCTGTCACCACCGAAGGCATTCCGACGGCCCGTCCACCATAGTCGAGTACGGATTTCGTCTGACCGTCTATAGACAACGAGGTCTTGTACGTAGACCCATCGGATAGATTAATGCGGTATTCCGAATTCAATGCGAAAAAGTCAGCATTGCGGAAGCCCTCGATCAAAAGCTCCAGATCCTGCCGCGTGACCGTCGAATCGTGCACCCCGCGAACCGACACGAAGGCCATCCCGTTGTATCGCACTTGCCCGTCGCCGTGAATTTCTACTTCGTACTCTGGACAAGAACCGAAACAACCGCTACGCGATAACGTGATCCGGAGGGTCGCCCAATCTTTGACGGCAGGAAACTGGCCCGGCTGTGCCACAAGCAGCCCCGTAAGTTGCAGCAGAAGCCAGAGTTTGGAGATCACGGCTTCATATTGCCACAAAATCGCGAGCTGAATTCTCCTTAGTCTTCACCACATAGCGGTTCCGTCCGATGGGATCGTGCGGGGACTCCCCTACGCTATGACCAAGAAGCCGCACCGCTCTTCCATCGGAGAGGTTGGCCGCCCGCACTGCATCCATGGCTCCGCAGCAAGGGAATAAACGTGATGGACGGTTTCAGTACGTGACTGGACTTTCGCCGGGAAAGTAAACACCGAGCTATAGAGGCCTCTAGAACGAACTAAGACCCTTGAGCGGCAAGCTCTTTCGCGCGGAACTCTTTGTACACCGCGCGAACCGCTTGAATCTCGCGGACATGCTCTTCCAAGTGCTCCGCGAACCACTCCACCGACACCCGTAGTGTCGTCGCGCCGTCTTTCGTATGGGTGCCTACGCGCGCAAACTCGGATTCCGGCAGATCCTTCAATAAGTCGTAGTTGTCGGCACGCAGCCGGCGGAACGTTTCCAGCGCCACCGAAACCTTGCGCTTGGCGTAGTCGAGCTTCTCCATCCACAACGCGTCATCGAACTGCTGCAGCGTCGGATTCTCCTCGGCCAGCATCTGCCGGAACCGCATCACCGCCACCGCCTCCGCGTCCGCAAGGTGGCACACCAGTTGCCGCATGCTCCACGGATGCCCCTCGGGCTTGAAGTCGAGCACAGCACCGGCCCCGCCCGTCGTCGCCATCGCCAGCAGTTCCGCGCCGCGGCGGTATCGTTCTAGTAGGTCAGAGAGTTCGCTCATTAGTAGTAATCCGCGCAGGACATGAAATACCCGCAGCGTTCGCAGAACAACTTACACTTGCGCTCGCTCAGCCGCAAACTGCATACGGGACAAAACAACATCGGTTCGCGCTCGGCAATCTCCTGCCGAGTCTCCGCCGCCGTGTTTTGCCGATCCACGTCCATTGGAAGAACCATTATAATGAGGCCGGGAGTTCTCATGTCGCGAAAAAAGCTTCTCATCGGTTCCGCCGTAGCCGCCGCCCTCATCGCTGTCGCCTCTTTTTCCCTTGCCCAGACGCGCCGTAACGGGGAGCCGTCCATCCGCCAGCCTGTTCGCGGAGCCAATTCCGCCGTCGCCGCTGGGAGCGATTACGCCACCGATGCCGGCATGAAGCTCATGACCACCGGTGGCAACGCAGTGGACGTCGGCGTCGCCACGCTCTTCGCGGCCTCGGTAACAGAGCTCTCCCACTTCGGCATGGGCGGCGAGGCCCCCATTCTGGTCCGCACCAAGGAAGGCAAGGTCTACTCGATCGCCGGCGTCGGCACAATGCCGAAGCTCGCCACCGCGGATTTCTACCGCAAGCGCCCGCTCAAGATCGGCGAGACCACGTTCGATAATGACGGCAAGGGCCTCAAGGGCGTGATGCCCAACGCCGGTCTGATGCCCGCACTGGTCCCCGGCATGGTCGACGCGGGTCTTGTCGCCTTGAAAGAATTCGGAACCAAGTCCTTCTCCGACATCATCGCCCCCGCCATCGAACACGCCGACGGTTATGTCGTCGACGAAATGCGCGCCCGAGCCTATGCCTCCGGCGTCGACTTCTTTGAGCTGTGGCCCACTTCGAAGGCCCACTTCATGCCCAACGGCCACACGCCGCGCATCGGCGAAGTGTTCCACCAACCCGACCTCGCCGCCACGCTCCGAGAAATGGTCGCCGCCGAGAAGAAAGCCATCTCCTCCGGCAAGGATCGCAAGGGAGCCATCGACGCCGTTCGCGACTACTTCTATCGCGGCCCCATCGCCCGCAAGATCGACGCCTTCAGCAAGGCGAATGGTGGCCTGCTCCGCTATGAAGACATGGCCGCGTTCCACGCCGACGTGGAAGAACCCGTCTCCACCAACTACCATGGCTACACGGTCTACAAGCCCGGCTTCTGGAGCCAGGGTCCCGACTTGATCGAAGCCCTGAACATCCTCGACACTTTCAAAGACAAGCCCGCCTACAACTCGGCGGCTTACATCCACCGTTCGGTTGAAGCTCTGAAGCTGGCCTATGCGGATCGCGACACTTACTACGCCGATCCCAAGTTCAGCAAGCTCGACTACAAAGCACTATTGACCAAGGAATACGCCGCCGAACGCGCGAAGCTGATCACGGACAAAGCATCCGCCACGTTCCGCCAGGGCTCCATCAACGGCAAAACGCTGCCCCACCCGACTAGCGCGAACCTCGCGTCCTATCGCATCGACGACGCGCTGATGTCGCATGACACCACCTGCGTCAACGTCATCGATAAAGACGGATCGATGTTCTCCGCCACTCCTTCGGGAGCCTGGATGCCCAGCGTGATCGCGGGCGATACCGGTATCCCGCTCACGCAGCGCGCGCAGAGTTTCGTGCTGCTCGAAGGCCACCCAAACGAACTCGAAGGCGGCAAACGACCGCGCGTCACGCTGTCTCCGACGCTGGTCACCACCACCGCCGGAGCGCCCGCATTCGCGCTCTCCACTCCTGGTGCGGACGTCCAAGACCAAGCCTTGATGCAGGTCCTGTTCAATTCCACCGAATTCGGCATGGACGCGCAACAAGCCGTCGAAGCCCCTCGTTATCAAACTCGGCACATGGTTTCGAGCATGGACAACCACGCTTGGAACATCAACAGCCTGTGGCTCGATGAACGCATCCCGCTCGAAGTGGGTCAGGAGCTTGTGCGCATGGGCCACCAGGCCGCGCAGATGTCGAAGTACAACAGCGGCTCCGCTCCCGTGATGGTGCGCGTTCTGGCGAACGGCGTACTCGAAGCTGGCGCCGATCCTTTCTACAACCGTTCCGCGCGCGCCCGGTGAACCTTTCTCTTTTCGAAGAACCTACCCGCTTTGACCGCGCAGGTTTAGCCCAGCGCCTGCGCGCCCTCGCGGATCAAAATATTTGGATCGGCACCAGTTCCTGGAAATACGAAGGCTGGCTCGACCAAATCTACACTCGTGAACGCTACATCACGCGCGGCAAATTCTCCAAGGCCCGCTTTGAAGCCGAGTGCCTAGCCGAGTTCGCCGAAGTCTTCCCCGCCGTATGCGGAGACTTCTCGTTCTATCAATTCCCTTCCCCCAACTTCTGGCAGAAGCTATTCACTGGCGCTCCACCGAGCCTGAAGTTTGGCCTCAAGGTCCCCGAAGAAGTCACCGTGGAAATCTTCCCGCGCCACGCCCGCTATGGTGCGCGCGCGGGACAGGAGAATCCGTCGTTCCTAAATGCGGACGCACTGAAAGCGCTCTTCCTCGAACCGTTAGAGCCCTACCGTAACCGCATAGGCCCACTGATCCTGGAATTCGGAGCACGCTCCACGCCTCCCCGCGACTTTATCGCGTCCCTCGACGGTTTTCTGAAACAGTTGCCAGGCACGTTCCGCTATGCCGTCGAAGTCCGCAATCCTGGCTACCTGCAGCCGCACTACTTCGACACCCTGCGAACCCACCAAGTCGCCCACGTCTTCAACGCTTGGAGCCGCATGCCGCAAATCCAAGACCAGATGAACCTCGAAGGCGCGTTCACCACCGACTTCGTCGTCGCCCGAGCGCTGCTCCGCCAAGGCCGCCCCTATGAAGAAGCCGTGAAGCAATTCGCTCCCTACGACAAGACGCAAGATGAGAACCCCGAGGCGCGGAAAGCACTGCGCGACCTGCTCCGCCGCATGAAAGAGGAGCGCAAGGCCGCCTACATCTTTGTGAACAATCGCCTGGAAGGCAACGCGCCCGCGACCATTGAGGCCGTCGTAGCTTGATCAAGCTCCCCATCGACGACCTGCTCCCGCAAATCGTGGCCGAGCAGTCTCCCAACATCGTCATCGAAGCTGCCCCCGGCGCGGGTAAGACCACGCGCGTCCCGCCCGCACTGATGAACCGCGGCGACGTTCTAGTGTTGGAACCGCGCCGCCTCGCAGCTCGCATGGCCGCCAAACGCGTCGCGCAAGAGATGGGCGAGAAGCCCGGCGAAACCGTCGGCTATCAAGTCCGCTTTGAGGACGTCAGCAGCTCTCGCACGCGCTTGAAGTTCCTCACTGAAGGAGTCCTCACGCGCCGCCTAATCTCCGATCCGCAACTCAAAGGCGTCTCCACTGTCATCCTCGACGAGTTTCACGAACGCCACCTGGACAGTGATCTCGCTCTCGCCCTGTTGCGCCGCTTGCAGAAGACCACACGTCCCGACCTGCGAATCGTAGTCATGTCCGCCACACTCGACGCCGCGCCTATCGCTCGGTATCTCGATAACTGCCCTGTGTTCACGCAAGAAGTCCGGGCCCATCGCCTCGACATCGAATACACGCCGCACTCCCCGTCCCCGCTCGAAGAACAGGTCGCGGCCGCTGTCGAGAAGCTCCTAGGATCAGGCGACATCCTCGTCTTCCTCCCCGGGGCCGCCGAAATCCGCCGAGCGTCGCGAGCTCTCGAACCCATCGCCAGGCGCGCGAACCTTCTTGTGGTCCCCTTGCACGGCGACCTGTCTCCCGCTGAACAAGACCGAGCCGTCTCACCCGCAGACCGCCCCAAAGTGATCCTCTCGACCAACGTCGCCGAAAGCTCCGTCACCATCGAAGGCGTGCGCGCCGTAGTTGATTCCGGCCTCGCCCGCGTCGCCGCCGATTCTCCGTGGACCGGCTTACCGTCGGTCGAACTCAAGCGCATCAGCCAAGCCTCCGCAAAGCAGCGCGCGGGCCGCGCGGGCCGCCTCGGACCCGGTCGCGCGATTCGCTTGTACACGGAACAAGAGTTCCATCATCGCCCCACTGCCGACATCCCCGAAATCCTGCGACGTGAATTGTCACAGATGGTCCTGCAACTGCGCGCCATGAACGCACACAATCTCGACTGGCTGGACGCACCTCCGCCAGCCGCTTGGGATGCTGCGAGCACCTTACTCGACAAACTCGCGGTCACCACGGAGATGGCAGACCTGCCGTTGCCACCGCGCCTCGCCAAGTTAGTCATCGAAGCGAAGAAGCGCGGAGTACCCGAGAAGGGCTGCGCCGTCGCGGCTGTATTAAGCGCGGGCGAACGCGGCTCCTCCGACCTGCTTGCGTTGATCGAGGCCAACTGGCAACCCCAAACACAGCGCGTCTACGACCAGCTGAAACGCCAAGTCGGCGGACGCGATCGCGGTGGTGACCCGGCCCTATTGGAGAGCATTCTTTCCGCTTTTCCCGACCGCGTTGCACGCCATCGCCGCGACGGCGAGTTGCTGCTCTCCGGTGGTGGCTCCGCCAAGTTCCCGAACTCCCGCTGGGAGTTTTTGGTCGCCGTCGATATCGAAGAACGCCGGGAACATGGAGTCCCGTTAGTCCGGCTAGCAGCCCCCATTGAGCCCGAGTGGCTGCTCGACCGCACCACCGAACGCGTACGCTTCGAGTGGAACCGTTCCGCCGAACGCGTGGAGCAAGTCTCCGCGCTGGTCTACGACCAACTTGTCATCGAAGAAACGCGCGCACCGGCAGCAGCGTGCGAAGAAGCAGGCCTGCTACTCGCGCAGAAGGCTCTGGACACCGGCATCGGACGCTTCATCGATCCCGACGCACTCGCCCAACTTACATCGCGAGCCGCACTCGCAGGAATCACCATCGATGCGGAGGCCGCGCTTCGTCAGTTGTGCGCAACCGCAACCAGCTTCAGGGAATTGGAGTCCGCCAACCTGCTAGAAATGCTGCGTCCCGCGCGCTTAGATCACGCCGCGCCCGCGCAGATCAAACTACCCGGCGGACGCCAAGTAAAAGTACACTACGAACCCGGCAAACCACCCTGGATCGAATCGCGCCTGCAAGACTTCTTCGGCATGAAGGAAACTCCAAAGATCAACGGCGCGCCCGTCGTAGTGCACTTGCTCGCGCCGAATCAGCGCCCTGTGCAAGTGACCAGCGACCTTGCAGGCTTCTGGGAGCGCCTCTATCCGCAGGTGCGCAAGGAATTGATGCGCCGTTATCCACGCCACAAGTGGCCTGAAAAACCGGAGTGACTCAGCGCACCACGCAGGTCCACTCGCCCGCATCATCCTGAAAGCCCGACAAGATCCGCACCGGCGCCACGCGCTCAAAATCCGGAAGCCAGTCACCGATTACGTCTTCGCTGATGTTCGCCACCACAACGTCGAACGAATTCGACCGCACTGCATCCACACTGCCCTGAAAGAACGGCACCGGCCGAGCCGTCTCCAAATCGATATCGCAGGCGACCACTCGCCCCGCACCCAATAACTTCGCGGCGATCGACAGAATTCCCGAACCGCTACCGACATCGAGCACTGAGTCGCCAGGACGGATCAACCGCTCCATTTGCACCAGACACTTCTGCGTACACGGATGCTGCCCCGTGCCGCACTGCTGCCCAGGATTGATCTCCAACCGAAAGCGTCCCTCAGGCGTCGGGTCTTCACACCATGGCGGGACAACGAAAAACTTCTCGCCGACCAACAGGGCAGGCCACGAAGCTTTCATCTCCGCGACCCAATCGCGCTCCGGCGCGGGCTGGGCGGTTCCGAATCGCGATGCAAGCTCAGCGGTTTCAAACCACGCCTCGACCGAGCCGTCCTCCTCCGTCACTCCAAGCGTGCCAGCTTCCCACAACTCCGCGATCAAGACGTCTTGATCCGCAGGCTCCACCGAAATACGCACCGTAAACATCAACCGTTCACCCTTGAATTCTCCCCCGCCCAAAATCGTTCGCGCAAATCGAGCTTACGTATCTTGCCCGTACCGGTTTTCGGCAACGGCTCAGCAGAGAACTCAATGATACGGGGAAGCTTGAACTTCGCCAAGCGTTCCCGCAGAAACCCGAGCAGCTCCTCCGGCGTCAATTCCGCACCCGGCCGCTTCACGATGATCGCCGCGACCACTTCGCCCCAGCGTTCATCGGGTGCGGATACAACCGCACATTCGAGCACCGCCGGATGCGCCGCAATGGCGTTCTCTACCTCAATAGACGAAATATTCTCGCCCCCTGAGATGATGATTTGCTTCTTACGATCCACGATGTTGATATAGTTGTCGGGCTCCCACACCGCCATGTCACCGGTGTGCAGCCACGGACCCGAAAACGCAGCCTGGGTTGCTTCGGGATCGGCATAATAGCCGTCCATGACGTGGTCCCCCATCGCTATAATTTCGCCAACCGCTGTGCCGTCTTGGGGCACGTCTTGCATCTCTCCATCCACCACGCGCAACGTGACACCCGGTAACGGCCATCCAGTCTTGGACTGACGTAGATAACGTTGCTCGTCCGGCAATTGCAGCGCGATCTTCTGCTCAGTGTGCGTGATCACAGGCGATGTCTCCGTGAGTCCGTAGCCGCTGGAGCATTCGCAGCCCGGAAACGCCTGCTCCACTCGTTGGACCAACTCCGGCGAATTGGCCGCGCCGCCCATATTGATATGCCGCATGCTCGATAGATCAAACCGCTCCCGCGCGGGAGAATTTACCAGAGCGTTTGCCATCGTCGGGACCAGGCACATGTCGGTCGCGCGATGACGCTCCACCAACGCAAAGACATGTTCCGGTTCAAAACGCCGCACCATGATCTGCTTGGTCCCCAGCATCGTCGATGCCTGCGGTCGGCCCCAGCCATTGGCATGATAGAGCGGGATCGTATGCAGGTCGACCATGGTGGCTGCCTGCCGGTACTGCAACGCGTAGTCGAGCGCATGCAGATACAGCGTCCGATGCGACAACATCACACCCTTGGGCGCGCCGGTGGAGCCACTGGTGTAGAATAACTCCGCGATGGCATGTTCGTCGTAGGTAGTGATATCGGCGTGCTCTTCGTGGCCCTGCTCCAACAAGCGTTCGTAGTCATTTTCGATACTCACCCAATGCTCCACCGCAGGACACGCCACGCGCAGCCGTTCCACCAGGGGCACAAATTCCTCTTCGTAGATAAGCGCCTTCGCCCCGGAATGCAGCAGAATGGTCGCCAGCTCCGGCTCGGTCAGACGCACATTGAGCGGCATCAGAATCGCGCGCGCTTGTGGCACTCCGAAATAACCTTCAAAGAGTTGGTGGTTGTTGAAGCTCAGGTAACCGACGCGGTCTCCCGCCGCAATGCCCAGCTTGAGAAGCCCTGTGGCTAAGCGTTCCGCCCGGCGCTTGAGTTCGGAGTACGTGAAGGCTCTTTCGCCGCACACCACGCCCACACGAGCGCCAAACAGGGCCGCCGCCCGATGCAGGCAGCGAAGTGGCGTCAAAGGGACAAACATATTTTGCCCAACGGGATCTTATTTGATCCCAATGCCGAATGATTTGGCCATCTTTTCATCGGAGATCGCGCCCTCTAGATCTCCCAACGCCCGTTTGGATTTTGCGCGCCCAAAATACAACAAGGGCACATCGCGGAGGGTGTCGATCACCCAGGTAAAGTCCGCAATCGCTGCTTCGTGCTGGCCAAGTTCCGCATAGGCGAGGGCACGGCGGGAATACGCATCCACCGTCGGCTTCAGTGCAATTGCCTTCGTGAGCTCCTCGATTTCCCTGGGAACATCCCCTTTGTCACCATAAATACCCCCGAGCGCAGCTCTCGCTTCTTGCAGATCCGGCTTGAACCGCAGGGCAGCCTGAAGATCCGCTATGGCATCATCCGGGCGACTCATATTTTGCCTGGCAAGGCCCCGCTGCAAGTAGCCATTCCATGAATTGGGATCCGTTTCGAGGGCTTCGCTAAACTGCACGGCGGCTTCCTCGTAGTGGCCTGGACTCATCAATTTGATCCCAGCCTGAACCCGGGCTTCCGCGCGCTCAGGAGCGGAAGCCCTATATTCGTAGCCCTGCCACACGACCAACGCAATCAGAAGCACACTCACCGTTCCGCCGACCAAGCGCGTTTGCTTGCCGCGCTGGGCGCGCATTTCTGCAGTGAGAGGAGGAGGCGGAGCCTTACTCAGCGGTTCAGCCATTTCTAAAATTATAACAAGCGCTCCGAATCCTATTCGGTCATTTTCAATTGCACTTTAGGTGGGCCGGTGGGCTGCAGGTCCGCCGCGGTTTTCTGATCTTCACGGTAGCCTTCCTCGTCTCCCAAAGAGCGCCGGGCAATGGAACGCGCCAGGTAGACGTACGGCGCTTCCCGCCGTTCCAGGATTGCGCGGTCGTAATCCTCAATGGCTTTGCTCCATTGGCCCAGGGCTGCGTAGACTTGGCCGCGCTGAAAATAACCGTCTACCGTAGGATCTAACTGGATCGACTGGTTCAAGTCTGGCAGTGCCTTCGCTGCGTCGCCTTTAACGCGATAGTGGGTGGCACGAGCCGTGAATGCCTCCGCCAAGCCGGAGTCGAGTTCGATGGCGCGGCTCCAGTCTGCGAGGGCTAGCTCCGCTTTCCCAAGTTCCTGGTAAGCATTGCCCCGTTCCAGGTGCGCGGCCGCAGTCTCGGAAGCAGCAATCGATGCAGTGAATTTCTCAACAGCACCCGCAAAATTGCCGGGGCCCAGCAGCCGCATGCCGTCTTCAAAGGCTGTCTGAGCGCGCTGGGGAGCTTTGGAGACATAGTCAATCGTCCATCCGATCACCAGCAAGGGAAGCACGATGGCCGCCGTGATCTTCAACATGCGCCGCTGAGAGGCGTTCATCGGCGCGCCTTCGGTAGGCACGGCCGAGGGCGGTCGGAGCGAGTTCCACAAACGCGTGTGCCACGGAACTTCCACACTGTAGCCCGGTTGTTGCATATGGGACGGGACCGGTGGCTTCTCTAAGATCTTGCGCAATCTGCCGATGATGGAGTCGCTGCCCATGTAACGGAGATTATACCAACGAGAACCGCGCCTACTTACCGACGTGGCGATGGTGACAGGGCAGGAACTTGGAGTGCGTCCGTGGCAAAATAGTTTCTTGGCACTCATAACTTCCCTCTCCGATGCAATCCGGGACACGATCCATGACGGCGACGTCGTGGCGCTCGAAGGATTCACGCACTTGATCCCCTACGCTGCGGGACACGAAATTGTGCGGCAGGCCAAACGCGACCTGACCGTCATCCGCATGACACCCGACGTTATCTACGACATGTTGATCGGCGCGGGGTGTGTGAAGAAGATCATCTTCTCGTGGGGCGGCAATCCGGGAGTCGGATCGTTGCATCGTTTGCGCGACGCAGTGGAGAAAGACTGGCCGCTGCCCATCGAAGTCGAGGAGCACGCCCACGCCGGTATGGCAGCGATGTACGCAGCCGGGGCTTCAAATCTTCCGTTTGGGTTGTTGCGCGGCTACATCGGCACGGACCTGACGAAGTACAACGACCGCATCAAGTTCATCGACTGCCCGTTCACCGGCGAGAAACTGGCCGCAGTTCCCGCGCATCGGCCCGATGTCACAGTCATCCACGCGCAGAAGGCCGATCGCAAGGGGAACGTCTTGATGTGGGGCGTGGTCGGCGTGCAGAAGGAAGCGGTGCTAGCCGCCAAGCGCAGCATCGTGACGGTGGAAGAAATTGTAGACGACCTGCAGGCACCGCCGAATTCAGTGGTGCTGCCGTATTGGGTGGTAGGGTCGGTCTGCGAAGTGAAGGGCGGCGCGTTCCCGTCCTACGCGCAGGGCTACTATCCCCGCAACAACGCGTTCTACAAGAAGTGGGATGACATTTCCAAGGATCGCGAGACCTTCCTTGCGTGGATGGACAAACATATCCGGGGCACGAAAGACTTCGCCGAGTTCAAACTTAGCCTTTCTGGCAAATCCGTCCTTGGCCAAACCCAGGAGGCCAAGTAGCATGGAACTCCAATACACCTCGGACGAAATGATGACCATCGCCGCGGCGCGCAAGATTCGCAACGGAGCGCCGCTGTTCGTAGGAATCGGGCTGCCCAGCGCGGCGGCAAATCTGGCAAAGCAGACGCACGCACCCGATACGATTTTGATTTACGAGTCCGGCACGATTGGCGCGAAGCCGACGGTGTTGCCGCTTTCGATTGGCGACGGCGAGTTGTCGGAGACAGCGGACGCGGTAGTTTCGATCCCGGAAATGTTTGCCTATTGGTTGCAGGGCGGGCGGATTGCGCTCGGCTTCCTGGGCGCGGCGCAGATCGACAAGTACGCGAACATCAACAGCACCGTGATTGGCGGGACGTACAAGCGTCCGAAGGTTCGTCTGCCTGGTTCCGGTGGCGCGCAGGAAATCGCGGGAAATTGCGGCGAAGTCTTGATCACCCTGCGGCACAACAAGCGCGCGTTCGTAGAGAAGCTCGATTTCATGACGTCGGGAGGCCACTTCGAAGGTGGCGATAGCCGCGCGAAGTTGAACCTGCCGGGCAGAGGACCGACTGCGGTGATCACGGATCTCGGGATCTTGACGCCGGATCCAGTCACCAAAGAGTTGACGCTCACAAGCGTGCATGCGGGCATTACAGTTGAGCAAGTGGTGGCTGAAACGGGTTGGCCTCTGAAGGTCGCCTCAACGGTAGATACGACGCCGGAGCCTACCGAACGCGAGTTGCACGTATTGCGCGATTTGAACGAACGCACGGCGAAGGCACACGCAGGACAACAATAGGAGGCTTTATGCAGCGGAGAACGTTCTGCCTTGTGGCGGGAGCAGGAATTGCGCTCGGGCAGACTAAGCCGCGCGGCATTGAAGAATTCTTCCAGGAATTCACGGACGAATGGATGCACAACGATCCCGCGTCCGCGACCGAGAACCACTATTTTGCCGGCGAGGGGCAAGATAAGCTGGAGCGCCGCTTAGCTCCGCCGACGGCAGCGGAAGCTCGCAAGCGAGTTGCGCTGGCCCGCAAGGGACTCAAGCAACTACGCGCCTTCGATCGCACCGCGATGACGCCGACACAGGCGTTGTCCGCGGACGTGATGGACTGGCAGCTCGACATCGCGGCGGCGGAAGAGCCGTATCTCGACTATTGGTTCCCGTTCGAGCAAATGAACGGCTGGAACGTCGGCATATTGGAGCACTTCACGGTTGGGCGTTCGCTGACGAAACTACGCGACGCCGAAAACTACGTGGCGGCACTGGGACAAGTAGGCGCGCGCACGGAAGAGGCGATTGCAGAATCGCGCAGGCTGGCGGCGAAAGGCACGATCCCTCCGCGCTTCATTCTGCAGGCAACCTTGAGGCAGATGCAGGGCTTCGTCGATGGCACTCCCGCGCGGAACCCGTTCGTAACAACCTTGGTGGAAAAGATGACGGGGATCGCGGAGATTCCGGCGCCCAAACGCGAACAACTGCAGGCAGAGGCGGAACGGATCGTCGCCACGCAGATCTATCCCGCGTGGAAGAAAGCCATTGCGACGCTGGAAACGCAACTACCGCGCTCCACCGACGATGCGGGACTGTGGCGGCTAAAAGGCGGCCCTGCGGCATACACGTATTTTCTGAAGCGCTTCACGACAACCGATCTGACCGCGGAACAAATTCACGAAATCGGGCTCAAGCGCGTCGGCGAGATTGAAGCGCAAATGGACGCACTCCTAAAGCGCCTGGGACGCAATGAAGGATCGGTCAAAGAACGCATCGCGAAGTTGAAGCTCGACATGCAGTATCCGAATCCGACCTCCGAGGCCAGTCGCGAGCAGGTCATGCGCGATATCGAAGGCATCCTTCGCGATGCGGAGCGACGGTCGGCACTGCTGTTTGACCTGCGACCGAAGGCCCCTATTGAAGCTCGGCCCTTCCCGACGTTTCGCGAAGCGAATGCGGCGGCAAACTACAACACTCCGGCTCCCGACGGATCGCGGCCAGGGGTGTTTCAGTTTCCCAGACGCATTGAGTGGATGACGAAATTCGGCGTGCGCAGCGTGGTATATCACGAGGCCGTACCGGGACATCACTTCCACCTGGCGCTCCAGATCGAAAACAAGGAGCTGCCGCGCTTCATGCAACTGCGGGCGTTCGGCGGATTGTCGGCGATCACCGAAGGCTGGGCACTGTACGCAGAACGACTGGCAGCGGAATCGGGCTGGTACGAAGGCGATATTGAGGGCCAACTCGGACAGTTGGAATATGAACTGTGGCGCGCACGACGGTTGGTAGTGGATACCGGACTGCACGCAAAGCGCTGGACACGACAGCAGGGGATCGACTACGGGATCGAGGCGAGCGAAGTCGAGCGCTACGTCGTGTATCCGGGCCAAGCCTGTTCCTACATGATCGGCGAGCTGAAGATCCTGGAACTTCGGGACAAAGCGCAAAAGGCTCTGGGCCCGAAGTTTTCGTTGCGCGAGTATCACAACGTGGTGCTGAAGACAGGCTCCGTGCCGCTCAATATTCTGGAGCGTCAGGTGGACGCTTATATCGCGCGCACGAAAGCCTGATCGGCTTCGGTAAGTTTCCACGAGGCTGCGGTCGCGTTGGCGCGGACTTGCTCAGGGGTCTTAGCTCCGGCGATGACGCTGGACACTTCCGTGTGAGCAGCAAGCCAGGAGAAGGCAAGTTCCAGCAACGTGTGGCCCTGCAATTCGGCGAACACGGCTAGGGCTTCGACTCGGGCCAGGTTTACTTCGGTGAAGACTTTGGGGCCGAAGCCATCTTTTGCTCGGCTGCCTTCGGGTAGCGGGGCGCCCTTGCGATACTTGCCTGTGAGCAAGCCGTTGGCGAGCGGGAAGTAGGGCAGGAATCCGACGCCGGTGCGGGCGCATTCGGGCAGGACTTCGACTTCCGGTTCGCGATTGATGATGCTGTATTCGTTCTGAACGCTGGCGAAATACTTGGGTCCATGCGTCGTGTGGGCGGCGCGCATTTGTTCGGCTGTGAAATTGGAGCAACCGATTTCGCGGACTTTCCCTGCCTTTACCGCATCGTTCAGCGCTTCCATAGTATCGGCAATGGGAGTTTTGTCGTCAGGGCGATGGATTTGATAGAGGTCGATGACATCCACGCCCAAACGGAGCAGGCTCGCATCGAGAGCTTGACGAATGTAGGCAGGGCGCGCGCCCTCCATGCCATCACCCATCTTTAAGCCGAACTTGGTGGCGATGATGGCTTTGTCGCGACGGCCCTTGAGAGCCTTACCGAGGAACTCCTCACTCTGGCCGGTCCCATACATATCCGCGGTGTCGAAGAAATTGATGCCCGCGTCGAGTGCGGCGTCCACGACGGATTGCGTCGCTGCGGCGTCTATCCGCCAACCGAAGTTGTTACATCCAATACCAACGAGAGAAACGCTGAGCGATCCAATCTTGCGGTGTTCCATTAGTCCAATCCTCCTGGTTGTCCCCATTTGCCGGCGAATACAAACTCACGAATGGGCTTGCGTTGGCGCGGGGTCAGATCTTTCGCACGCAGCTCTTCGGATAGGGTGTTGGGGTCCGCCGGATAACCGATGGCGATGGCGGCAACGGGGGCCCAACGCTCTGGAATCTCGAAAACTTCACGGGCTTTCTCTGCACTGAACCCGCCCATCATGTGGACCGATAACCCGAGTGCGGTTCCCTGCAACGCCAGATTTTCGCACGCGAGGCCGACGTCGTGCCAGGCATGTCCATTGGGTTTCCCGGGAGCGCGATCGAGCGAAGCCATAGAGATCGCCAGCACGGCCGCCTCTTTAGCCCAGGCGTTACCAGGACTCAGAACGCTCGCGAGTCTTTCAAACTCGATAGAGTCTTCCTTGCGAGCGACGAGAAAGCTCCATGGTTGGCCGTTGCCGCTCGAAGGCGCCCAGCGCGCGGCTTCGAACAGGCATCGCAACGTCTCCGGCTCGATGGATTGGCCGGTGAAGGCTCGGGTGCTCCAGCGGCGAGCAAGCAACTCTAGAATTTCGTGGTCGGTAGGTGCGGGGCGTTCAAACACCGTCTCATTATACGGGTTCTACGGCACGTGGCATAATGGGCAACAAGGAGCAAAGATGTCACTACGCATTAACGATACGGCCCCGAATTTCACGGCCGAGACGACGCAGGGAACGATCGATTTCCACGAATGGATCGGCGATGGCTGGGCCATCCTTTTCTCTCACCCGAAGGATTTCACGCCGGTCTGCACCACCGAACTGGGCTACATGGCGGGCCTGGAACCGGAATTCAAGAAGCGCAGCTGCAAGATCATCGGACTCAGCGTGGATCCGGTGACGAACCACGGCAAGTGGGCTGCGGACATCGAAGAGACGCAAGGCCACAAGGTCAACTTCCCGATGATCGGCGACCCCGAATTGAAGGTCGCGAAGCTTTATGACATGCTGCCGGCCGACTCCGGCGAGACTTCCGAAGGCCGCACCGCGGCAAACAACGCGACGGTCCGAACTGTGTTTGTGGTGGGTCCGGACAAGAAGATCAAGCTGATGCTAATCTATCCGATGACCACCGGCCGCAACTTCGATGAAGTCTTGCGCGTGCTGGATTCGATGCAGCTGACCGCGAAGCATCAGGTGGCAACGCCGGTAAATTGGAAGCCGGGCAACGACGTTATCATCGTGCCCGCGGTGACCGATGACATGGCGAAAGAGAAGTATCCGGAAGGTTGGAAGACGGTGAAGCCGTACCTCCGCCTGGTAAAACAACCGAACTAAGCAGCTACTGAACGGGCGAGGTCTGCTTGGGCTCTTCGTGGTTCAATGTACGGATCTCGCCCGTTGTGTTTTCAGACGAGGAAGTAACAGACACCGTCACGTTCGTCTTGCCTGCCCGCCGCACAGCCTGCACCGTACCGCCCGCATTGCCCGTCGTCATCGTTACGAAGCCGCCCTCTTTCAACGAATCCTTGTAGAAGGCCAGCACGGTCCCTGCCGGGTCTTTGGTGTGGAATTTGATCGAACCCGTGGTGACGGCATTCTCTTTTGTCGTAAGTGGCTCAACAAAAGTAGCGCCCTCATAAACAGGAACCCACACGGAGCCCACCAGCAAACGGCGCATAGGATTTGCATCAGCGGAATCTCCGGGGCGGACTTCCGAACGGAAATAGTAGTACGACGCCACAGCGAGCAACGTGGTCCCGATAACAAGACCATACGTGAGCGCAACAAGGCCCCACATGTTCGGTGAGCGAGGCTTGGACATACTTTCAGTTTACGGCACGAACGCAGTAAACTCGTTCACATGCTCCGTCATTTTAGACTTGTCGTTTTTGCAGCGCTCCTGGTGAACGTCGTCGAGGCGCAGGCTCCCAAGGGAGTCACCGCAACCCGCATCTATTCCGGCACCGACGGCGAGACCCACGCGGAGGAGATCAACCTCAGCCAGATGGGTGCAGCACAGCCGGATCTACTGCGACCCACCAGCGTCCGTTTCGCTACGCGCGGCCCGGATACATGGGACGACTGGCACACCGCACCCGGGCGTCAGTATTTGATTACGCTGAAGGGCCACGTTGAAATCGAAATCGGCGGCGGCAAGATCGTGCATGCCAACGAAGGCAGCATCCTGTTGATCGAGGACACCACGGGCAAGGGGCATCGGGCGCACGTCACCAAGGAGGGTGAGTGGCACGTGATGTTTATTCCTCTGCCGCCGGCTCGCTAGACGTTACTGCGTCACGGCGTCGCCGCGCACGCCGATCTGGTGTAGGCAGCGGTCGATCCACTGCTTGGTGAGCTTCTCTTGCACGCCATTCTGTTGCAGACGTGTGCGGAGGTTGGCCCAATCCACCTTATCCAGCGATTGATCCTGATTGAAGCACGAGAAGACAACAGTTTCTTCGCCGGTCTTCGGATCCTTGTGTTGCTGCAAGCACTGCGCGCAGATCTCTTTCATCATGCATTGCATCGGCGAGTTGATGCTGCCGATGGCGTGATGGTCGGGCTTGAGGTACGGGGCCAGCGTGGTGTGGCGCGCACGAGCGACCGCGGCCATCATGCCGTCGGAGCCGATCGCGATGATGCGGTCGGTCGAGTGCAGAGAGTGTACGGTCTCGCCCAGGTTGCCACTGCCGTAGGCAACGATGGCGTCGACGATGTTGCCTACGAACGAACGATCCTGCGGTCGGCTGGGAGTGAAGCCGGGGGCTTCATCGCAGCACCACACAACAACATCCGCGGCCTTTTCAATCTCATCGACTTTATAGCGGTCGACGATCTTTTTATAGCCGGCGAAGTAGATGGTCTTCGAACCAGCGGCGCGCAATTCCTGCCCGATGCTGAACAGCACCGCGTTGCCTAAGCCGCCGCCGACTAACAGCGCGGTCTCATTGGCGGGCGTTTCCGTGGGCGTACCAGTGGGGCCCATCAAGATGACTGGCTCGCCGGGTTTGAGGATGGCGCAGAGGTCAGAGGACCCGCCCATTTCGAGCACGATGGTGGAGAGCAGGCCGTGCTTACGGTCGACCGAGGCTCCGGTGAGCGCGAGGCCTTCCATGCCGAGCACTGTGCCGTCGGCGCGCGGGGCTAGCGTTTCGAAGTTCTGCAGGCGATAGAACTGGCCGGGCAGGAACGCTCGTGCGGCGAGCGGGGCTCGGACGATGACTTCCACGATGTTGTGCGTAAGGCGGACAACTTCCTTCACCGTCGCGCGGAGTTCGTCGTTGAGTTGCGTGATGAGTTTTGCGGGCGCGGGAGCGGAAGCGGCTCGGCGGGCGAGTGACCGGGAGACGACGGGATAACCCTGCTTCGCGCTGGCCATCGCTTTCACGACGTTGCCGGCGAAAGAAGGATGCAGGTCGCCGAAGAAGCTGATGGAGCGGCCATCCTTGCGCACGGACATGAGCACGGAGGCTTCGGTCGGCTTCGCGACCTTCTCGGGCTTCACAGGTTGGCCTTCTTCGTTGACGGCCTGGAACCACTTGCCATCGAGGAACACATTGGTGGTGTCTTCGCGACCAAGAACGGTGTTGGGCTGCGTTCCGGCGGCCACCAGGATGGAGCGCGCGGGCAGGCGTTGCTTTTCGCCTGCGGCGTTGGTCACGAGCAGGGCAGCGGCGTGGCCGTAGGAATCGAGTTCGACTTCCTTGGGCGTGAGGCTCTCGGCGAAGCGGATGCCTTCTTGCAAGGCGAGGTTCACTTCTTCGTGATTCAGAGTGTAGCTAGGCGCGTCGATCAAGCGGCGGCGATAGGCCAGCGTGACCCCGCCCCAGCTATTGATCAGTGGGACGAAGTTGGGAGTGCGGCCCTCGTGCGCGGCGGCCGCGCGTTCGGCTCGGATGGCCTTGCCGTGTTCGATGAACTCGGCTGCGCCTTCCACTTCTTCAGCGTTCCAACTGGCGCGGACTTCCTTTTCGCTCTTCTCTTTGACGAGGGTTTCGTAACGCTCAAGGAACTTCTCCACTTGCACGACGTAGTAAGCCATCGATTCGGTGGCAGTGTCGATCGCCGTCAAGCCGCCGCCGATTACGACGACAGGCATGCGCAATTGCAGGTTGGCGACGGAGTTGGCTTTGGCGGCTCCGGTAAGTTGGAGGGCCATCAAGAAGTCGGACGCTTGGCGGACACCGCGGGCCAGACCGTTCTTCATCGGGATGACAGTGGGGCGGCCCGCACCGGCGCACAGCGCGATGTGATCGAAGCCCATCGCGAAAGTGCTATCGACGGTGAGCGTTCCACCGAAGCGGACGCCGCCGAACATCGCGAACTCGCGACGGCGCTCAAGCAGCAGGCGAATGATCTTGAGATAGTTCTTGTTCCAGCGGACCGTTATGCCGTATTCGGCGACACCGCCGAAGCCGGCCATGACGCGGTCATCGAGCGATTCGTACAGCTCGGTTACATCGTGGATGGGACGGAAGGCCACGCGTTCGCCCAGAGGGGTGACTCCGGAAACATTGGGCTCCAGCGGCTCGATCTTCAAGCCGTCGACGGCGGCGACCGTGTGGCCGTCGTTCATAAGGTGGTGAGAGAGCGTGAAGCCTGCGGGGCCGAGGCCGACCACAAGGACTTTGTAACCAGATTCAGCGCGCGGCACGGGGCGCGTGAAATTGAGCGGGTTCCAGCGCGTGAGCAAGCTGTAGATTTCGAAGCCCCACGGCAGATCGAGAACATCTTTCAGCGAACGCGTTTCGACTTGCGGGATATCGACCGGGTCCTGCTTTTGGAAGATGCAGGACTTCATGCAGTCATTGCAGATACGATGGCCGGTTCCCGCAGCCATGGGATTATCGACGGTGACGATGGCCAAGGCTCCGATGGGGTTGCCATTCTGCTTGACCAGGTTCATCTCGGAGATCTTTTCGTCCAGAGGGCAACCGGCGAGGGGGACTGAGAAGGCGCTGGCCTTGAATGCTCCGTCCTTTTCCTTGAGGCCGGTGGAGCAGCTGTCCTTGCCCTGGTTGTGGCACTTAATGCAGTAGTTGGCTTGGTCGAGCGCGCCGGCGAGCCCCATGCCGGGATCGGTGAGTTTGAAACCTTCGCGATGGCGCAGGTGGTGCTCGCCCAGGATTTGGTTGTGGACGCCGTTGGGGGTGGTCAGCACTTCCACGGGGACCAGACGTTCCATCACTAACTTCTGCGGGACGCGAAACAGAACGCTGTGATGGCCGTAACGTTCGCGACCAGCTTCAGAAAGCGCGGCCCATGCTCCGTACTTGGCCGCGATGTCGAGCTGGGTTTTGTGTTCGTCTTCGTTTTCGAGCCAGCGGGTGACGTGTTCGGTGTAACTGGATTCGGTGAGCGGTTCGCCGAAGAGCGATTCAAGCTCAGCGGCCAGGGCCAGGCCGTTGATGGCGTTGGCTTGCTCTTCCTTGACGCCGCTGATCGCCTTTTTCTGGACGAACTTGCGCTTCAGCGCGTTGAGCGGCGCGAGCGCGTGGTGGCGGGTCTGCAGCGCGGTGAGCTCGGTGTCGATGTCGAAGAGTTCGCCGATGAAGTCCTCGACGTGCGGCGCGAGTTGGATGATGAGCTCCGATGCGGCTTTGCGCTCGAGCGCAGACGCGTTCGCCCGCGCTTCGCCTAATCGCGCGCGCAGTCCGGCGTCACTGTCCTGAAGCTGATGGAGGAACACGGCGTCGAGCTTGACGATTCCTTCGCGCGTGTAGAGGTCCTCGAAGGAGAACCCGAAGGCAAGGTTGAGTGGATGAGAGCTTTGAGGCATGGAATATTGGGGAAACGCGGGCCTACTGCGATTTTGAGGTAACTAACATAATACCAAGGGTGGACCGTAAACATTCTTGAAAATAGCGGGAAGAAACTGGGCGGCTGGTGCGTCAGACTCTCACAACCGCAGCACGCCTCCGCGCAGAACTACTCGGCCCCCAACTCGAGATTCTACGCGGGGGCACTCTCGTTTGTGGGGACAGAACCTACTTCTGAATCGTTCCGCCCACCTTGTTCCACTCAGCCAAACTGCCGTCGTAGAGCTTCACATCGTAGCCGAGATACTTCAGAGTGAAATACGACTGGCTCGCTTGCATGCCGGAATTGCAGTAAGTCACAACGGTCTTAGCCGGGGTGAGGCCAGCGGCTTCGTAGATCTTGCGGAGATCTGCTTCGGACTTCAGCGCCGAGCCGCCGGTTTGTTGCGAATCGGTCCAGTTGGCGTTAAGCGACGTGGGGATGTGGCCACGGTCTGCGTACTCGTTAGCGCTGCGGACGTCTAGTAGGCTCACTTTGACGGACGGCGCGGTCGTCTGTTTCTGGACGTCGGGGGTGCTGACAAGCAACTCCGGGCGCGGCTTCGGGGTAAACTTGCCCGCGGCTACGGCGGGGGCTTCCTTGGTCACGGGGCGGTTTTCTTTGATCCACTGCTCCATACTGCCGTCGAGCAGCGCGGTTTGATCGTGACCCAAGTAGTCGAGCGTGAAGTAGGTTCGCGTGGCGGAGAGGATGCTGCCTTCGGTGACGAGGATGACGCGCGAATTATCGTTTACGCCGGCTCGTTCGAAGACGGCCTTGAGGTCGGCCACCGGCGGGAGTTCGTTGGAGATGCCGTCCTTGGTGATGGCAAGTTCGCCGAAGGGGACGTACCGCGCTCCGGGAATGTGATTCGCGTCGTAGCCGGTGCGCGCGGGGGCGACGTGGAGGATGACTAGGTTCGCGTCTTTTAAGTGGTCGGCGAGCCAGGCGCCGGAGACCAGCATGTCGGTCTTGACGGCGGCTTGGGCCAAGAGCGGAAGCGCCAACAGCGATGCGAGCAGTTTTGGGGTCATGGGATGGTCCTCCGTGATATTATCGCATCCATATGTCAAGCGAAACCCAGCGGACGCGTCCGTTTACCGGACAGGAATACATCGAGAGCTTGCGCGATGGGCGCGAGATTTGGATCTATGGCGAACGAGTGAAAGACGTCACCACGCATCCGGCGTTTCGCAACACGGTCCGCATGATCGCGCGCTTGTATGACGCGCTGCATGGGGAGAAGAAAGACATTCTCTGCACGCCGACGGATACGGGAAGCGGCGGCTACACCCAACGGTTTTTCCAGGCACCGAAGAGCGCGGAGGAAATGGTCGGGTCGCGGGATGCGATTGCCGAGTGGGCTCGGGTAACGTATGGCTGGATGGGCCGCAGTCCTGACTACAAGGCCGCGTTCCTAGCAACGCTGGGGGCCAACTCGGACTTCTATCATCCGTATCACGAGAACGCGAAGCGCTGGTACAAGAAGACGCAGGAGGAGTGCACGTTCGTGAATCACGCGATCGTGAATCCGCCGGTGGATCGCAACAAGCAACTGGAAGAGGTCCGCGACGTGTACATGCATGTCGAGAAGGAGACCGACGCGGGGCTGATCGTGAGCGGGGCGAAGGTGGTCGCGACCACGTCGGCGCTGACGCATTACAACTTCATCGCGAACAATGGGGCGCTGCCGATCAAGACCAAGGATTTCGCGTTCGTGGCGATCGTGCCGACAGATTCGCCTGGCGTGAAGCTGATCTGCCGTCCGTCGTATGAATTGCAGGCGGCGGCTACCGGGAGCCCGTTCGATTATCCGTTGTCGAGCCGGCTGGACGAGAACGATTCGATCATCGTGTTCGACAAGGTGTTTATTCCGTATGAGAACGTCTTCGCCTACGGAGACATCGACAAAGCGAATAACTTCTTCCCGCGCTCCGGATTCTTGCCGCGGTTCATGTTCCATGGCTGCGTGCGGTTGTCGGTGAAGCTCGATTTCATCGCGGGCGTGTTGCTGAAGGCCGTGGATGCTACGGGTTCGAAAGATTTCCGCGGCGTGCAAGCGCAGGTGGGCGAGGTGCTCGCGTGGCGCAATTTGTTCTGGGGATTGACGGACGCGATGGCTCGGACGACCAAGGAATGGACGCCGGGGTATGTGCTGCCGAACCTCGAATATGGACTGGCCTATCGCGTGGCGGCGAGCACGATCTATCCGAAGTTGAAGGAGATCGTCGAGAACGTTCTCGCCAGCGCGCTGATTTATTTGCCGTCGCATGCAATGGACTTCAAGAATCCGGAGATCCGCAAGTATCTGGACCAGTATGTGCGCGGGTCGAACGGATACTCGGCTGAGGATCGCGTCAAGGTGATGAAGCTGATGTGGGACGCGATGGGCACCGAGTTCGGCGGTCGGCATGAGTTGTATGAGCGCAACTACTTCGGCAACCACGAGAGCATCCGCTTCGAGACGCTGATGGTGTCGGACCTGACGGGGCAGAGCGCAAAATACAAGGGCTTCGCGGAACAGTGCATGTCGGAGTACAACCTGGATGGGTGGACGGTGCCGGATCTGATTAACCCAGACGATGTGAGCATCGTGATGGGCAAGAAATAGTCCAGCCGCTATGGACCTGGTAGAAGCGTTCGAGTTGCACTCGCCCGAGGGGATTCGGAAGTGCCTCGCTTCGGGGACGAGTCCGGTGGCGCTCATCGACGGGAAGCGACCGGTCGACATCTTGATCGAGATGTACACGCGGTCGCCGCAGTTCGCCGCGTGCCTCCGAGTGTTGCTGAACGCAGGCGCCACGATCGACGACCCATTGCTGGAAGCGGTATTGCTGGACGACGATGCCGCGTTGCGCGGGATTGTCGCAGCATCCCCCGACGCATTGACGCGCAAGCTGCGGCCCGTATGCGCGTATACCTGCTGCGACGGGGTGTCAGCGCTGCATCTTTGTGCCGAGTTCAACTCCGTACGCTGCGCGCGTTTCCTGATCGAGGCCGGAGCGGACGTCAACGCTCGCGCGGACTTCGATGCGGACGGCTTGGGCGGGCAGACTCCTCTGTTCCACGCCGTCAATAGCAACCACAACCATTGCCGCCTGGTGATGGAACTTCTCGCCGACGCGGGCGCGGAGCTAGACGTGCGACTGAAGGGGTTGGTCTGGGGCAAGGGCTTGGAATGGGAAACGGTCCTCTTCGATGTCACGCTTTTTTCGTACGCGCAGTGCGGGCTGTATCGGCAGTTTCACCGCCGCGAAGAAGATATCTATAGCAACCTGGCGTTCCTGTATCGGAAACGATATAGTGCGGGAGCGCCGGTTCGCAACGTTCCGAACAAGTATTTGGCGACTTGATGCTCAGTTTAAGGAGAAACGCATGTACGTTGTAAGCTGTCGCAAAGGGTTTACGCCACCGCAGTTGTTGGCGGCGGAGAATCGCTACCGGAACTACAAGAATCCCGCGGATCCGGATGTTTTCGACGAACTGAACCTGACCGACATTCTGAGCGTTGCCACGAACAAACACGTGTGTATTTTGGTGCACGGCTTCAATACGGGCATCGGACAGGCCATGTCGGCGTACTGGGAAATCGTGGACCGCATGAACAAGACCGGAGTGGTGGGGCCGCAGGGATACGGCCTGGTCATCGGGTTTCTGTGGCCTGGATTTTCGACTCCGGCTGGGTACGCACCCGCGGTCCTCAACGCCAACCGGTCGGGCCCGCGTCTGCTGGACCTGGTGAATCATTTGCGTGGGGTCGCCCATTCGGTGGACGTGCAAACGCATTCGCTGGGGGCCCGGGTAGCGCTGATGGCGATGAAGAGTCCGAAGAGAGTATTTGTCGACAACCTTATCCTGAGCGCGCCGGCGGTGGACAATCATATTCTGGAACCGGCCGAGGCGTTCTTCCCGGCTATGGATAGCTGCAATCGCTGCATGGTTTACCACTCCGATAAGGATGCAGTCTTGAGCAGCGCCTTCGCCCTGGTGGATTTTACGGACGGGTTTCACGGCGCGTTGGGCCGCAAAGGGCCGCGCAGCAAGCCGGTGACGCTTTCAAAGACGCCGAACGTCTACGTGGTCGACTGCACCGCGCGCGTCCAGACGGACCACAGCGGCTACCGCAAAACCAATAAATACTTTGAGCATTGGAAAACTGTGCTGAGCGGCGGTCCGCTGTCACGTTACGACGAGTTGTCGTAACTGCAGCCCGGGGCTTGTACACTGAAGGTACACGTCTCAATGGTCACCGCGAGCGGTATACATCACTTCGATTCCTTAGATCTGGATTGCGGCGTCACGCTGACACCGGTGGAAGCGGCCTATGAAACCTATGGCACGCTGAACGCGGATCACAGCAATGCGATTCTGGTTGCCCATGCTTTCTCCGGCGACGCACATGCGGCGGGCGAGGGCGGCTGGTGGTCCAGCATGATCGGGCCGGGCTTGGCGTTCGATACCAACAAATACTTCGTGATTTGTTCCAACGTCCTGGGCGGGTGCCGCGGCACTACGGGTCCGGGATCGATCAATCCTGCGACGGGCAAACCGTGGGCGATGGCCTTCCCGCAGGTGACGATCGCCGACATGGTGCGCCTGCAGAAGAAACTGGTGGACCGTTTGGGCATTCAGCGCCTGCTCGCCGTAGCGGGCGGGTCGATGGGCGGGATGCAAGCACTGGAGTGGGCTGTGACCTACCCGGAGAGCGTCGCCGCGGCACTTCCGATTGCAACCACCGCCCAGCACAGCGCGCAACAGATCGCCTTCAACGAAGTCGGTCGTCAAGCCATCATGGCCGATCCGGATTGGGCAGGCGGCAACTATTACGGCGGCAAGCTGCCGGGCACGGGCCTGAAGCTGGCTCGCATGGTGGGCCACATCACTTACATGAGTGATGACAGCATGCGCGAAAAATTCGGGCGGCGTGTGCGCGCCAACGAAACTTCCCCCGGCGGTGAGCAGTTCGAAGTCGAAAGCTACCTTCAGTACCAAGGTTACAAGTTCGTCGATCGCTTCGACGCAAATTCCTATATCTACATTACGCGCGCTATGGACACGTTCGACCTGACCCAGCGCGGCGCGCTCGGAGTACTGTTTGACGGCATGAAGGCGCGATTCCTTGTTATCAGCTTTACCTCCGACTGGCTGTATCCCAGCTACCAATCGCTCGAAATCGCGAGCGCTCTGCGCGGCCGCAACTGCGATGTCGCTTATTGCAATCTCGATTCGCGTTATGGGCACGATGCATTCCTGGTGGAAGTGGACAAGCAGAAGGAAGTGGTCGCGGGCTTCCTCGCCAGCACGTTCCGCGATGTAACGCGGCAGAAGGCGGGCTTGCAGCGTGGATAACGTTCTGTTCGAAATTATCGGCTCCTTGGTAGACCCCGGAACGCGCGTGCTCGACTTGGGCTGCGGCGAAGGCGAACTACTCGACTGGTTGAAAGAGCAAAAACACGTGGACGGTCGCGGTGTCGAACTATCCGGACCAAAGGTGCAAAAGGCGATCGCGCGCGGCGTGTCGGTGTATCAGGGCAACCTCGAATCCGCAGTCACCGACTATCCCGACCACGTGTTTGATTACGTGATCCTATCGCAGACGTTGCAGGAAACACGCGATCCTCTGAAAGTACTGAAGGGCATGTTGCGTGTGGGCAAGCGCGCGATCGTGACGTTTCCCAATTTTGGGCACTATTCCGTACGCTGGGCGACGATGTGGACGGGCAAGGCGCCACGGACGGATCTGTTTCCGCATGAGTGGTACGATTCGCCGAACATTCATTTTCTGAGCGTGTTGGATTTTGAATCGTTGGCGGCTCGGCAGGGCTGGAGAATTGAGAAACGGGTGTTTGTGTCCAAGCAGAAGCAAGTTACCAGCTTCCCGAATTTGATGGCGGAGGTTGCGGTGTTCCTCGTGTCGGCGCAACCGAACTCAAAGTGACGCCGCATTCGCTGATTGCGGGCGAGCGGGACGCCAACAAACGCCTGGACCATTTCCTGCAAGAGCAGTTGCCGGAGTACAGCCGGAGCAGGCTCCAATCCTGGGTAAAAGACGGGCACGTGGCCGTGAACGGGGTTCCAGCGAAGGTGTCCCTGCTGCTGCACGGAGGCGAGCACGTTGAGGTGCATCCGGCGAATCTTACGCCGCTGAAGGCCACGCCTGAAGACTTGCCGGTCGAGGTCCTGTACGAAGATGACTCCGTGCTCGCGATCAACAAGCCGGCGGGCATGATCGTGCATGCGGGCGCGGGCCATCACGATGGAACGCTGGTCAACCGGTTGGTGCATCGCTTCCAGGAAGACCTTTCGCACGTAGGCGGCGATCTGCGACCGGGCATCGTGCATCGTTTGGACAAAGAAACCAGCGGCGTCATATTGGTGGCTCGCACGGACGTAGCGCATAGATCGCTGGCAGCGCAGTTTTCCGGGCGCACGGTGGACAAGACGTATTTCGCGTTGGTGCGCGGGAAGGTGCGCGATGAGACGGGGCGCATCACCAAGCCCATCGCGCGGGATCCTGTGCGGCGAACTCGCATGACGGCGGGAACGGGTACGGGCCGCGAGGCGTTGACCGACTATCGCGTGCTGCAGCGCTTTGAAAAGTTCACCTATCTGGAGGTCCGCATCGGCACGGGACGCACGCATCAGATCCGCGTTCACCTGCTGAGTCTGGGTCATTCGGTTGCTGGGGACTTGGTGTACGGTCCAGCGAAACAGCCGGATGCCCCGCGCATGTTCCTGCACGCTGGACGCATTGAGTTCGAAAGTCCGTCGACCGGAGAGCGCGTACAAGTGGAGGCTCCGCTGCCGGCCGAGCTCTCAGGTTGGCTGGCGGGACTATAATTCAAGGTAGCCATGAAACAAGCTGGGCTTCTTCTCCTTCTCTGCGCCGTCACGTTCGCGCAAACCACGCCGCCCGTCCCAATCGATGGGCAGCCGCAGGATTCCGACACGCCGTTCACCTTGGAGGTAACGCGCGTCAACCTCCTGTTCACGGTGACCGACAAGAAGGGCCGTTTCATGACGGACCTGCGCAAGGACGACTTCGAGATTACGGAGAACAAGCGCAAGCAGAAAATTTTGGAGTTCACCGCTGAATCGGATCTGCCGTTGCGTTTGGCGATCTTGGTGGATACCAGCAACAGTATCCGCACGCGCTTCCGCTTTCTGCAGGACGCCGCCATCGATTTCATCAACACGGCCATGCGCACAGGCACGGACAAAGGTCTGATCATGCACTTCGATACGACAGCCCAACTGGCCGTGGATCTGACTGGCGACAAAACGGTGCTGACCTCGGCTGTGCGTCGTATGTTGCCCGGCGGAGGAACGGCGTTGTATGACGCGATCTATCGGGCTTCGCAGCAGCTAACGCTGGATGAACCGCACGACAAGTACCGCCGCGCGATCATCATCATGAGTGATGGCGAGGATACGCTGAGCGATTTCAGCCGCGAGCAAGCGCTGGAAATGGCGCAAAAGGCCGACGTCGTTATCTACACGATCTCCACCAACATCACGCACAACGCCACCGACGGCGACAAAGTACTGAAGTATGTCGCGGAGCAGACCGGCGGGCTGGCTTATTTTCCGTTCAAGGAATCCGACTTGGGACAATCGTTCGTGAACATCACGAACGAACTGCGGCACCAGTACAACGTGTTATACCGGCCGGAGCCTTTGATCCGCGACGGCAAGTATCACTCGATCGACGTCAAAGTCATCCGAGTGGGCGACATGATCGTGCGCGCGCGGCAGGGCTACTACGCTCCCGGCGCAATCAAGTAGCCTCTACTTCGCGGCAACGCGGAGATAGGCGAGGACTGCGGTCAAATCCGCATCGCTGTAAGCACCCATCACGGTGGAATGACGCCACGCCGACTCTTCGCGACTATTGAACTCCGCGGGAGCAACCGTTCGCAACACCGGCGGGGGCATCGTCAGGTCGTAGAACGTCACGGCGGTCGCCTTCTTCGCTACAACCAACCCCGGCATTGATTCAGTTCCGATCGTTGCGGTGACCACCCTCGGTGTCTTGAGTGCTTTCAGCGCAGCCACTGTCAGAGGCACGTCGTGAATCGGCGCGGCCACGGGGATACCGAAGCCGCCCACTTGATGGCAAGTGGAACAGCGGCCAAAACTTTTCACGGCGTCGATGAAGAGCGCTTGTCCACGCGCTGCCTGGGCCGTCAGTTTCGGGGCCGCAGGCGCAGGTCCGGTTGCGCTGCCCGTGGGGATCGTCACGCCATTCAGTCCAGCCACGTAGCCGACGACGGCAGTTAGATCCGCACGAGAGAGGCTCTGGGCGAAAGGCGGCATGCTGGTGCCGGCGATTCCGTTGCTCACCGTATTGCGGATGAAATTCTGATCGAACCCGCGGGCCGCTAACCGGGGAGCTCCCGCCCCAGTGCCGCGCACCCCGTGGCAGTAGCCGGAACCGCACGTCTGCACGAAAACGGTTTCGCCGCGAGTAGGTTGCGCATAGGAGAGGGCCGAGGCCAGCACAGTGAGCAACAGTACGTTTTTCATCGTGTGCCCTCCGGCAATGCGAAGACGACCAACGTGGACCCTAGCCGGAACTCTTCTTCTGGGAACAATCGCGCCACAGCGCCACCGACGACTGTCTGATGCCAGCCGGTGGTTGTCGCAATGTACTGCTTGCCGTTCACCGAATACGAAATCGCAGCGCCGCGATGGCCCGCGCCCGTTTGAAAGCTCCACAATTTATCGCCCGATCGCGCATCCAGCGCGAAGAAGTTGCCCTCGGGATCGCCGGTGAACACCAAGTCACCCGCAGTCGCGAGCATTGAGGACAACAGCATCAGGCGATACGGCATGGACCACATGCGCTTGCCCGTCACCGGGTCCCACGCATCGACGTGACTATAGGTGGTGCGATTCGGCGGCAACGTCATCGGGAAGTCGCCATTCATATAGAACTGCCCCTCGCGAGCGGGCGTAGCGTTGGATGTGATGTCGTTGCAGGTTTCGTTCGTCGGCGTATAAATATAGCCGGTGCGCGGCGAATACGCCATGCTGTTCCAACTTTTCGCGCCTGCCGTTGAAGGACAAAGGTTGGTCTTCTGCCCCAGCACGGGTTCGTTGCGTCCCACCAGCTTGCCGTCTTCCGTGACGCCCGTGATCCAGTTGTACACCTCGGGCACGATGAAGGCGCTGAGATACTCGCCCGTCACACGATCGAGCACGGAGGTCAATCCGCTCTTGTTCATGTGGACCAGGATCTTGCGCATTTGGCCTTTCACTTCGCGATCCATCAACAGCACTTCGTAGGCGGCATCGAAATCCCACACGTCATCGGGGACCTCCTGGTGATACCAACGAAGCGTGCCCGTGTCGGCGTCGAGCGCGACTACACTGGCGGTATAGAGATTCACCGGGCCGCCTTTGTTCGTGCCCGTCGCGACACGGTCTCCATCGTAGAAATCGGCCGCAGCGTTGCCCGTCCCCCAGTACAGCAAGTTCAGTTCGGGATCGTAGGAGCCCGTGAGCCAAGGGGCTCCGCCACCGTAGCGCCAACTATCACCCTTCCATGTCTCCACTCCCTTTTCGCCCGGAGCAGGTACGACGTACCAGCGCCACGCTAGGCGGCCGGTCTTCGTGGACAGCGCAGTCAGGTAGCCGCGATGCGCTTGATCGCCACCGTTGCCGCCGATGATGACTTTGTCTTTGACCACCAGTGGCGCGCCCGTGATATTGCAGCCACACTGCTTGGGATCATCCATCGCAACCTTCCACTCTTCCCTGCCCGTTCGCTGATCCAGCGCGACCATGAAGTTATCTTTGGTTCCGAAGAATACCTTGCCAGCGCCGATGGCAACACCACGATTCTGAATGAAGTCGGAGTGCGTGCCCGGTCGGCCGGCCACCGGGGTCGGGTAGCGGTAGTGCCAGATCACTTTGCCGTTGGTGGCGTCCAATGCGAACACTTGCAGGCGAGCGGTGATCACGTACATGACCCCGTTTTCCACGATAGGCGTGGAGTGCAGGTTCTCAGAGTAGTCTCCGGTCTGGAACAGCCACGCGGGCGCGAGTTGCTTCACGTTCTGCGTCGTCACTTGATTCAGGCTGCTGTAGCGCCAACTATATTGCGTGCCGCCGTAGCTGCTCCAATCGGCGCGCGTGGGCGCCCCGGTTTGCGCGTGCGCCGCAGCCAGACAAAACAGAAAGGCAAGGTATCGCATGGGGACCATCATAATGCATGCAATAATCCATGAGACGAACCATGGCCAAATCCCTTGAACTGCGCGTCGCGGTGTTGTGCGGATTGGTGGTGCTGCTCGATGGACTCGACACACAAGTGATCGGGTACCTGGGTCCGGCATTGGCGGCGGAGTGGAAGATCCCAGCAGCAACGTTGGGGCCGGTATTCTCGGCTGGCCTGCTCGGATTGATGGGCGGGCTGCTGACACTCGGACCACTGGCCGATGTGTGGGGGCGCAAGCGGACCATCTTGATTTCGGTGCTGCTCTTTGGCGCGTTCACCCTGCTGACCGCGCAAGCGAAGGGCGTTACAGATCTGATGTTGTACCGCATCGCTGCGGGTATCGGCCTCGGCGGAGCGATGCCGAACGCGCTGGCGCTGACCGGAGAATATTCGGCTCCACATCGGCGCGCGACGGTTACGGTCGCTATGTTTTGCGGTTTTTCATTGGGCTCCGTATTGGGCGGCGGACTTGCCGCATCGTTGATCGCGGAGCACGGCTGGCGTTTTATTTTCTTGATCGGCGGCATCGTGCCTTTGGCGTTACTGCCGCTGCTGGCATGGAAGCTACCGGAGTCGGAGCAATTACTCACGCGCGAACGTGTGCCCGTTGCGCGACTGTTCGACGGCCCACACCGCGTAGGAACGCCTCTGCTGTGGGTGGTGTTCTTCATGAACCTGTTCGAATTTTTCTTCCTGCAAAGTTGGATGCCGACGATGCTTACGTCATCCGGCTTGGCGCAACCGCAGGCGATACTGGTGACGACGCTGATCTCGGTGGGCGGGATCGTCGCGGGAATCCTGAGTGGACCGCTGATGGACCGAATGGGCCCGTATCGCGTACTCGCGGCGCTGTACGCAGGTGGTGCGGTATTCGTAGCACTGGTGGGCTCGGTCCCC
The DNA here is from genome assembly GCA_943328975.2 of Bordetella parapertussis. GTDB lineage: Bacteria > Acidobacteriota > Terriglobia > Bryobacterales > Bryobacteraceae > Palsa-187. The sequence continues at coordinate 20,495 of CALQCC020000010.1, read as the reverse complement.
ACATCGCTGGCCGCGGTTTCCGTTGCGACCTTCGCCGCGGGATTCTGCGTCAGTGGCGCGCAGAAGAGCGTGAACGCACTCGCGGTATTGTTCTATCCTCCGCGTATCCGGTCGACCGGCGTGGGCTGGGCTTTGGGAATCGGACGTGGGGGCGGCATTCTCGGACCACTGGCGGGAGGCTGGTTGCTGGCGCTGGGCTGGCCCACGCCGAAGATTTTTCAATTGGCTGCGGTGCCGATGGTGATCGCCGCCATCGTTGTGTTTATGATGGGAATTCGTTTTAGGGAGAGATAGTGACACCACTTATTTGGCCAAGCGAAGGCGTAACGCGTGCACCGTATCGCGTGTTGGCCGATCCGGAGATATACGCCGAGGAGCAGCAAAAGATTTTTCGCGGACCAACGTGGCACTACTTGTGTCTGGACGCCGAACTGCCTGAGCCCGGCACGTTTCGCACCACGCACATCGGCGAGACGCCGGTGATCGTCACGCGCGACAAAGACGGCAGCATCCATGGCTTGGTCAATCGCTGCTCGCACAAAGGCGCGCTGGTGTGCGTGGAATCCTCGGGCAAGTCAAACCAACTTACGTGTCTATATCACGCATGGAGTTACGACCTGCAAGGTAACCTGTGCGGCGTACCGTTTCATCGCGGCGTAAATGGACAAGGCGGCATGCCGGAGACCTTCAAGTTCTCTGACCACGGGCTGGAGCGATTGCGCGTCGAATCGTATTGCGGGCTGGTATTCGGGACGTTCAGTAAAGAAGTGGAGGCACTGGAGCCGTACTTGGGCCCGCTGATGACCGCACATTTGCGGCGCGTGTTTCATAAGCCGGTGGAAGTGCTCGGGTACTATCATCAGTCCCTGCAGAACAATTGGAAGCTGTACATGGAAAACTCGCGCGATCCGTATCACGCGACGATTCTGCACGCCTTCTACGCTACGTTCAAGCTGAATCGCCTGACGATGGATGGCGGTATCACGCTGGAACACGACGGCTGGCACAGCATGAATTTCTCCATGGGTGCGACGCTGAAAGAAGGCGGAGAATACGATAGCGCTGGGCTGCGTAACGTGGTCGAGGATGTAGGGCTCGCCGGACCGGAACTGCTCAAGCGCACGCAGGAATTTGAAGACGGAATCACGGTGGCGATTCAATCCATGTTCCCGACGTGCGTGAACCAACAAATCTACAACACCCTGGCGATCCGGCAACTGACGCCGCAGGGACCGAAGCGCTGCGAACTGCACTGGACGGTGTTCGGGTACAAAGACGATACGCCGGAACTGCGCCAGATGCGACTCACGCAGGCGAATTTAATTGGACCTGCGGGCTACGTTTCGATTGATGACGGCGTAATCGGCGAATATGTGCAGCGCGGTATCGGCGGCACGGGTATGGACGATAGCGCGGTGATGGAGATGGGTGGCAGCGCGGTGGAATCCTGCCGAGGATCGCGCGCCACTGAGGCAACGCTGCGCGGCTTTTGGACCGGCTATCGCGCGCTGATGGGGTTATAGATGAACTTGACTGAATCGCAACGCCGACAGATTGAAGACCTGCAAGCCCGCTATATTCGCTTGATCGACGACGATCGCATCGAGGAATGGCCGGAACTGTTTACCGACTATTGCCTCTATCGCATCACCACGCGGGAGAACTTCGACAAAGGACTCGCACTGGGGTTGATGGAATGCCAGGGGCAAGGCATGCTAGCGGATCGCGTCACAGGACTGCGCAAGATCAACGTGTATGAGCCGCACCGCTATTCGCATCAGATCAGCGGGCTGTTGATTGAATCGTTCGACGGCGAAACCGCAGTGTGCCGCTCGAACTACCTGGTAATCCGCACCATGGCGGACGGCGACATGAGTATTTTTTCGGCCGGAGTTTATCTGGACAAGATCGCGCTGGATCCCGATGGCGCACGCTTTGAGGAACGCATCGTGGTGGCGGATTCGCGCCGCATCGATACTTTGTTGGTGATTCCGCTTTAAGTAAAGTGAACCCGCAGGCTCGCCAGCGGCAGGCCGTTCAACTCAGCGCGCCACTCTTCGCCCGCCACGATCGGCTGCGCGCTGGTCAGCGATCCGGTGCTGATGATTTCTCCGGGCTGTAGTGCGTCGCCGCGCGCGGTGGCCGCTTTGGCAAGCTCTTCAAGGCATAACGCGGGGCTGCGTAGACAGTTCTTGCCCGCACCTTCTTCCACCATTTCGTTGTTTCGCGACAAGGCTAACTTGAAGTCTGCAAGTTGCCGGCTCAGCGTCTCGATCGACGCAGGCGTGACAGCCTGCGGAGCGCCTACAATCAACGCCGCGTGTAATCCCCACGCCGCTACGAAATCGACGGGTTGAAACTTCCAGTCCGGATACGGACAGTCCACGATCTCAAAGCCCAGTGCGATCCACTCCACTCCTTCTAGCCCAATGCCAGTTTCCGGATTACGGAGCTTCATCACAATCTCTGGCTCGATCTTGGGCGCGCGCAGGTGCGATACGGCGAGTTCCGCCACGCCTTGCTCAGCGTGATGCACCGTGTCGTGGAACATGTGCGCCCACACGACGGTATCCAGCTTCAGAATCCGCCATAGCGCTTTGTTCGCGAAGCCCACTTTGCGGCCCACCGCAGACTGGCCCGCGGCTTCGCGCAGTCGCACTATCTCCGTCTCCATGGCATAGGCGGCGTCCAGATCAAAACCGTTGGCGGACGGGAGCGTATCGATGGCACGTTGGCCCGAACGGGCGGCGAGAAAATCTCCGGCAGTCATCTTCGATATTATGAGGCAATGCGAACGCACTTTGTTTTGATGTCTGTTTCGTTCCTCACGGCCACGGCCCTCTTGGGCCAAGACGCCCTCGCTCGTAACCAGGTGCAGGCTGAAGACCAACGCGCCATCACCACCACCGACGGCCAAACGATTCGCGGCGTGGTGGTGAATGAAGGCTCCACCGACCTGCAAATGCGCGAGGCGGGCGGACGCATCCGCTTGCTGCGCAAATTGGACGGTGGACGTTATCGCTTGGTGACGTCGCAGACCGATTGGCCCACCTACAACGGACAGCCGGGCGGCAATCGCTATTCGACGCTGACGCAGATCAACAAGACCAATGTGGCGAAGCTCGCACCGGCGTGGATCTTTCCCGTCGGCAATGTGAATCAGGTGGAGACGACGCCTCTAGTTGTCGAAGGCGTGATGTATCTTTCCAGCGCGAACGAAGCGTGGGCGCTAGATGCAGGAAGCGGCCGCCAGGTTTGGCACTATCGCCGCGCACGCACACAGGGAATCGCGGGCAACGCGGCCATCGGCTTCAATCGCGGCGTGGCGTGGGAAGGCGATCGCATTTTCCTGCTGACCGACAACGCGCACCTATTGGCACTCAGCCGCGCCAATGGCGAACTCCTGTGGGAAACCACGATGGCGGACTACAAGCAGAACTACAACGGAACGTCCGCTCCGCTGACTGCAAACGGACTAGTGATTTCCGGAACCGCGGGCGGCGATGAAGGCGTGCGCGGATTCGTCGCGGCCTACGATCAAGTGACGGGCAAAGAAGTATGGAAGGTGTGGACGGTTCCCAGCCCCGGCCAACCCGGCGCGCAGGAAGTGGAGAACACCTGGCAGGGCGCGAACAAAGACCACCGCTCGGGCGCGACGTGGATGACGGGTACTTACGACGCAACGCTCGGCCTTGTTTATTGGCCGGTCGGTAACCCCGGCCCCGACTACGATGGGGCCGACCGCCTCGGCGACAATCTCTACACCGACTGCATCATTGCGCTCGACGTAAAGACCGGCGCGCTCAAGTGGTACTACCAGTTCACTCCGCACGACATTCACGATTGGGACGCGCAGGAACCGCCAGTGTTGATCGACGCGAACTGGGGCGGGCAACCTCGCAAGCTGCTGGTCCAAGCGAATCGCAATGGTTTCTTCTACGTACTCGACCGCACCAATGGTCAGTTCCTGCTGGGCAAGCAGTTTCTCAAGAAGCTCAATTGGGCCGACGGCATCGGCAAGGACGGAAGGCCCATCCTGAAGGAACTGCCCAAGACCGCCGACGGCAACACCTACGTGTGCCCAGGATTCCAAGGCGGCGCGAACTGGTTCTCTACGTCGTACAATCCGGCAACCGGCCTCTACTATTTCAACGCGCTCGAACGCTGCAATATCTTCTCGATCACCAAGGGCGACTGGCAAGCGGGCCGCAGTTTCATGGGAGGCGCGGGACGTCCGGTTCCGGGTGAGACGTTCGAGAAATATCTGCGCGCCATCGACATTCAGACTGGCGAAGTGAAGTGGGAGGTCCCACAAGTCAGCCGCGATTTGACAGCATCCGGCGGCGTGATCTCGACCGCGGCGGGCATTGTCTTCTACGCCGACAACAGCGGGGCCTTTATCGCCGCTGACGCCGCTACCGGTAAATCGCTGTGGGAGTTTCAGACGAATCAAGTCTGGAAGGCCTCGCCGATGACCTACATGTTCGACGGCAAGCAATACGTGGCCATCGCAGCAGGGCAGAATATTTTGTCATTCGCCGTTCCGGAGTAAGATAGCAACATGCGATTTCGTGCAGTCATTCAGGGCGCGTTGATTTTCGGTGCGTTCGCGACGTTGGTATTTGGACAAGTGGTCGGTGGACGCATGAACGACGTCGCTAAGGGGACCAAAGCAGGACCTACTCCGCGCATGGCGGACGGCAAACCCGACCTCGGCAACGGTAAGGGCGCATGGAATCCGCGCACCATCGCGAACATGAGCGGCACGGGACGCCAAGGCCCCGCGCGCTCGCCCGTAGAAAAGCGGTTTGAGCTGCCGTTCTTGCCGTGGGCGAAGGCTTTCTATGACGTCGCGCAGGAGAACCTGGCGAAGGACGATCCCGAATCCCGCTGCTTGCCTCCGGGCATCCCGCGCATGCAAGCGACGCCGTTCCCGTTCCAGATCTACCAGCTCCCGGACCGCATCATTCAGGTGTGGGAAGGCGGCGCTCACATGTGGCGCATCATCCCAATGGATAAGCCGCATAGCAAGGACCCGTTCCCGACGTACTTGGGAGAGCCGCGCGGACATTGGGATGGCGACACCTTGGTGGTGGACAACATCGCCTTCAACGATCGCACGTGGCTGGACCAGGACGGTTCGCCGCATAGTGACCAGTTGCATGTGATCGAACGCTACACACGCGTGGACGAGTTGACGATGCGCTACGAATTCACCATCGACGACCCGGGCGCTTATAGCGAGACGTGGTCGAACGCCTTCACGATCCCGTTCGTTCCCGGCGGCGAGTTATCAGAGTACGTCTGCCAGGAGAACAACGAAGACGTGTATCACATGGTCGGGAAGTAGCGGGTGTCTACAAATTTAAGACGTAGCGATTCAAAATTCAATCCCGGCTGCCGCCCATCGGGCATCGGGAGTATCGAATACCTTTGACCGCGCGATCCTGTTGAGCTGCTGATCTTCTTCCAACGTGATGACAGCGAGCTTGTAGAATTTCTTAACCAGATCGGTCGCCGTATCTTCTGTCAATTCATTTCGCCGCTGGAGAGCCAGAACCATGCGCGCAAACCCACGCTGTGGCGTTCCATGTTCAACTCGAAAGTAGTCTTTTGGTTTGGCATCGGGTCTTGCATCCCTGAGCGCCATCGCCTTACGTGACCACTTCTCTACATGCTTCACATGATGGGGAGACGCCTTGCCTACAACCCGCAGTTTCGCGTAGACATCGGCAAATAATTCGAGTGTCCGGATCGCCAGATTCTCCGTCACGCCAGCGGAGATCATTTCTTCATAGTGACGGCACGCAAGATTGAGCTGATCGATGGTGACGGCGTTCTTAGAAGGCATCTTCCTCACGTTGAACTATCGACCACCGCCTACAATGCAATACGGCGCACAGGAGGCTTCAATGGTCTACTGCCCAGGCACCGAACCCGCGAACGCTGTGGCGTGTTCTCCGCCGCGCTGGTGAGCGTAGTAGTTCATGTTGATGAGATTTCGGTAGACCAGTCCACCCACTCCCGAGGCCGAGCTACCGGACACCGCGCTGCCGCCGGTCAACATCACTACGACGACGATGCGCTCATGGCCGATCTCGGTGAACGATCCGAACCAGCCCAGATGGGTCGGCGTGCGTGTATCGGTGCAGGTGCCGGTCTTGCCGTACACGGGAGCTTCCGAGTTGAAGCCAACGCGGCGCGCCGTTCCGTACTCCACTGCGCCCATCATGCCGGGCTTCACGTCGCCGATTAAGTGCTCGATGTCCAAACGGCGTTTGACCTGCGGAACAAGGCCCGCGGCCTCGTCCTGGCTCTTCGGATATTGCAGGTAGTAGAGCGTGCCGCCGTTGGCCACCGCGCCCATCAGACCGGCGTATTCCAAAGGCGTGAGCGTGATGCCGTCGCCGAAGCTGGTCATCATTCCCATTCCGCTGGCGGGCGTCTTGGCGGGCAGAAGGCCGGCCTGTTCTTCTTCAATATTCAGGCTGGCCTTTTCGCCCAACCCGTACAATCGAGCGTAGTAACTCATGCGCTCAAACCCGAGCTTCTCGCCCAAGCTCGCGAAATACTGATTGTTCGATCGCGCCAGCGCTTCCGTCATGGCGACTTTCGTGTTGCCGTAGATTCGGATCTGCGTCAAACGGTCCACCACCGATTCGCTCAATGCCGCTAGCGCAACGGGAACCTTGATGGTGGAGCACGGCTGATATCCGTGCGTGTATGCGGTCTTCTGGCCAACGATGGTGAGCACGCGTCCAGTGTCCGCATCCATCACCACCACCGAACCATTGAGCTTGCCTAAGGCGTCCGCCGCAGCCTGCCGCGCGATGGGATCGTCGCCGTCCATGAAATCCCCGGCATCGGAATCCGCATAGTTGGGAACTTTCCAGGGGCTGCTGCGCACCACGCGCCGCTTGGCGGTTGTCTTGGTTGCAGTCTTCTTAACCGGAGTCTTCTTGGAGGTAGACTTCTTGGAAGACGATTTTTTGGCCGTCGCCGCGCCCGCCGATTCCAAAAACGGAATCGCTAGTAGTGCCAGACCCGCTAGAACCAGCGCGAGGCGTGGGTATAGATGTTGTCCGAACGAGAATTTCTTCCGCAACAGATTCATTCTCCTCAAGATACGGCTCAGCCGCCAAGTGACCGTCTCATTTTGCACGATCCCACCGCCATCGGTCAAGAGCCGGACGGCCAAGCTCACGCTTCTTATCGACGGTGCCGCCCGGATCGAACATATGCCTTGTCGCGCCCTTTCCGCTCTGCATGTTAGATTAGGAGGACTGTGAACCCCAGTCTGCCAGCCGCCACCCGCGAGTTTATCCTCCGCGATCTTGAAGGCCGGACTTCCACGGTCGTCCTGACCGATGACCGGGTGACGCTCGGTCGCTCCAATCAGAATCAGCTTTCTTACCCGGACGACGTTGGCCTCTCTCGCCAGCACTTGGCGCTGAATTATAGCGACGGCAAGTGGACGGTCGAGGATCTACACAGCAAGAACGGCAGCATGCTCAACGGTGAGTTGCTCAAGGGCCTCATGCCGTTCAACCCCGGGGATCGCGTCGCAGCGGGGCATCTCACTATCGAATTCGCAGGCGTGGAGCAAACCCCCACCCAAGGAACGGTCGTCTTCGTCGAGGGCGACGAGGGCACCACCGGCACGTCCACTACCGTCGTCGCAAACCTCGACGGTGTGTTGGGAACGCAGACCACGGGCCCCGAAGACATGAACCGTACGCAGGTTATGACGGGCAATCCGCAGACCTGGGCCCTGATTCGCGCCGGTCGCGAATTGGCCGGGCATCGTCCGCTAAACGAATTGTTCGAAGTCATCATGGACCTCTCGATGGAAGCCGTCATGGCTGGCCGCGGCGTGCTGATGACGCTCGAAGGCGACGAACTGCGCGTCCGCGCAGCACGGGGCGTGGGCTTCCAGATTTCCAAGACGATTCGCGATCGCGTGCTCAAAGACAAGAACTCGCTGCTGATCCGTGACGCTCAGCTCGACCAGAATCTAAAAGAGCACATGAGCATCGTGGAGCAGAAGGTCCGTAGCCTGCTCGCCGTTCCGTTGCAGACGAACGACCGCGTCATCGGCCTCATTTACCTCGATTCACCAAACCACATCCGCGAGTTTACCCGCGAGGATCTGAACCTGCTCACGGTGATGGCCAACGTCGCGGCCATCCGCATCGAACATTCGCGCCTCAACGAAATCGAAGAGGCCGAACGCGCGATGGCGAAGGAGATGCAGCAGGCCGCGCAGATTCAGGCTCGCCTGTTCCCGGAAGCAGCACCCAAGACCGAAGGCCTCGATATCGCAGCACGCGCGGTGCCTGCTCGGCTGGCCGGTGGCGACTACTACGACTTTATCCGCTTCCCCGATGGAAAAATTGCCTTGATGGTCGGTGACGTGGCCGGTAAAGGCATGCCCGCCGCGCTGTTGATGAGCAGCCTGCAAGCCCGCGTCCACGTGTTGTTCGAGGAGTCGGACAATTTGGCGACAAAAATTGAGCGCCTCAACAAATCCACCTGCGGCAACTGCCCGGATAACCGCTTCATCACCTTTTTCTTCGGCATCCTCGATCCGTTGACGGGGGAACTGGTCTATGTAAGCGCCGGACATAATCCGCCGGTGCTGGTCCGTGCGCAAGGCGGCTACGAACTGCTGCCGGGTGGCGGACTCATCCTCGGTATTTTGCCGATGGCCAAGTACGAAGAGTTCCGCGTCACCATCGAAAAAGGCGACGTCCTGGTGATGTTCAGCGACGGCGTCACCGAAGCTCCCAATCCCAATGACGAAGAGTACGGCGAAGATCGCCTAGCCAACTTGGTGGCGGAACTTTCGGGCAAAACGGCAGCCGAAATCGTCGGTGCCATCCACACCAGCGTCGCCGAATTCACCGAAGGCGCCCCTCCCGCCGATGATATTACCGTTGTGGTTACCCGCAGGTTGTAATCTGATCCGTCCGGCAAAAGCCCTACAATAGGAATAGCTCTGTCAATGCCTGCGCAACTCGATCCCAAAAAACTTAGTGTCCGCCAGTTCGCCGAACAGTTCCGCGGGGAGATGATCCCGCTCAACCCGTCCGTGGCGTACTACTGCTCCACCGGCCCGATGCCGGAAGAGGACTTGAAGGAATATATCAAGGAACCAGTAGCCGCACTGCCGCCGACGATCGCTGCCGCACTGCCGAAGCTCTCCATCCTGCTGGTACCCTACTTGGCGAAAAAGGCCAAAAAAGAGGCACCCGAATACGTCTCCGCTGAGAAGCCGCCGGCCGGACAAGCCTCGCCCTCCGCGCAACTCGTACTGGACAAGGAAACAGTGCTCGCCTTCGCGCTCAAAGATCGCGAGATGGCCGAGTATCATTACCGCTTTTACCAAGTGCTGGCCACGGTGATCGGCGAGCAGTGGTCCGCCGACGTGGAAGCCCGCTACCTGCGCTTGCTGCGCGAAGAACTCACCGCCGACGTCCACGGTGAAGTCGACGAAGCCAGTTGGCGCATCAAGCAAACCCTGCGCCGCGGCAAATCCGCCATCGCGCACCGCAACTTTGCCAAGTACGCCCGTCAGAGCTTTATCGATACGCTGACACTCTACTTGCACGGCATCTGCTGCGACATCGACGTCGACACCGGCCCACGCCAGTTGCCGAGCCGTCACCTGCGGAAGCGGTTGCTCTTGATCGAAGAACTGTTCCCGCCACCCAAGGGTTACGCCGTGTTCCCCGAACAACTGAACGCCTGAGCCACTTCGAACACATGGACGAAGCGCAGTTCCGCCATGCCTTGCAAGTGGGGCACGGAAGAGCGGTGTTGTATGCGCGGAGTCATGATGTTTCCAAGTTTCGTGACATAATCCTCGACGCTTGCCTGCACTGTTGGGCGGTTGATCCGACTTGTGAGGGCACACGATCCGGTTTCATGTTCGAGGTCATCGACAAGTTGCCTGATCGGGAATTCTATTTCAATGAAGTCCTGAAGGCTCTCCCGGCTGATCTTGAAAACTGGGATTCCGTGCAGCGCTTCTGGCTTGCATGCAACCTTGTGGACGCCGACGACGCCCGTGCGAAGCAGGCGATGTACGATGCGTACCAGCCCGGGCCTCGCTTCGGCGAGAGCATTGGTAACAGCTTTATCGCGATGGACGGCATGAAAGGCTTGCTCTTCGCAGCCGAGAAAATTGGCGAACTCTTGATCGAGGGACGGTCGGATGTAGATCTCGGTTGGCTCATATCTTCGGCCAAAGACAAACTCGGGGAGCAACTCGTCTTAGACACCCTACGATCAACGGCTATTCTGAACCCGCGCGTGAACGCGTTTTTCAAGGCTATCGAAGCCTCCCCAGACAAATGGCCTGATGCAGAGTGGGATGCATTCCCGAACCAAACCTACGAAGAGCTGAAATCGAAGATCGCTATGCCGAGATGGTGGATACGCCTTGGTACATGGGCCGAACGTGCGAGCGACGAGGAATTTGAAAAGGCCGCGCATGGCCTGCTCGCTGCGAGCGACCCAGAAGAACAAATCGGCCACCTGAAGATTTTCGGCAACAGTCCGTTCCCGTTAGACGCGGCACCAATCTTCAAGTTGGCGGAAAGCGGCGATGGTCGAATCGCGTACGCGGCCCTCCGTGCGCTTGGACAACGATCCCTACCCGCAGTGCGAGAACTTGCGTTTCGCCTGATCGAGACAGGCTCCCCTCACCGGGACGAAGCCATCGATTTGTTGCAGTGGAATTTCGAGCCGGGTGATCACGCGTTAGCGCTCGATTGGTTCAATACTGAGACCGACGTCGAAGTCCTCCACAGCTTTCAGTCGTCGCTCCGCAAGCTCTGGAAGAAGCATCCCGAACCCTCAAGCGAAGTCGCAATGCTCCTCACGCTCTATGAACGCGGCCCCTGTTCTTTCCTCCGTGAGTTTGAAGTCCGCCGCCTTCTCGAACTCAACGCCCTCCCCGACCACCTCCGCGAGGAATGCGCCTGGGACGCCAACGACGATGTCCGGGACTTGGTCGATCCGGGGTCAAAAACTGACGGGCGTTCGGAAGAGTAGACTCAAACGAATGCGAAGCCCGATTCTGCTTGCAACGTCGCTCTTAGCGTGTGGCCTCAGCGTTTCCTGTGGCACTCCGGCTGACGATTTCAAGCCGGAGACCGTCATCGCCATGGAACGCGCCGCGCTGGACCGCTGGGGGCATGGAGACCCGAATGGCTACCTCGAAACCTATGCGCCGGAGGTGACCTATTTCGATCCCGTCACCGACAAGCGCATCGACGGCCTGGAAGCGATGCGCAAGTATTACGCTCCGCTGATCGGCAAGATCAAAGTGGACCGCTACGAGATGCTGAACCTCAACGTCCAGCATCACGGTGACGTCGCGGTGTTGAGCTACAACTTGCTCAACTACGGCGTCACCTTCAACGGCGAAGTTCCGCCCGATCGACCCTGGAATTCGACCAAGATCTACGCGCGGATCAACGGCCAATGGAAGATCGTGCACGACCACTGGTCCTACATCAAGCCGGTCCTAAAATAGCCCCTCAGGCGTGGTGTTCGGATTTGAACGCCTGGATCAACTCCGCCAGGAAATCGCCGAGCTTGTGATCTTCCAACTGCAACGCCAGTAGGAACGATGCCACGGTGGTGATCACCGCGATCGGCGCGACGGGAACACCCACCTTGTTCGCACCCACGCAAAGCAACACAATCACCGCGACGGCCAGCGGAATAAAATGACGAATCAACATAAAATTGCCTCCACTCGCCCGACGTCGAGCAACTAAATTGCCAAGCCTCGCCTTTCCAGGACAATAACTTAGCAGCCCTCTGCCCCTGGCCCAGCTGCGGCACTTCGCGCAACCTTAGCCCAGCCGCGCGCAAGTTCTCCTGAGAGTTTCACCGGACCCGGCGCACCCTTTTCACGAGGAACCCACACCCATGCAATCCGCCGAGAAAAGCCGCCAGATTCTCCAGACGCTCACGCAGCTAGACAAGCAATTCGGGAAAGGCTCGGTCCTGCGCCTGGGATCGCGCAATGCCCTACCCGTCACCACGATTTCCAGCGGATCGATTTCCATCGATACCGCCCTGGGCGTAGGCGGATTCCCACGCGGACGCGTCATCGAGATCTTCGGACCCGAGTCGTCGGGCAAGACGACGCTCGCCCTGCATCTCATCGCCGAGGCGCAAGCCGCCGGTGGCGCCGCCGCGTTCGTCGACGCCGAACATGCGCTCGATCCCGGCTATGCCCGCAAGCTCGGCGTCGATGTCGACAACCTACTCATCTCCCAGCCCGACTACGGCGAACAGGCCCTGGAAATCACCAGCGCGCTGATCGCTTCCGGCGTTGTCGATATCGTTGTGGTCGATTCGGTGGCCGCCCTGGTCCCCAAAGCCGAAATCGAGGGCGAAATGGGCGATAGCTTCATGGGCCTGCACGCGCGCCTGATGTCCCAGGCCATGCGAAAGCTAACCGGAGCCGTGGCGAAGGCTAACGCCTGCATGGTTTTCATCAACCAGGTGCGCGAAAAGATCGGCGTGGTCTTCGGCAACCCCGAAACCACCACCGGCGGTCGGGCGCTGAAGTTCTACTCCTCGGTCCGCGTCGAAGTCCGCCGTTCCACTGCGCTCAAAGACGGAGACGTTGTATTCGGCAACCGCACCAAGGTCAAGATCGTGAAAAACAAGGTCGCCGCACCGTTCCGGGAAGCCGAGGTCGACATTCTGTATGGATACGGTATTTCGCGCGAGGGGGACCTCATCGACATGGGAGTGGAGCACGGGATCGTGGAAAAATCGGGTTCCTGGTTCGCCTTCGCGGGCGAACGCCTAGGCCAGGGTCGCGAAACCGCACGAACGTTCCTGAAGGAGAATCCCGCCGTCGCACAGCGCATCGATAGCGCGTTGCGGCAAAAGCTCGCGCTGGGGTTAGAAGCCGCGCCCAAACCAGTCCAGAGCGAGACCGGACCCACCGCAGCAGTGGCCCATTCGGCATAGTACGGATGGGGCCAAACCTTCCCCTCGTCATTGATTTGATATATACTTACGAAGATCCGTCGGACTTTCTGCCAAGATTCCATCCGGCGATTCAATTAGGGGTTAAAGGGGTAATCTATGTTCAAAAATCTGTGGGCAACGCGCCTAAGTACCATCGCCGCGTTGTTCCTCTGCGCTTCGATAGCGCTTCACGCACAAAACACGGGATCCATCAGCGGTACGGTGGTCGACCCGGCAACCGCAGTCATGCCAAATGCCAATGTTACGCTCACCAATCAAGCGACAGGGGCTACGCGAGTGGTAACGACGAACAATGAAGGCTCGTTCGTCATCACGCCGCTCAATCCTGCGAGTTACAAATTAACGATTGAAGCCCCGGGATTCCGGGTTTACAACCAGGAGAACATCGTCCTGAACTTGAACGACCGTATCGGCTTGCCGGCGATCGTAATGCAAGTGGGTACAACCGGCGAATCCATCACTGTTGAAGCAACAGTGACGCCGCTCGAAACAGTCACCGCGGAACGCTCCGGCATCGTCACGGGCCGTCAGATCGTCGACATCGCGGTGAATGGCCGCAGCTATACGACCCTGACACGCACGGTTCCTGGAGCTATCCCGGACGGCGGCCTAGGTGGCAGCTTCAACGGCCAGCGCACCTCGGCGAACAACTTCACCGTCGACGGCCAGAACGTTACCGACACCGGCGTGAACACGCAGGTTGGATTTGGCTACCGCCTCAACCTGGACTCGATCCAGGAATTCAAGGTCACCACGAATAGCGCAGCCGCCGAATTTGGCCGCAACTCTGGCGCACAAGTTCAGGTAGCCACGAAGAGCGGTACGAACCAATTCCATGGCAGCGGCTGGTGGTTCAAACGCGGCGAGTTCATGAACGCGAATAATTTCATCGCGAATTCAAACGGCCAAACGCGTCCGATCTACCGCTTTATGCAGACGGGCTGGACCTTCGGTGGGCCGGTCACGGTTCCGAAAATCGTCAACGGGAAAGACAAGATCTTCTTTTTCGCCTCGCAAGAATGGGGCCGCCAGAAGCTTCCGGCCGCGCCCGTTCGCCTGATGATGCCGACCGCCGCCGAACGTGGCGGCAACTTCTCAAACTCTCGCGACGGCGCGGGCGTTTTGCAGGTAATCAAGGATCCCGCCAACGGTGGCGCCCAGTTCCCCGGCAACATCGTGCCGGTCGCGCGGTTCAATCAGTACGGGCCGCAGACGCTGAACTGGTTGCCGACTCCGAACATCTCCGGCAACCCGGCTTTCAACTACGAATCGGCTGTAGCGAACTCGGATCCGACCTTCGATCAGGTCTATCGCGTTGACCTTAACATCAACTCGAAGTGGCGCGCCTATGGTCGCCATCTGAACTCCAAGTCCACGCAGGTTCGTCCCTACGGCCGCGCTGATACAGGCAACAACCTAGGTTTGACAGGTTTCACCGCTCCCACCTACGGCTGGTCATTGTTGGGTGACGTGGTGTACGTCGCGAACGCGTCGTTGATCAACGACTTCCAGTTCGGCTACTCGGTAAACGGCATCCCTGGCGATCCTCCGGCAGCGGACAGCGTGTACTACCGCAAGAACGCGGGCATCACGATTCCGATGTTGTTCCCCAATTCCGACCCGATCGGATTGATTCCGAACTTCACCTTCGGCGGCGTATCCAACTTCGTCGCGAACAACAACCGCATGACCAACTTCTCCGGCGTGCCTTATGCGAACCGGAACCCGGTCTACAACATCACCGACAGCGTCACCAAGCTGGCCGGCAATCACACCTTCAAGTTCGGTGTGTACTACGAATACGCCGTGAAGACGGAAAATCCGTTCCGCTCGCTGAACAGCAACATCGACTTCAGCCGTGATACGGCCAATCCGGGTGACACGAACTGGGCCTTCTCCAACGCACTGCTCGGTAATTTCCGTTCCTACTCCCAGACCAGCGCTTCGCTGCTGCCGGAATATCCGTACACGCAATGGGAATGGTATGCGCAGGATAGCTGGAAGGTTAGCCGTAAGCTGACCCTGAACTACGGCTTGCGTATGGCCTACATCCAACCTCTGCACGACAAGGGCGACCAGATGGCGAACTTCTCGTTTGAAGCCTATGACCCCAAGAAGGCCGTTCAGTTGGCCCCGGATGGCTCCCTGGTTGCCGGCGTCGGCGATCGTTTCAACGGCATGGTTGTCTCCAACAAGACCGCGCCGCGTGGCCTGATCAACAGCCGCGGCATCCACTGGTCACCTCGCCTAGGCTTGGCATACCAGCTTGATAGCAAGACCGTACTCCGCATGGGTGGTGGCGTGTTCTATGAACGCATCGCGACCTTCAGCGTGGGCTACACGTCAAACTTCGTCACGAATGCTCCGACGTTGACCACGCCGGAAATTCAGAACGGCAACCTGTCCACGATTACGGGCACGAACCTGGTGAACCGTCCCTTGCAGGTGACTCGCATCTCCGACGACGGACACGTACCGACGGTGTACCAATTTAACCTTGGGATGCAGCGTCAGTTGGCCGGCAACACCGTGCTTGATGTCTCCTACGTGGGTTCTCAATCGCGCCACCTCACCTTGGCCGAGCCGTTCAACCTGGTCGCTCTCGGTAGCGCTCAGCTTGCGCAGAACCTCCTTCCGAACGGCACGACGAAGCCCTCCAACTTCTATCGCCCCTACCTCGGATACACCGGTGGCACGCAGTACACCACAGGCACTTCGGCCAGCTACAATGCGCTACAGACAGCCCTGAACAAGCGCGCCGGGCGCTTTATCCTGGGCGTAGCATACACGTGGTCTCACGCCATGGGCGTAGACGGTGGTCACATCAACAACAACCGCGCCGCAAACTACGGCAATCTAAGTCTGGATCGTACGCATGTGTTGACCTTCAACTACATCGTTGACCTCCCGGGCCTCAGCCGCCGTATGCACATGATCGATAACCAGGTCGGAAAGACCATCTTCGATGGTTGGCAGTACTCCGGTCTGACCACGATGACCTCGGGTTCCCCGACCAACATCAGCTACAGCATCACGGGCGTCGGTGCTCAGGCTCTGAACCGCCAGATCACGGGTAGCGAAGACGTCGCTCCTCGCGTGCAATTCACTTGTGCGCCGAAATTGTCGCACGATGAAAAGTCGATCTACAAATTCATCAACACGTCGTGCTTCGCTCCCGCCTTGCCGGGCAGCCAGGGTTTCGACTCCGGCTTCAATCAGATCCGCGGACCCGGAACTCACACTTGGGATATGTCGGTATTCAAGAAGATCAACTTCAACGAACGGACATATTTGCAGTTGCGCCTGGAAGCCTACAACGTGTTTAACCACACGCAGTGGGGCACTCTGAACACCGCGGCGCAGTTCAACGCGGCTGGCCAGATCGTCAACCTGCCGACACAGCAGGGTGGCGCCGGTGGCCGTTTTGGCTTCGGTTCGCTCAGCAACATTCGTGCGAACAGCCAACGCATTCTCCAGATCGCCGCGAAGTTCTACTTCTAAGCGAAGCTGCTCTACAATCCACGGCGCTCATCCTTCGGGGTGGGCGCCGTTTTTATTTGGTGGCGGCTCGCTGCAGACGGTCGCGGATGGCAGACCATTCGGGCGTCGCAGGCACAGCCTCCACGGCAATCCAGGGAAGGCCTTCGTGGTCGAGTTGGTGAAGGACGGCGTAGAGTTGAGCTGCGTACTGGGCAGGGTCCGCAGGCAAGTGAATCGCTCGGGCGGCTGACGCGGATTGGGTATGCCAGATGTAGGCTCCGTTCGCGTCCGGGAGTTGAGCGATATCGGTAATCAGCAGCAGCGGCGTGCGGGGGCTGTAATGGCGATGGTGCATGCCCGGGGCGGGGTGCGCTTCGTCAGTAGCAGTAGCCAGTTCCAGATCACCGAGACTGATCATGCCAGGCCGTAGTAAAGTGAGCTTCGATCCTTCGACCGCAACGACCGTGGACTCGATGCCGACCTCGCACGGCCCACCATCCAGCACGGGGACGGCGTCACCGAAAGCTTCCCTGACGTGTTCTGCGGTGGTCGGCGAGATTCCGGTGAACTTGTTCGCGCTAGGAGCCGCCAAGGGGATCCCAGCTTCCTTGATCAGCGCGAGCGCGATGGGATGCGCCGGAATGCGGATGCCCACGGTCTGGAGCCCCGCGGTAACGATGTCGGGAATTTGCGGCTGCTTCGGCAGGACCAGGGTGAGCGGTCCAGGCCAGTAGCGCCGCGCAAGTTCGTCGGCGAGCGGAGACCATTCGGTCACCAGCGTCCGAGCCATTTCGATTGAGTCGACATGGACGATGAGCGGGCTCGTCGAAGGGCGCTGCTTTAGATCGTAGACTCGTTGAACGGCAGCGGCGTCGAGGGCATTGGCGCCCAGCCCGTAGACGGTTTCGGTAGGAAATGCGACAACCTCACCGGCGCGCAATCGCGCCGCGGCCTCACTAATCGTCAATGTCATCTTTACCGCCAGTGGCTGCGGTCTTGCCGGTCTTGCGGAACACGAGGAAGGCGTGGATCAATTCTTCGAGGTCGCCGTCGAGCACGCGGTCCACATCGCCAATGGAAAGCTTGGTGCGATGATCCTTCACCATGCGATACGGCGCGAGCACGTAACTGCGAATCTGGCTGCCAAAGTTGATGCCCAGCTTGGTGTCTTCGAGCTTGCGCTCCTCCGCCTTCTTCTTGGCCATCTCATGGTCATAGAGCTTGGAGCGGAGCTGCTTCATCGCGCTGGCGCGGTTCTTATGTTGACTGCGCTCGTTCTGGCACTGCACCACGATGTTGGTGGGCAAGTGCGTGATGCGAACGGCGGAGTCGGTCCGGTTGACGTGCTGGCCGCCGGCTCCCGAGGCTCGGTAAGTATCGACACGCAGGTCTTCGGTCTTGATGTCGATGATAATTTCGTCGTCGATTTGCGGGTAAACGAACACCGACGCAAACGACGTGTGGCGGCGCGCGGCGGAATCGAAGGGCGATATGCGCACCAAGCGATGCACGCCGACCTCGCTCTGCAGCAAACCGTAAGCGTTGGGTCCGTTCATTTCGAACGTGGCGGATTTGATGCCCGCGCCTTCGCCTTCCAGCCGATCGGTTTCCACCACCTGCATGCCGTTGCGTTCCGCCCAGCGGTAATACATGCGCAGCAGCATCTCCGCCCAATCCTGGCTTTCGGTGCCACCCGCTCCGGGATGAATGGTGATGATCGCGCTGGCCGAATCGTTCTCGCCGGAGAGCAACATGGCGGTCTCGAGCTTCCCGAGATCGGCGGTGAGCGTCTTCATGTCGCGCAGAATGTCGGGCTCGACGTTTTCGCCTTCCTTGAGAAGTTCGAACATCGTATCGAGGTCGGAGACCTGTGCGGAGATTTTCGCGTCCTGCGCGACCTGTTCTTCCAGGCGCTTGCGGTCCTGCATCACCTTCTGGCTTTTTTCAGGACTGTTCCAGAAGTCAGGCGCGTTGATCTGGTCTTCGGTGGCGGCTAATTGTGCTTTGCGGGTGGGGGCGTCAAAGATAGCTCCGCACAGCGTCAGCTTGCTGGCGGAGCGGCGCGTATTCCCGCTGAAGTTCGTCGAGGGTCACGATTCAAGTATGACAGAGTAATGGCCGCCGATGAATGCGGCTAGGGCCGGTTCGTGACTGTTTGCTCGGTTTTCTCAACGTCCCTAGCAATTCGGAGAAGCACTTCGATTCGGCTCTTTTACTCTTACCCCAGGAGTCGGTTTAGGACTTGGCATACTAGCATGAAATCTCTTTGCCTGCAACACGTTACACAGAAATCCAGGATAAAACCCATGTTTTCAACGTCTTATACTATTGACAGCAAGGGCAAGTTCAGTTAGTCTTAGTACAGCAATATCGTTGTTCCTAGAGAATGCACTGCTTTCCACATGAGCGACGATTCCGGCGCGTCTTTTGTTTGGTTTTTGAAACTTGAACGGAAGGTGGCGGAGTCGACCCGCTGTCCCAGGTGTGCCGATCATTAGAGTTCGGCTCCTTCACCGCCAGTCACGTTCCAATGACCGTACTTCGGGCCTTGTGGCTCAGATGATTAGACATTTAAAGTCAGCATCGAATTCTCCGATATGCGCAACTGTAGATAGGCGCAGATGGCTTATTGGGCTAACGCTTAGTGAGCAGGTTGCCGATTCTTTCGCTTGCGGGGAGTGTGTCCAACGTGGAATACTTGACACCAATATCTAGACCAAAGCGTCTCTCTAAAATAGAGCGATCGTAACTACTATGAATGAAGCTCTTTCATTAGCTCCGCAGAATGTCGGATCTGTCGGATTAGATGGCCTGCTGGCCTTGGTGGGGTTTCCATCCAAACGCAAAGTCGGGGCGGGAGAACTAGCGCCATCGGTCGAAGGCGCGTTGAAAGATATTTTTACGCTACTCGACGAAATGTTACTTCGCTGCATCGGAGCGCAGACCAAAGAGGAGTTCGTGAATACTCGGCAGGAAGTCTTCCGAGGTTACGCCAGAGGCGTGACTTCGCTAGCTTCTCTTGTGCATTTAGTCGTGCCCCCGAAGGTCGTCGAACGTGTGTCGGACGAGTCTTTTTGTGAGTTGGAGTCTGAGTTTAGGGAGCAGGGACTGACTCGTTTCGGGGAACAAGTCCGCGATCAGGCCATGTTCACAGTTTGGACTCTTCGTAGGACCAGTCGACTGATTGGAAAGATCAGTGTCGCTGGCGATTCCCCCGCAGAGAAACGTTCAACTGATGAGGCGTTCGCATCCAACTTTATTTTTTATACAACGTGGACCCAGTTTCATCTGGACTGTCTTCTGGCTGCTATTCGGTTTGATAAATCGGTACAGATGGCTGTCCTCCCAGAGATCATAGATGGGCTCCGCGCCGCTGTTAATGCCTATGGGTTTGCCCGACAAGGGTTGGATCTTCGCAGTCCTGGAATTGAGCCGAATATCACGCCACAAGTCTGGGACGAAGAAGATCAGGAACTGCTGAACTCTTCGATGCGCGAAATGGAGAGGGAATTTGTAGGCGAATGGCAGCCCGTGGAGGACGTCGTCACTAGTCAGGTTTGCGCTGCGGAACCTGAGAGCCACAAACCTGTCGAGATCGTCAAAACCACGCCGCATAAGGAATCTCCAATCTTTGGGACCCACATCAGAGAAGGCATTGAAATCGTCAAAGACTGGATCGAGAGCCGAAAACAGTAGGCAGGCTTCGTCGAAGTTTAGCGTCAAGGAACGCTGGAACTTTGTAGCAAGAGTCCTAGTTTCTGTTGTTGCTCTTGGGGCGGGTCTATTCGTAATTCTAAGCGGAGGCTACACGGACGCGACAGCAAAATGGGCCATTGGGATGGTCGGGATGGTGTCCCGCGTTTAGTTGAAGGTCAACACGGCGGGCAGATTCATCTTACGCCACTTTGGGTTGCGGAGTGGCGTTGGAAACAGGCGAACGGCCAAGGATATTGGCCAAGGCCCAGAGGTCACGATGACCATCGAGCTTGCGG
>CALQCC020000009.1 GCA_943328975.2 Bordetella parapertussis | reverse complement strand
GGGGCGAAGAGAATGGTGGAACCAAGAAGACCACTGTCGAACGCCACAAGCAGCTCGAAGTTCGCGTCGTTGTCAGCCCCGTTCCCTACTCCTCGGTCGTCCGTGAATCCTACGCCGAAGGCTGGCGTACCGGCGCGGTGAAGCTGTAATTTCTGATCCCATGAAAAGAGTTGTAGTGTTGGACAACTATGACTCTTTCACCTGGAATCTGGTGGACGCATTAGAAGCAGCGGGCGGTAGATGTAGTGTCTACCGCTCGGACTGCATTACTCTCTCCGAGTTAGAATCCCTCCAACCGCACCACATCGTTCTTTCCCCGGGTCCGTTCGGACCAAATCAAGCTGGCATCTGTGCTGACGTCGTGAAGACCTTTGGTGATCGCATCCCGATTCTGGGTGTGTGCCTCGGCATGCAAGTGATCGCGACCGTGGCGGGCGCTGTCGTGAGGCCATCCGGGCATCCGGTGCATGGCAAGGCGTCTGCGATCAAACACGACAATCAAGGGGTACTTCGCGGATTGCCGAATCCATTTTTGGCGGGCCGCTATCACTCACTGATTGTGGATCCGTCCACCGTGCCCGAAGACCTTGAAATCTCGGCGTGGAGCGAAGACGGCAACATTATGGGATGCCGCCTGCGTGGTCGGTCCGTCGAAGGGGTGTTGTTCCATCCGGAATCATTCTTGACGGAACACGGCGCCCGAATCTTTGAAAACTTCTTGGCCGGGCAGGTTGCGCATGTGGTCTGATCGCCAGTCTCCCGAACAGCTCCAGGCAATGGTGCGGCAATTGGGAGTTATGGTCTCTGACACCGATCTCCCGCTAGCCACGATCTCCTATCGTGCTGGGCGCGGTGTCTTCACTACGCCAACGGGGAGCGTGGAACTGCAAGGCCGCGCGTTCGACATTCTGGAGGCCGTCTACGAAGCTTGTCGCGGCTTGCAAGGTCGGCTCCAGGGCTTTCTCGCATACGACCTAGCAGCGGAGCTAGAAGACATTGGCCCGTTGCCCCCCGACGATTCGTTCTTCCCACAACTCTACTTCAATCTCGTCAAAGGTCCTGAAGTGCCCACCCCATCGACCCGCAAACGTCAGCAAGTGGAGTGTCACAGCAACCTCGATCGCGAAGCCTTTGAAGCCGCAGTCGCCCGAATCGTCGCGACCATCCACGCTGGGGATATCTTCCAGACGAACCTCTGCCGTTCCCTCGACGCGCCCCTAGAGCCGGGGACCGAATGGGATCTCTTCCAACGCATGCGCGCCATCAGTCCCGCACGCTACGAAAACTTCATTCGCATTGACGACCATCGAACTCTCTTCTCTATCAGCCCCGAGCTATTTCTGAAAGTCGAAGCCGGCATCGTGGAGTCGGCTCCCATCAAGGGGACCCGTCCGCGGGGAAGGACTCCGGAACAAGACGCTGCCCTGGCAACCGAACTGCTCGCGAGCGAAAAAGATCGAGCCGAGCTCGCCATGATCGTAGACGTCGTCCGCAACGATCTTTCAAGGGTCTGCCAAACCGGCTCGGTAAAAGTCATCCGACACGCCGAGTTGATGACGCTGCCCACAGTGCACCACAGCGTCTCTACCGTGCAAGGCCGTCTACGAGACAACGCCAGCCCGATCGATCTACTGCGAGCCGCGTTTCCCGCCGCGTCGATCACCGGCGCTCCGAAGATCGAGGCCATGCGCGTCGCGATGCGCGAAGAAGGCCAGCGCCGCGGACCCTGTATGGGCGCCATCGGGTGGATTGGGCTCAACGGCGACATGGAGTTTTCCGTCGCCATCCGTACGGCATTTACCGAGAACGGCCGGGTCCATTACTACGCGGGATGCGGCATCACTGCGGATTCCATCCCCGCCGACGAATACGAAGAGAGCAGCCATAAAGCCGCTGCCTTCCTCCGCGCTCTATCATGAGATAAGAGACCACCTATGAAACTCATCCTAACCGCTGCTGCCCTGCTGTCCGTTGTATTGACGATCACACCCTCGGCGGTGGCGCAGGATGGCGAGCCGCGCACCGGCGCTCTCAAGACCAAAGTGAGTCCCAGCAGGGCTGGCGTTTTCATTGACGGCAAGTACGTGGGCTCCGCTGCCAACTTCCGCAGAGCCCGGAAATATACTCTCACCGCAGGGGAACACGAGATCCTTCTCTCTGATCCCCGCTATGAGGATCTCAAAACAAAGATCACCATTCACCCGGGCGAAACGATCACACTTTCAGAACATCTGCGCGCGCTTCCGACGCCGCAAGGTCCCTTCGGTCGCATGCGCACCGTCGGCTTCGACAAATACGCAGCAGTCTATCTGAATGGAAAGTTCTACGGCCACGCGGATGAATTGAGCAACTTTGCGCAAGGGCTGCTCATCAAACCCGGGGAATACACAGTGCGTGTGGAATCCATGAACGGAGCTCCCGCGCATGAGGAAAAATTAAAGATTGAAGAAGGCAAAGTATCAATTGTTCGGGTGCGCTGACTACGACTTCCGCAATCCGCGAGATAGTTCACGTTGCCGCCCAGTGAAGTGCCGGCAAGGAATGCTACCAGCGCGTTTGTATACCGCAAGCATACAGGGTCGGTCCTCAAAATAAAAACCGGGCGCGAGGTTTGTAGCCTCGCGCCCGAAAGGTTCAAGAGAGTGTTTGTTGGGGGTTACTTAACGCGCCGCGCGAAGAACTTTCGGCACGGCAACGTAGCCGACGATAGTGTCTTTCTTCACTTCGTTGACCACGATCTCGTAAGGCTGACGGTTGCCGCCCACATACATCTGTACAGGCTCGTTCACCGTCTTATCCTTTTTCTCTATGCGCTTGTCATCGGCCAGGACCGCGACGTTGTACTTGTTACGTTTCGCGTCCACCTTTTTCAGCTCGATGGTCATGTTCGCGACCTTCGTCGGAGCGGCTCCCTTGCGGATGGTGAACTCGAAGTAATTCTTCTCGCCCAAGTCGCGCAAGGCCGCCAGTTCTTTCGAGTTGGTTGCGATCAAGCCGCTTTGTACGCCCAGATCGCCGCGGGTTGATTTCAGATCCGCAATCGTCTGGTCGAGCGTAGAGCGAGTGGCCGCTACTTCTTCCCGAACCGTACCAACGCTATCTTTAACAGCTCCTACGCTGGTCTCGAGTCCACTCACCTTGGCGGTGTGCTCTTCGGTGACCGACTTTACTGCGCCGATTTCCTGAGTAAACTTCTCAGCGGATGCTTGCTGCTCTTCTTTCACTTGAGCCACCAGCTTCTCCGCGTTCTTTTGCGCATTCGTCAGAGCGGAAGCCGCGGCACGTTGTCCCGCGACGCTCGCCGAGTGAGTGCCTTCCTTCAATTGAACGCTCAAATCCTCGAAGCCGCGATTCATTGCAGCCGCCGAGGAGGCCGTGACATCACGGATCTCCGTGAATTGTGTCTGCACGGCAGAGCGCTGGCTAGACAAATCCGTCTGGAGCGTGTTCACGCGCTGGTACAGCACTCCATTCGCGATCAGCATAGCTCCCATCGCGCCGCCCACAACCCACTTCACTGCACCCGAGCTTTTCTCGGTTGAGTTTGAAATGTTATTCGTTGTTTCCATGTGCCTTCAGCCTCCTTAGCGACTGATGGCCTTACTTATGCACGGCTTATGCCAAACTCGTAACTAGAGGAAAACAGGATGGAAAACGCCATATTTCGCCATGCATTCCACCTAGTAAACTTTGCGTAACAGCGAAAATTACCGTTCGATTCGCCCGAGTTGGTCCAGGCGAAGCCTTCGTCCACGCCACAGAACGGTGTTTCCGAAGAGCCCTGCGCACCACACCGCCGCCCCAAACATATCGCGTAGAGGAATGAGTGCCCACAGCCGCAACGTCTCGGCACTGCGAAGGACAGACCATCCTGCAACGCTCGCCATCAACATGCGGGCGGCGATGACTGCGATGGCGAAGGTGTAGTTCCCGGTGAGGGCTGCGACCAGCGCCCACCAGCTGGCGAACGTCACGGGCAAGCCGAGATAGCCCCAGAAGTTGGATACGCGAATGGTGCGCGACCAGCGGACTTGATGTTGCCACACGTCGCGCCAGGAGCCACTGAGGTGCGTGGTCACGATCATGTCGCTCAACATGCACTTGAGACCGAGTGCGTGGATGCGTTGACCAAGCTGATAGTCGTCGGCGAGATAGTTCTGGATGGATTCAAAGCCTCCGATGCGGTCAAGCGCCTCGCGCCGGAATGCCATGGTGGAGCCCATCGCGAATTCGTCCACGCCCACCAGTCGCGCGACGAGCGTTGAGGGCGCGAAGTCGGTGGCGATGCCGAGGGCCTCGAATCGTGCAGCGAAGGTGGAACCTTCGGCGCGATACAAACAAGTCACGAGTCCGATCGAAGGATCGGCCAGCGGTGCTGTGACACGATCGATGTAGTCTGGCTCCACGCGAATGTCCGCGTCGTTCACGATGAGGATTGGATTCTTCGCTTGGCGTGCCAAGTCGATCAAGACACCGACCTTGCCATTGGGTGCCTGCGTCCTCACCGGCACAACGCGAGCCTTCGAGAACTCCGCGATTACGCCCGCCGCCGGATCTCCGTCACGCACGCCGCAGAGGAATTCGTAGTCACCTTGCAGCGTCGCATGGGATGCGATGGCCTCGCGCATCGACGGCTCCATGCCATGAACCGGCTTCAGGATGCTGACCGCTGCGGGCTGCGGGCGAGCGTCTTGTTTCTGCCTCTTAAACACCAGGCAGGCGACCACCGCAAACAACTGGTAGCCAGCAGCCACGCCGCAGATGATTTCGATGATCACAACGCCAGCAAGTATACGCCACAGGCGACGCAGGCAACGCCCATCCAGCGGCGACGGTCCACGCGTTCCTTCAAGATCACGCTGGCCAGGATTGTTTCGAGTACGACGCTGGCGGCCGATGCGGGGACCGCAAAACTCAGGTCCGCGATCTGCACCAGTGCCATGAAGGAGAAGAACGAGACGGCCATGCTCAGGACGGAAAGAATCAGTAGCTTCTTCTGGAAGACGCTGGCTAGAAATGTTGCCGCGGTGCGCACTTCGCCTTGACGCTTCATCTCGAAACTTTGCAGCAGGTCACTGACGACGGTCGCACCAACCACGACGCTCAACAGTAGCCATGCCTTCATAAAGGGGCCTTCATGTCTTCTTCTCCGCGTGCGGATCGCCGAGCCCTACCAGTACCGTCCCCGCGACAATGAGAAGCGTCCCGGCCCAGCGCACCGGCGTGATCGTCTCCGCCAGGAAAGCCCAACCCAGCACGGCACTGACCACATAGCCGAATGCTGTTACAGGCAACACGTAGGTTAGATCCGCCCAGCTGAACATCGCCATCCGTGAGAGCATCCACGAAATCAAGAGCGCGATACCCAGCATGACCAGAGGATTGAAAATCGCAGCCAGGAAGGAAAGAGCGGAGCTGACCTCAGCGGAGGAGCGCATCCCTAACGCCAGGAACAAGTTCCCCAATGAATTGCTCAAGATGACGTACGCGGCGAACGCTCTCGTCTTCCAGCGTAGGTCGGGATTCATTTATACGTTGGCGCCAGCTTTCATATCCGCAACGTACTTTTTGCGTTTGGCGCGGAGCGTCATATACTCGCGAGCTTCCTTGTACAGGCGCTTGCGTTCGCTGTTATCGAAAATCGCCTTACGGACAATGCGCCAAGCGGCCTTCGGACGGAAGTAATACTCGCCGTAGAAGCGTTCCACCCACTCCATCATCTCGCCTTCATCCAGGATGCCGGGGTAGATAACGTGTGGAAGTTGATGCCCTTGGTCGTCGCTCATTTTGCCGATGCTGATGAGCGAGTTCTGCTTGGCGAAGTCATAGAATTCCGTGCCAGGGTAGGCGTGGGCGATGGAGACCTGAATGGTTTCACAATCCAGGTTCTTGGCGAAGTCGATGGTCTTGCGGATGGTGTCACGTGTTTCACCCGGCAATCCGACGATGAAGTCGGCGTGAATCGTCAGGCCAAGCTTATGCGCGTTCTTGGTGAAGCGCTGCGCCATGTCAATGGTGGCGCCCTTCTTGATGTTCTTGAGGATTTGCTGGTCGCCGCTTTCGTAACCGACGATCATCAATCGGCATCCGGCATCCTTCATCGCCTTCAGCGTGTCTTCTGAAGTGGTAACGCGCGAGGTGCAGGACCAGGTGAAGTCCAGCTTCTCAAATTCTTTACACAATTCAATGGTGCGGGCTTCGCGGTAGTTGAAGGTGTCGTCGTCGAAGAAGATTTCCTTCAAGCCCGGGAAGTTTTCCTTGATGTACTTCACTTCGTTGACGATGTCTTCTTTTGAACGCAAGCGCCAGCGATGCCCGGAATGGGTCTGCGGCCACAGGCAAAAGGTACACATCGCGGGGCAACCACGCGAGGTGTAGAGCGAGACAAACGGATTCAGCAGGAACGGAACGTTGTAGCGCCGGAAATCGAGGTCGCGCTTATAAACCTTGCTGACCCACGGCAGTTCGTCGAGGTTCTCAATCACTGGGCCTTCCGCATTGTGAACGTTCACGCCATTCTTGCGGAAGCTTACACCCGGTAACTCTTCCAACGGTACGCCCTTGGCGTAGTTGGCGATTTGGTGGTCAAACTCGCGGCGAACAATGAAATCGATGGCTCTGGTCGAATCCAGTGCCTTATCCGGTTCCGTGGTGACCGGGGGACCTACGAAGCATACCTTCAACTTCGGGTTGGCGTCCTTCATCATCTCCGCAATCTTCACGTCCACGTGAAAACCGGGAGTGGAGGTGAACAGCACCAGCAACTCAAAATCCTTGCCCATCTCCACGGTCTGCTCGATGGAGACTCCGTGCGGGGGGGCGTCCAGTACTTTGCTGTCCTTGATCATGCCCGCGGGGTAGCATAACCACACCGGATACCAATAGGATTCGATTTCGCGCGTGGACGGCCAGCGGGAACTGGCTCCGCCGTCGAAGCCCTGGAAGGAGGGTGGGTTCAAGAATAGCGTTCGCATGTTTGTTTAGAGACGTTCCTCGCGAGCGGGCTGTTCCGCGGAAATCCGCGAAAAGTTGCTGAAATTCACGTCAAGCTCAGCACTCCCGACGCCCAACAGACGGACGTCCGTGCTGCTCTGAAAATGTTTTACGACGGAAACCCCGTCCTGCAATTCATAGTCTCGCGCGAAGCGCAGGTTCGTCAACAGCAGGTTGGGGCTTTTCACTAGTAGTCCGGCCTCACGCAGCGGCATACCGGTGGTGCCATCCACCCACAATTCGCCGCGGAACCGGCCGGCGTCGTTTTTGCGCGGGATCACTTCGAATACGTAGGTCTTCTGGCCGTCATGTGTGAGGATCGCTTTGACTTTGAACTCATAGTCCTGCGGCGCGATCATCATGGCACCATAGGCCTTGCTGGTGGTTTCGGCTTCCAGGAAGCGGGCGATCAGTTCCGTCTTGATGCGATTGTCACCGCTGAACTCCAGCATCTTGCTGCTCAGCTCGCCCAGGTTGGAGACGGTTCGCAACACCCGCATTTGGCCCTGTTCCCGCAGTTTGGTGAAACGGCCGTCGATCTTCATTTCCATCTGCGCGCCCAGCATCGCCCGACGTTGCAGTTGCGTAGCGGATACATAGCGTTGCACGACGTCATTCAGTTCCGCGGAAAGCTCCGTTGGGAACGATGTCGTGGAGACGGGGGTTGCCACCAAGGCAGACGCGAGTAAAAGGACGAGTAAGCGCACTTCGGAAACCGTAGTGGGCGCGAGTCGCCCTGTCCTGTCAGTGTACCAAATGCACCGGGAGCGCCAGCAGTTTGGCCGGAGGTTGCCACGCTTGAACCAAGTAATTCAATCGCTTACCGTCCGTCCGTACCGTGGCGAGCCCTGCCGCGTCGGTTCGCAGGATGGTTGTGTGCCGGGCCTCCAGGCGTCCCACTACATCCGGATGGGGGTGGCCGAAGGAGTTTTCGAAGCCTGCCGAGATTACCGCGACCAAGGGAGACACGGTGTCCAGAAACTCCTGGGTGGTCGACGTGCGCGAGCCGTGGTGGCCCACTTTCAACACATCGGTGCGTAACAGCCTCCCGGATTCGAGTAATCTCCGCTCCTCGGCGCGCTCTAGATCGCCGGTCAGCAGGAAGGATCGCGACCCATAGGAGACGCGCAGGACCAAAGAATCATTGTTGCCCGGCGCCGTCGGAACGTAGTCCAGCGCTGGAGCCAATACCTGCACGCTTCCGCCTGAAAACGGAAAGGCATCCGACGCGCGCCGTTCGGAAACGCGCACTCCTTGGCGGGCGGCTTGCTGCAACAGCGCAGGAGGAGGGTTCGCTCCCGTCCACAGCTCGGACGGATGAAAGTTTTCCATCAGAGAGCGCAGTCCGCCGACATGATCCTGATGGGCGTGGGTCACGGCGATCACGTCGATGTGGCGGAAGCCGCGCGACCACAGGTAGCTGGAAACCACGTCTTCGCCGATGTCGAGATTGGAACGCCGCTTGACCACTCCGTATTCCAAGCGTCCGCCGCCGTCGATCAACATCGTTTTGCCCTGCGGGAAAACCAGCAGCAGGCTATCGCCCTGGCCCACGTCGATCACGGTGAGTTCCAGCTCTCCCGGTTCGATCGCAGACGCCCACGGACTCGCCACCAGCAGCCCGACCAGCCCAGCCACCACGGCGAGTGCGGGCCAGCGCAGCACGTTGTGCCGCACCGATACCGCCGCAGCCAGAATGGACCCCACCAGTAGCAGTCCCAGCCACGCCGGAGGATTCGGTACACGCCAGGAGGGCTCTAAGGCCGCATGCCAGCTCGCAACACTAGCCGACCAGCGCAAGAGCACGTCCGCCAGACTCGCCGCCCAGTGCCAGCCCGTGAAGAGTGCCAGGAACCCGACGGGAACCACCAGGTTCATCAGCGGAACGATCAGAAGGTTCGCGCTCAGGCCGGTGAAGGAGATGCGATGAAAATATTCCGCCATCGGCAGCGCTAGTCCGATCTGTACCGATAGCGACAGCGCCGCCAGCTCCACCGCGAAGAACACGCACCGCATCATTGTTGCCAATGCCCGGCTCGCGAAACGCTCCGGCATGCGTGTCCAGAGAAGGATCGTCTCAGCCACTAGGCGCAGCTCCACTCGCAACTGGGCGGCGCGCGGTGCGATGTGCGGATCGATGCTGGTCGCGTTGATGCCGTGCAGCCCGCGCGCCAGCGGCGTGATCGTCGTTTCCAGCAGTGGCGCGGCGAACGCGGCAATCGCCGCCACGGATAAGAAGGACAGTTGAAAGCTGGCCTCGAACAACTGCGGTGGGTCCCATGCCAGCAATCCGATGGCGATGGCCGACAGCAAATTCAGCGGTCGCACTCTGCGGAAGACAATCCGCGCCACTAGATACAAAGTGAAGCCCGCCGCCGCGCGCGCCACCGGCATGGTGAACCCCGAGACCAATGCATAGAGCCACGCCGCAGCCGCCGTCATCGCCCAAGCGGAGTTCTTCGAGATGGGCGCGAACTGTAGTAGCGCCAACAGGACCCCCGCCAGAACGCTGACGTGGATGCCGCTGATCACCAGCGCGTGATAGGTGCCGGAGCGACGGAAATCCTCCGTCCAGACGCGTTCGAGGTTGGACGATTCTCCTATCAACACGGCTTGGAGCATCGCCGACGCGTAGTCATTGTCCGGATAGAGGCGCTCAATACTGTCGAGCGCCGCGGTTCGCAAGCGAAACACCCAGCCTCGCCACAGCGATCCACACTCTCCCGGCAGCACCCGAACGGACCCCTTGGAAGGCACCAGCGCGGTCCAGTAGACATCGCGCCGGGCCAGGTACGCCACATAGTCGAACGCACCCGGATTTTCGTAATTGTGCGGAGCCCGGAAGCGCGCTTCGATCTCCACCCGCTGCCCATAGAGCAGCCGTGGCGGCGTTACCTCTTCGGCATACTTCGGTACCTGCACCTGCGCGCGAGCGCCCGGTTCCAGCTCCAGCACGAACTGCGCGTGGTCGTGCGAGAAAACGGTCGGTTCGACGACGCAGCCGGACGCCAACATCGTTTCACGCGAAGGAGCGTCGATGATAGGAACCCGCGTGGGCCGGTGCGCGACCAGCAGGAACGCTCCGGCAAAGAGGAGGCACAGCGCTAGCGCGACGCGTCGTAGCCACTTCACCACCGGCAGCAAGGCCAGAATAGCGAACAGTACACACGGGATCGCCGTGGCGCCAACGCCGAACTCCAGTGCTTGCCCCAGCACGATTCCGGAAGCGATCGCGATCAAAGGCAGCAGCAACGGTTCACGCATCTCATGATGTAGTCGCCGCGCGCAGGAAATATTCTCGCTCGCAATGCAGTAGGATGATGTCTGTTATGACCAACAGCCTGAATCAAGGAAGTGCTCGAGCGCTTGGGTTTGTTTTGTTACTGGCCAGCGGCGCAGTTTGGGCGCAAGGCGGTCCACCGCCGAATCGGCCCGGCAACTCACAGTCGAATCCAACCGGTGGAACGTGGTGGCGCACTCCGCAAGCGGAACGTGTGGGAGTCAGCCCCGATCAGCGCAAGAAGCTGGACGATTTATGGCAGCAGCATCGCTTACGCCGCATCGATCTGGACGCAGCTCTCCAAAAAGCGCAGGTGACGATGGAGCCTCTGTGGCAGGCGGACGCGCCGGATGAGGGTAAGATCCTGGCGCAGATTGATCGGGTGATGCAGGCGCAGGCGGAGTTGCGTAAGGACGATGCTCGCTTGCAGTTGGGGATGCGGCAGATACTGAGTGTGGATCAATGGCGGAGGTTACAGCAACAGGGCCAACCCGGTCCGAACGGGCCGCCGTCGGGTCCGCAAGGTCCTCCTCCGCAGGCTCAGCCGAGGCCGCCGCAGCAGCCTCAGCGTTGAGCTAGCGTTGGGCTGTTATTCGCCCGGAGCTTGGTACTTCGCGGTCTTGGACAGCGCCTTATCCATCTCTTCGACGGTGAGCAACGGCGTGGTGATCATGCTGACCATGCCGGAGGCACCGACGGCAGTGGCCAAACGCGCGGCGGCGATATTGTCCGGCAGGTCGGCGATGAGGATGACGTCATCGGAACCGAAGGCGAAGTGGAGGCTTTCCAGTTTGCCGCCTGCGCTCTTGATGCCGGCTCGGACTGCATTCCGGCGTCCGGTTGCGGTATCTTTCGCCAATCCGAGGATTCCCTCGGGGGTGTAGCTTGCTTGAAATAAATATTTGGGCATTGAACTCTCCTGGTGGCCCAGTTTATCACGGGGTCCTATTCAGAGCGGTCAGAATGGCCTCGGCAAGCGCCGTATCCGTCTCTACTGTTCTGGGGGAAAACAGCTTGTGGATTCTCACTGCGATCGCTGCCAGTTGAGCTGGATGCGAGGGCAGACTGTTTTGTGGAAACAGGTCCCTGTGCTGCTGCAGGAAGCTCGCCGCGGCCTTCACCGTCTGAAGTTCCTTGCGGCTCTCTTCGCTTTCAAAGTCGAATACCCACGCCTTGACTCGTTCTGCTATCGCAGGCTGCGCCTTCTGATCCACGGGAATGTCTGTCGCGGCAAAAACGCGGCAATCGTAGTCGCGACAGGTCTGCGGGCGATCTTCATAAATGGAGCATTTGTTCTCCACCAGCATGGGGCAGTGTCCCTTGTCGCTGTAACCCATAAGGAGATGCCCCTTCGGACGGCCGGGGGCGGCAAACAACAGGGCCCGCGGAATCCGCTGGATGGTCTTAGTCTCTTCGGGGGCGATGTGAATGAACATAGAGGAACGGCAACACGCCGTGCAGGTCCCGCAAGGCACCGCTGTTCCGCCCTTTCCAGACTGTAAGGAAGCCTCCGCGCCGCGAAGCCATTCGGAGAACTTACCGGCCGCTACCTTTTGGAGTTCGTCTGCAGCCTGCTTCTTCCGTGTGCCCATGACTTTGATATTGTAGCTTCCAACAAACGCAGTCTTCTCTTTTGCGAGATGATGAAAGCGATGCTCCGCGCGGGTTTACTTGCGCTCTTCCTCGCTGCATCCGCCCTTGCGGCGGATTGGACAGAATACCGCGTGGGCCCCTTGCGCGTCATCAGCAATGCCGGCGACGGCGATGCCCGCAAGCAGCTCACGGAAATGGAGCAGATCCGCTACGTGCTGGGTGGCATGCTGGGCAAGGATCCCCTTCGCCACGAAGGGCTTGAAGTCATCTGGCCGATTACGCTGGTCCTGTTCGATAGCGAGCGCGATCGTGCCGCTTACGCTCTGCCCACACCGTTCATAGAGGGCGGCTCGGCCAACCTCAGCACGACTCCGTCGCCCGCATGGCGCAGCGACATCGTGCGGCAGTTGATTGAGGCCAATGCGGGACGCATGCCGCAGGAGATCGAGACGGCGCTCGCGGATTTATTCGCTTCTGTGGAAGTGAAGACCACGCGCGTCGTGATCGGAGCGCCGGTCGCAGGTCTCTCTGGCACACGCCTTCGTGAATGGGCCAAGTTTCACATGTTAGCGACCCAGCCCGAATACGCGGGCCGGCTGCGCGTCTATTTGAAGAACCTGCAAGGTGCCGATCTATCGCTGGCCGCATTCAACAGCTATAACGTCAACGAAGCGGAACTGAACCGCCGCATGAACGCATACGCCGATCGCGGCGTGTTCCAACCAACCGAGGTCTTCGGCGAGGCGATTACGCCGTCCAAGGAATTCTATGAGCGCCGCTTGCCCGAGACGGAAGTAGACGCGTTGCTGGCTGAGTTGAAGGCCGCTGGCAAGACGTTCCCACCTGACAGCGCCCGAGGCTTGCTTGCGAAGGGTACAAGCGAATCTCTCTACGCCGCTGCCGCCGCCAATCCCAAGTGGGCCGAGCCGCACGCCCGCATCGCTGCGCTGATGCAGGATCCAAAATCGAAGACCGTGCCGCTGATGAAGGCGACTCAGCTAGAGCCGCGCCGCGTCGAATACTGGGAGTCGCTCGCTCGCACGCAAGTCGCTGCGAACCTGTTTATCGAAGCCGCGAAATCCTGGCTGGGAGCCGAGCGTGCCGCCGCCACCGAACCCGAACGCGCCCGCATTCGCCGAGCCCGCGCTGAGATCGAACAACAGCGCGTGGATGCCGAACTGGCCGCCTCCCGCGCTGCTCGTGACGAAGCCGAACGCGAATTGCGCCGAGTGATCGCCGCCTCCGATGCCCGCGTCCGAGCTGCCGAGTCCGCCGCCAATCGCGAGAACCGTGCCCAAGCCACGTTCACCGAAGGCCAAGCCCCGGTAACGTTTAACGAAGGCTTCAGTGGAGTCCGTGTTGCTGGTCACTTGACCGAAGTGGAATGCGTCGACTCCGTGCTCAAGCTGATCATCGAAGTCCCCAACGCCCCTACGGCGACGGTACTGGTGCAGAAGAATCCTGAGAAGGACGGCCAGCCGGTGTTCACCTGCGGCCCCGTCAGCCCCGCGCGCCGCATCGAAGTGGTGCACAACGGCAAGGCCGATATCCGCTGGAACACCGTGGGTGAAGTCGACACCTACGAACTCAAGTGATCATCCGCCCCGCTGGACCCCATGACTTAGCGGCCATCGCGGCCATCCAGGCCGCCTCCCCCGAAGCCTCGCAATGGAAGCCGGAAGACTATCTCGGCTACACATGCCTGGTCACGGAAGACGTTTCCGCCTTCATCGTCACCCGCCAACTAGCCCCCGGCGAAAGCGAAATTCTAAACCTCGCAGTAGCCCCCGCCGCCCGCCGCTCCGGCGTCGCCCGAGCCCTCCTAACCCACGCCCTGCAGTCCTCACCAGGGGACTGGTTCCTAGAAGTCCGCGAGTCCAACCAGGCTGCCATCCAGCTCTACCAAAGTACCGGATTCAGGCCCTCCGGGAGCCGTTCAGGCTATTACCAGGACTCCCCCGAAACGGCTATTGTGATGCGCTTTCAATCGTGATATCTTCGGGTTGCCTGCCGGAGAGAAAACCGGCGACGACCCACCGAGTCAGCGGTTCTTTCTCAGGCTCGGCGTGGCCCTCATGTAATCCGATAGAAAGAGGTGTCACCAATGGAGCAGACGACGAACGAAGAGTTGAAGGCGCATCTGATGGCGACCGACGGGCATTTCCGCTCGTTGATCGAAGAGCATGCCTTGTTCCACAAACAACTGGAACAACTTGAAGCGAAGGGCGGAGAATTGACCCTGGCCGACGAAGAAGTCGAGCATCGCCTCAAGAAACACAAACTGCGTTTGAAAGACGAGATCAATATGATCCTCGCCCGACAAATTCAGATGGCATGAATTGGGTGCGCTTGTAGTTAGAATGGAGGCCGGGTTGAAACATACCCGGCCTTTCGTGTTTTAAGTCGCGGTATAATCGAACTTCCCCCGAACGCAGCGCAGCTGTGGTAGCTTGGTATTTCAGGAGAAGGAAAGGCGAACATGAGCGTTAACACGAGCATCGACGAGAAAGAACGCGCCCGGGTCTTAGGCGTCACACTAGGCCAGATTGAGAAGCAGTTCGGCAAAGGCTCCGTTATCCGTCTGGGAGCGCAGACCGTTCATGCCATTCCGGCGATCTCGACGGGTTCCATTTCTTGCGATTACGCCATGGGCATTGGCGGCTTCCCGCGCGGCCGCATCTCCGAAATCTACGGCCCGGAATCCTCGGGCAAAACCACCGTCGCTCTGCAAGTGGTCGCCGAGGCGCAGCGCGCTGGCGGCATGGCCGCTTACATCGACGTGGAACACGCACTCGATCCGGCGTACGCTCGCAAGCTCGGTGTGGATGTAGACAACCTACTCGTGTCGCAGCCCGACTACGGCGAACAGGCCCTCGAAATCACGAACGCTCTGATCACCTCCGGTTCGATCGACGTGCTGGTAGTGGACTCAGTGGCCGCGCTGGTTCCGAAAGCCGAACTCGACGGCGAAATGGGCGATAGTTTCATGGGCGTGCATGCCCGCTTGATGTCGCAGGCCATGCGTAAGTTGACGGGTATCGTAAACAAGTCGAACACCTGCCTGATCTTCATCAACCAGATTCGCGAAAAGATCGGCGTGATGTTCGGCAGTCCGGAAACCACCACCGGCGGTCGAGCGCTGAAGTTTTATTCCAGCATGCGCTGCGATATTCGCCGCGTAAGCGCGATCAAGGATGGCGACGTCGTTATCGGCAACCGCACTAAGATCAAGGTCGTGAAGAACAAGATGGCTCCGCCGTTCCGCGAAGCCGAATTCGACATGATTTTCGGCGAAGGCATCTCCAAGGAAGGCGACCTGATCGACCTGGGTGTGCAGCAAAACTTAGTCGAGAAGAGCGGGTCCTGGTACAGCTACAAAGGCGAGCGCATCGGCCAGGGACGCGACACTGCGAAGCAGTTCCTGCGCGACAATCCCGACGTCTTCAAGCGCATCGATCTGGAACTGCGCAAGGCGATCGGCTTGGTGAGACCCGAAGTTGCCAACGGAGCTCCGCCGGCACCTGCCGTAGCAGCGCCGCCCGCTGCGGCAGCAGCCCGCAGCCGAAGCTAGAGCACTTTCTCCGTCTGTCTGCTTCCTTACGGTCGCGGTTCCGTGTCTATGATTACCGACACAGAACCGCGATGCGTAAGCATGCGGACAGACGCTTCCATGCCCAAATTGCGCGAACAAGCGCAAGCCCCCTGCGCTAAAACCCCCGACCATCCCCCTAAGTTATTGACCCCACATGGCCCTCAGCGTGCGATCACGACGTCACTATGGGACAAATCGTCGCCGCCATGGCCGCCATACAACCTCCTGAAGAAGACCTCAAGCAGCTCGACGCTGGCGTGTGCTGATGCTGGCCGACGTGTGCAAGCTGGTGCACAACAATTTCGACCACCCGGCTCTGGATGCCGATCCTTTGGTGGCCATGGGTGCGCACCCCGTAGGAGCGCTGACGGCGATCCACGTTCTGCAGTTGGAGCAGTGCCGCATGCTTCGCGGCGTTGCATTAGCGTTGTGACGCCGGGCTCCAGCGCGTGTACCATGAGGGAACGCCTCATGGAAGACCGTTTTCGCGAACTACTCGAAGCAGCGCCCGACTCCATCATGCAAGTGGACGCAGAGGGCAAGATCATTCTGCTCAATCGCGTCACCGAAGTGATGTTCGGATACTCGCGCGAAGAGTTGTTGGGCCAGCCGGTAGAGATACTGGTTCCGGCAGCACGCCGTGGAAATCACGTTCAACACCGCAGCGGCTATGCGCATCACCCTTCAACGCGTCCCATGGGCGCGAAACTACAACTGGAAGGAATGCG
Source organism: Bordetella parapertussis (assembly GCA_943328975.2). GTDB lineage: Bacteria > Acidobacteriota > Terriglobia > Bryobacterales > Bryobacteraceae > Palsa-187. The sequence goes on along the minus strand of CALQCC020000009.1, from coordinate 119,096 downwards.
CAAGGATGGGACTTGCTTCCCGGTAGAGATTAGCCTGAGTCCCAGCTCTTCCACCGAGGCGTTTCAGGTAACCGCGATCATTCGAGACGTTACCGAGCGGAACAAAATGCAGCGGGAATACACGCTGCAACTAGAGGAGCGCAATCGAGAAATCGAGCGCGCCAACGGTCTCAAGAGCGAATTCCTGGCCAGCATGAGCCACGAACTGCGCACGCCGTTGCATACGATCATCGGGTTTTCCGAGTTGCTCGCCGAAGAGTTGCAAGGCCCGCTCAACGATAAACAGAAACGTTTCGTCACGCACATCCACAAAGATTCGCTGCATTTGTTGGAGTTGATCAACGATATTCTGGACCTGAGCAAAATCGAATCCGGGCGGCTCTCACTGCGTCCGGAGGCTTTCGATTTCAGCACGGTAGTGAAGGAGTCTCTGGCTACCGTTCAGGGTTTGGCGAACGCGAAGCGGCTTGCAATCCAAACCTCGATCAACGTCCCCAGCGCCATCGTCGCTGACCGGCTACGGGTCAAGCAAATCCTGGTGAACCTTCTGAGCAACGCCGTCAAGTTTACGCCGGACAATGGCCGGATTGATGTGGAAGGCCACGTTCGCAACGGCATCGTGCATCTCAGCGTTGCCGATTCCGGCATCGGCATTCCGGAACAGGAGCACACCGCAATTTTTGATAAGTTTCACCAGGTGGGTGCGACCACGAAGGGTGTTCGCGAAGGCACAGGCCTTGGCCTGGCAATCACCAAGCATCTGGTAGAAGAACATGGCGGCACCATCGCGGTGGAAAGTACGCTTGGCAAAGGAAGCCGTTTTACCTTCACTATTCCCCTGCACGTAACGAACATCGCATCATGAAACGAATCCTTATTGCCGACGATAAACCCGGCGGGCGGGAATTGGTCCGCACCATTCTCGAAACCGACGGGTATGAAGTCTACGAAGCCGTTGACGGTTTAGACGCGCTGGAGCAGGCCCGTCGTCTCCGCCCAGACCTGGTGATCCTGGATGTACACATGCCGGGGCTGGACGGTTTTGGCACTGTGGAGGCTTTGCGTAAAGACGCGGCTTTTACCTCTACCCCGATCATGGCGCTCACCGCGAGTGCGATGATGGGAGACCGGGAACGTGCCCTGGCGGCTGGGTTTACCGGTTACGTGACCAAGCCCATCCGCTTGGCGACGTTGCGCGCTGAAATTGAACGGCTGTTGAAGGGTAGTATTTAGGAAGAACCGATGTCTGCAAAAACTGCGATTTCGCTCCTCATCATTGACGACAACGAGGGTAGCCTCGAAATGCTGTCGTCGGCCTTGGCGCAGCCCGATGTTGAAATCCTCACAGCATCCGATCCCGAAGAGGGAATGGATATCGTGCATGAAAAACATCCGCAGATCGTGTTGACGGATCTCGTCATGCCGCACATGAGTGGTCTGGACGTAGTGGAACGCGTGATGGAGTTCGACCCTTCCACCGACGTCATCCTCATGACGGCCCACTATTCCAGTGAGACGGCTGTTGAGGCGATCAAAAAGGGTGCCTCCGACTACTTGAATAAGCCGGTTTCGATTACGGCTTTACGAGAACGCATCGGTACACTGGTCGAGAATGCCCGCAAGCGGCAGCGCGCCAATCAATTGGAAGGCGAGTTACTCGCCAGTGCGGAATTTGAAGGTATCGTCGGCAACAGCCCGCTGATGTGGGACATGTTCTCGCGCATTCGCCGTGTGGCTCCACACTATCGCGCGGTGCTGGTCACCGGCGAAACCGGTACCGGCAAGGATCTTGTCGCGCAGGCCTTTCACAAATTGAGCCCGGCCAGGAATGGTCGCTATGTGGTGCTGAACTGCGCGGCTGTAGTGGAGTCGTTGTTTGAAAGCGAACTGTTCGGACATGTGCGCGGATCGTTCACCGGCGCTGCCGCCGATAAAGCCGGCTTGTTTGAGCACGCGCATGGCGGCACGCTCTTCCTCGACGAAATCGGCGACATGCCGCTGGCCACGCAAGCGAAGCTACTACGCGTCCTGCAGAATCAGGAAGTGCAGCGCGTGGGATCTCTGACGGCACGCAAAGTGGACGTGCGAGTGGTCGCGGCGACGAATCATAACCTGCGGCAAGCAATCTTAGAAAAGCGTTTCCGCGAAGACCTGTTCTATCGCTTGTCGATGGTAGAGATTCAAGTACCTACACTGGCCCAGCGCAAAGAAGACTTGCCATTGCTGGAACGTCACTTCATCACGCGCTTTGCCAGCCAATACGGTAAGGAAATTCGCGGCCTGACACATCGAGCCCAGATCGTGCTGGCCATGCATCCTTGGCCGGGGAACGTACGCGAACTCGAAAACGTAATCGGCCATGCCTGCATGATGTGCCTGGGCGATACGCTCGACGTGCCGGATCTGCCGCCTTATCTTCAGTCCCCCAATGACCAACCGTTGGCTTCGTCCAGCGTCTCTTCAAATAACGGGGATGCGGGGGTAACGTCCCTCGAAGATCAGGAGCGTTTTCTGGTGATGCGGGCGATGGAAGAAGCCGGCGGCAACCAATCCCAGGCTGCGCGGATTCTACGTATTGGGCGCGACGCTCTGCGCTACAAACTGAAGAAACACAACTTGTAGCTCAAACGCTCAGGACCGGGCACGGGGAGTTACGGATGATGCTGTAGGCATTCGTCCGCAGGCGCCCGAGGGTCTCGTCCAGCAAGCCGCGCCCGATGATGACCAAGTCCGCGTTATGGCGCAACGCTTCCTCGCGGACCACTGCGGCAATATCTCCGGGTGACACGCACAGCGGCGCGCGGACGTTCGACGCCTGCATTTGCCGCTCGATGGTCTCGCGGGCTTTCTGCTGCAGGAATTCTTCAAACTCGCGATTCATCTGCCGCTCCGGCCAAGCCTCCATGCCTCCGATGGCATGCACCAGGCGGAGCTTTGCCTTCGAGAATTTGGCAAACTCCGCGGCCCATTCCATCACGGGAACGCTTTTGGGGGTCCCGTCCAGGGCACATAAAATCGTCCGGCATTCCACGTGACCTGCGCTGGCAGGCTCGTTTGTATGCGCCGCCGTCCAGACAGGGCATTCCGCGTCGTGCAGAACTTTCGATGCCACTGAGCCCAACAACAACGCCCGAAACCGACCATAGCCGTGCGTCGGCATCATGATCAGATCTACGCCTTCTGACTGAGCAAACTGGGTGATGGTCTGGGCCGGATCGCCCAACTGTGCATTTCGATGGACCGTTATCCCGGCCAACTCTGAGACAAGGGCACCGCTCAAACGCGTCGCAAGGCTAGATTCCAGTAGGGCTAAATCGAGCATCGGCAGCCCAGCTGGCACCAGTAAGCCGCCCGTTGGTTCCCAAAACGGCTGCATCACGCTGATCAGAGTGACCTCCGCCCCAAACTTTCGCGCCATGGCTGCGACATACGGAGCCGTTGCCTGCGTTCGCTCGGAAAAATCGACCGGGAAGAGAATGTGTTTGATCGCTAGCATGCGGGAATAGAGGAGCAATCCACAGTCCAATCCGGCGCCGAGAGGGTGGTCAGGCAGGAGCCCCCCCAAATGTGGCAAACTGGAGACTCTCAGGAATTGCCGTATGGAGTAGCAGGATGGTTGGTAAACAGGTCCAGCAGTACACGTTCCTCGAAAAATTAGGCGCCGGTGGAATGGGTGACATTTACCGGGCTCAGGACACGCGCCTGAACCGCTTTGTCGCGATTAAGGTTCTCACCGGATCCACATCCGGCGATCCCGAACGCCGCCGCCGGTTCATACAAGAAGCGCAAGCCGCATCCGCGCTCAATCACCCCAACATCATTACCATCCACGACATCATCACCGATGGCGATGCCCAGTTCATGGTGATGGAGCACGTGCAAGGTAAGACCCTCGCGGATCTGATTCCCAAGGGCGGGCTGCGTGTGCCGCAAGTCCTGAAATTGACGATGCAGATGACCGACGCGCTGCAAACGGCGCACTCTGCCGGCATCATTCATCGCGATCTGAAGCCGGGTAACGTCATGGTGACCGAAACCGGCCTTGTGAAGGTTCTCGACTTCGGCTTGGCCAAGCTGACAGATCCCAGTCCCGTCACCCAACAAGACGATGCCACGCGCACCATGGGCCCCGCCCCGTTGACCGTGGAAGGCTCCATCATCGGCACCGTGAGCTACATGTCTCCGGAACAAGCCCAGGGCAAGAAGGTCGACACACGTTCGGATATCTTCTCTCTAGGCGTGGTCCTCTACGAAATGATCACGGGTTCGCGCGCGTTTCAGTCGGACACCACAGTGGGTACACTGTCGGCGATTCTGCGCGATGACGTGAGACCGATCGCGGAGATTGCTCCGGATGTTCCGGCCAAGTTGGAACAAGTTGTCACCCGCAGCCTCATGAAGGTGCCGGACGAACGTTTCCAAACCATGAAGGACATGCATCTCGCGTTGGGAGCGCTGAAGCATGAATCGGATTCCGGAGTGCTGTATCGCTCCATGGTGATGACGCCTTCCGAGGTTCTGAAGCCTGGCAAGACTGCATCGGCGGTCAAGAAGCCGGCCTCGGCTACTTCTGCTGCCGCACCGCCCGCCTCTGGTTCAAAGACTGTGATGATCGCCGTCGGCGGAGCCCTCTTGGTCGCAGTGATCGGTGGGGTCCTGTATACGCAGAGCAGCCAGACTCCTGCGGAAGCCGTTGTGCAAGCGCCAACTCCCGCCGTGACGCCTGAGCCTGTGGTGCCTGCTCCTGTACCGGATCAGACCCTGACCAACGAAGGCATCATTCAAATGGTCAAGGCGAAGGTGCCGATGGATGTGATCTACAGCCAGCTGCGCACGGCTCCAAACAAGTTCAATCTTTCCGCCACCGAAGTCATCCGGCTGACGGGTGAAGGTGTGCCGCTCTCGGTGATCGAAGGCATGCGCGACCCGAAATCGATCCCGGTCGCGAAGGCCGCTCCCGCCCCCAAGAGCACCGAAAAAGCCGCAACACCGCCAGTCACGGCTGCCGCACCCGCAACGCCTCCTCCAGCGGCTCCCACGCCAGCGCCGGCACCCGCTGTTGCCAGCGCCCCTGTCGTCGTTCCTGTAGCGCCCGCGCCTGTTACAGGCGGAGGTCGCCAAGTAGTGTTGCCAGATGGGTCTCCGTTTGCGATTGCGCTTGCTGCTGACATTCCCGACAACGCTAAAGAAGGCATTCAGCTGCGGTTCATAGTAGTGAATGACGTCCGAGTTGGCGATGCGCTGGTGATTGCCAAAGGTGCCGTTGCCACCGGGCAAATCACACAGGCCAAGGGTCGGCTGATGGGCAAGATGCAGCTTCGCTTGCTTACCGTCTCTGGAGTAGATGGCAAACTGTACAAGATCCGCGCGCTCTCTTCGCGCTCGCAGAAAGTGCAGGAGCGTCCGGTCGACACCGGAGTGAAGCCGAAGGCGGAGAAATCTGCCGCCGACGCGGGGACCCAGTACATCGCCTACGCCGACGGCGACATGCAAGTGACCGTACGCGGTCGCTAGATTCGCGTCGGAGCCGCTGTTATAAACGTCAGGACGGTTTCTGAGGGGACTTTCACCTTCTGCGGGTCCAGCAACACCTGCGCGCCTGCTCCAGCCCCCGCGCCCGCTGCCGCGCCGATCGCCGCCCCTTTGCCGCCGCCCGCAATCCCGCCGATAATCGCACCCAGGACGCCTACTGCGGCTGCGGACTTGGCCGTGCGCTCCGTGCGCGAGCCACTCTGCTGCGCGACATCGGAACTATCGATCTGCACCGTCTTGCCGTCAATCACTACCGACACCAACTGCAGCGTGAGCGATGACCGCCCGCTCAGTTTGCCGGAGTCCTTGGCATCCGCCAATCGGACCACTGCCTTCGCACCTTTTTGAGCGATGACGTCATTGCCCATCACGATGGGATCTTCCAGAGTCGCGGAAAATACGTCGCCCGGGCGATGCTGCTCCGAATCGATACTGTCTACCATGCGGACGCTAATCTCCGTTCCCCGAGCCAGTTCCCGGCTGGCGGATTGCGTCACCATGACGGATAAAAGCCGTTCGCTCACACCCGCCCGTTTCAGCTCAATGATGCGCGCCGCGTCGGTGGAAAATTGCGATGGCCGCCGGCTCAACAGGTCCAGGATGAAGCTATCGCTGAAGTCGGCCTTTACCAGCCGCAGTACGGAGTCGGTATTCAACGGCTCGGTCGAAGGGGCTTTCTTCGCTACCGCGCTGACAATCTTTTCATTGACGCCGTCTTCTTTCAGCAGGATCAAGCTGGAAATATCGCCGCTCAACCGTGAACCTTGTTTGTCGATCAAATCGGTGACGAATTGTTCGCTCAATCCCGCCTTCGATAATTTGGCGACATCGTCGTTGGTCATCGTCGAAGAGGCCGGCTGTGCCGACAATGCCCCGGCTAGTAGAACCGTAAGAATGGAGATGTGGAGCTTCATGAACGCAATTCCCTCGTCAATTGGATGCGGGGAATTCGGGTCGCGTTACAGGAAAATCAAAACGAAGGATGGCGGTGAGGGTGAGATTCGAACTCACGGAACCCGTGAAGGTTCAACGGTTTTCGAGACCGCCGCATTCGACCACTCTGCCACCTCACCGATAACTCCAAGGTAGCGAATCCGGAGCGCTGCAAGCAAGTCGCATCCACGGAGAGCGCCAGCCTGTTACGCTTGAGGATTCACGAATGTCTGACAAAAAGTTACAAATCATCCCGCTAGGCGGCTTGGGCGAGTTCGGAATGAACTCCATGGCGATCCGATATGGCGACGACATCATCGTAGTCGATGCCGGAATGATGTTCCCCGACGACGAACTGCTCGGCGTCGATATCGTCACCCCCGACTTCGCCTATCTCGAACAGAACGCCTCGAAAGTACGCGGGTTGCTGCTTACGCACGGCCACGAAGATCACATCGGCGGTATCCCGTTTCTATTGGGTCAGGTGAAGCTCCCGATCTATGGAACCGAGTTCACGCTGGCCCTGGTGGAACGTCGCCTCGAAGAGCACAAGCTGGTCAAAGAGACCTCGCTCAACATCGTCAAGCCGGGCGACAAACTGATCCTGGGATGCTTTGCCATTGAATTTATCCACGTGACACACTCGCTGGTGAGTTGTGTCGCGCTCGCCATCACGACGCCGCTCGGCGTGATTATTCACACCGGCGATTTCAAAGTGGACCCCACGCCCACCGACAATATTTTGTTCGACCTGCACGCGTTGGCCGAATACGGCAAGCGCGGTGTGTTGTTGTTGATGTCGGATTCCACCAACGTCGATCGCCCGGGCTACAGCGAAAGCGAACGTGCCGTGCGTCCGCGTCTAGCCGAGCTGTTCATGCGCGCCCCGCGCCGGCTGGTAATCTCCTGCTTCAGCAGCTCTATTCATCGGCTCCAGCAGATTCTCGATCTCTCCAACGAATACGGCCGCAAAGTAGCGTTCTTCGGCCGCAGCATGCTGAGCACCACGGAAATCGCGCATGACATGGGGTTGCTCACCATCCCCAACGGCGTCCTGCTGCGTCCGCAAGATGTCATGCAGGTGGCTCCGAACAAGCTTGTCGCGGTGGTTAGCGGCACGCAAGGCGAACCGATGTCCGCTCTATCGCGTGTAGCCGTGGACAATCACAAGCATCTTTCGGTGGAGCATGGCGACATCGTCGCGCTTAGCGCCCGCATCATTCCCGGCAACGAAAAAGCCATCTACCGCATGATCAACCACATGTCGCGCCGCGGAGCCGACGTGGTTTACGGCAGCATGACGCCGCCCATTCACGTGTCGGGTCACGGCTATGCGGAAGAGTTGCGCTTGATTCTCAACCTAGTGCGCCCGAAATATTTTGTGCCCGTCCACGGCGAATACCGCCAACTTTCACGCCACGCCGCTCTCGCGCAGCATTTGAAACATTGGGGGCTCGAAGATTCGTTCATCCTCGAATCCGGCGACACGCTGGAGATCGACCGCGCCGGTGCCCGCAAAGGCGAAAAGGTCCCGGTGGGCCGCGTCTGCATCGATTCCGGAACACTGGATGAAGTGGTGCAAGACATGGTCATCCGCGATCGCCGTCATCTTTCCGAAGATGGCTTCGTCGTGCCGATTCTCGCCATCGACAAACACACGGGCAAGCTGGAAGGCCGCCCGGAGATCGTCACCCGTGGCTTCATGTCGCTGGAAGAGAGCATCCAGGTCCTGGAAGACGCGCGTGCCGTTGTGATGAAGACGCTGGAATCCTCGTCCGCGGAAGAACGCGGCGATTGGGGCGTGATGCAGGAAAAAATCCGCACCGACCTGAAGCGCTACATCACCAAACACACCTCGCGCCGACCGTTGATTATGCCAGTGATTCTGGAAATCTAGCGCGCCAGCACCATATCCAACACCGCGCAGCGCTTCTCATCTCGAACGATGCGAAGCGCTTCGGCAATAGCGGACTCCACGTCCTCCACCTTCTCCACCTTGCGAGCATACGCCCCGCCCGCTGCCGCAGCGATGCCCGAGTAATCTGGCGCGGGGTCGAACGCGATATTGATGTCCGGTTCGCGGCTGCCGTATCCGTCCGGATGCACGCCCAGCATGGAGAATCGCGGCGCGCGCCAGCCGCCATTGTTGTAGACGATCGTGAGGAACGGCGTCTCATACTTGCGCGCCATCCAATGAACCGTTGCGGGCACCGAGAACATGAATGACCCATCACCCGTCAAACAAATCACAGTCTTCTCCGGACCCGCCATCTTCATCCCCAACGCCGCTCCGCCATTCCAGCCGAGCGAGCTAGCTCCACTGGTGAAGCGCGTCCCTGGCTGCGAACACCCGGTGTGATTGTTGATGACGCTGTAATTGGTGATGCCTTCGTTGACAATCACCGTATCGCCGTCCATCTGCCGCCGCACGCACGCGGTGACATACTCCGGCGTGATTGCGCCCGGCTTCATCTTTTCTTTTTCCAGCAGCGCTTCCGCCCGCGCGGTGTGCGCGCGACCGTAGTGTCCGAGCTTTTCGGATACCGCCGCCGCGTCGAGCTTCGCCGCATCCACCCGAGCATGAATCTGCCGCAGCGCCGTCGCGCAGTCGGCCCGGAACACCTGCGCCGCCGGGATGTACCACATGGGCGTGCGTTCTTTAATCGGATCAATGTCGATGTGTACGACCTTCGCGGAATCCGAAGGCCGGTTGAACAGCGGGATCCACGGCACGTCGCAATCCATCACCATCACGAAGTCCGATTCGGCTAGCGCGACGTTCTGCATCTTCTCGTTGCCCTGCTGTCCGGTGTAGCAAGCATGGTCCGCCGGGAAGTTCATGTAGTTCGGCACGGATTCCAACACGCCGACGCCCAAGCGATCGCACAACCGCACCAATTCGCCCACAGCCGCGGGGTTCCGGCCCAAGTAACTGGTGACAACCAGTGGACGCTTCGCCGCCAGCAAGCCCGCCACCAATTCGTTGAGGCCTTCGTCGGGCAACGCCAGCGGAGCCACCTGCTGCCATCGCGCCTGATCCACCTCAATCGCCGGGATCTCTTCCTCGAACACTTCCCGAGCCGCCACCAAATAAACAGGACCCTTGGGATCGCTGGTGGCAATCTGCAAGCTCCGATGAATCATCTGCTTCACGTTGCGCGCCGTGCGCAGTTCGTTATCGTACTTCATGTAGCCGCGCACGATGCCGCGTTGATCCGGCACATCCTGCAGCCAGTGGATAAATTCGTTGCGGGTGCCCTTCAACTCGCCTTCTTGCGTGTATGGCGACGCTCCCGCCAAGATCAGCACGGGAATGCGGCACTTCGCCACGTTGTGGATCGCCCCGGCCAGCGCCTGCGTACCGCAATCCACGTGGATCAGCACCGCTTGCACCTTGCCGGTCAACTGCGTGAAGCCCTGCGCGCAACTCAGCGCGACCATTTCATTCGGGCACGTGATCACTTTGGGCGAGGGCTTGCCGGTCTTCTTGCAGTACGCCAACGCCTCCATGATGGCCGGATGGTCGCTGCCGAAATTCGCGAAGATGTGCGTGATGCCGGCATCGTTCAGCGCCTCAATCAGAGCACTGCCGCCGGTGTAAGGAGAAGGTTGCTGTTGGGGATTCGCCACGTTTTTCAGTCTCGCACACGGCCACGTACAATTAAGAGCGATGCACTTTACCGACGCCTCCGGTTACGCCGGCCACGCCGACCAAGTCTTCACGCCGCGGCATGAAGAAGAGATCGCGGAAATCCTCACCCGCGCCCAACGCGAAGGCGTGCCAGTCACCGTGCAGGGCGCGCTTACCGGACTCGCTGGTGGAGCCGTCCCCCAAGGCGGTTGGGTGATCTCGCTATCCAATTTCAAGAAACTCGATGTCACCGATGGAGCGGCCCGCGTTGGTGCCGGTACTCTGCTGCGCGACGTCCAACAAGCCGCCATCGCCAGCGGACAGTTCTATCCGCCCGATCCGACTGAGAACACGTCTTCCATTGGCGGCAACATCGCGGCCAACGCCAGCGGCTCACGCAGCTTCATGTTCGGGGCGACGCGCCGCCACGTGCGGGCCCTGCGCGTGGTCACCATGGACGGGCGTATCGTTGAACATCGCCGTGGCCAGAAAGTTGATTTCGAGGTCCCGAAACTTCCGCTCCCGAACGTTCGCAAGTTCTCCTGCGGCTACCAACTCAAGCCCGGCATGGATTATTGTGACCTTTTCATCGGTAGCGAAGGCACGCTTGGGATTGTTACGGAAGCCGAGCTTGGCCTGTTGCCTGCGCCGGGCGAAGGCGACATCCTGGGAGGCGTGGTTTTCTTCCCCGACGAAGAAAGCGCGCTCGACGCAGTGGACCGCTGGCGCCCCACTCCGGGCCTGCGCTTGCTCGAGTTCCTCGATTCAAATTCGATCAAGCTGATGGAGCTTCCCTATGGGGCCGCCGTTCTCATCGAACTAGAAGGCGATGCCGACCTCGATATGACCGGCGCGCTCGAAAGTGAATCCTGGTTCGGCTCTTCCGCCAGCGACCGCGAAAAGTTCCGCCTGTTCCGCCACCGCCTGCCGGAGAAGATCCACGCTCATTTGCGGAAACTCGGGCTGGTTGTGATTGCCACCGACTACGCGGTCCCGCTTGAGAAGAATCGCGAGATGCTCAACATCTACCGCGAGGTGCTGTCGGATAATTTCGAGGATCGCTACGTCATGTTCGGCCATATCGGAGACGCTCACGTTCACACGGAGTTGCTGCCCCAGGATCAGGAAGAATGGGACCGTTCCCCTGGCGTTATCGCTGAACTGGCGAAAACGGTGGTGGAGCTGGGCGGAACCGTCGGCGCGGAACACGGCCTGGGTAAGCGAAAAGCGCACTTATTGGGCGTCCAGTACGCCGCGGAGCATATCGCTGCCATGCGATCCGTCAAGCACCGGTTCGATCCATCCGGGCTACTAGGACGGGGCACCCTCTTTCCGTAACGCTGGGTGGCTCCCCCACGCGGTATAATTGCGACAGCAGTATCACTAATGGTCGAACTTATAAAAAAGCTGGAAATCGAGATCGCCGCGCTGGATACCGAGTTGCGCGTGGAACTCCCCCGGGAAATCCTCCGGGCGCGCGAATACGGGGATCTGAGCGAAAACGCGGAATATCACGCAGCCAAGGAACGGCAAGCGTGGGTGAACGCCCGCTTGGCTCAGCTCAACTCCCGCTTGCGTGAAATCTCGATGATCGACATGTCGTTGATCCCGCGCGACCGTGTGGGCCTGGGCTCGCAAGTGATTGTCCTTGATACCACCAAAGATGAACGCATCACTTACAAATTAGTGACCAGCGAAGACGTGGACGTCTCGAAGGGTCTGATTTCCACGGCCTCACCTATTGGGCGCGGTTTGTTGGGCAAGAAAGTGGGCGACGAAATCAAGATTCAGATACCCGGTGGCTTGCGCGAGATGGAAATAGTAGAATTGCTGACGATCCATCAGTTAGCAAGGTGACCAAGTAGTGACGTTGACTCACGGCATTGGCGTTGCGTGCGGCAAGATCATTCGCGTGATCGTGCGCGGACTTGCGTTATCTCGCATCCACCCCAACGTTCTCACCTTCCTCGGACTCGTCATTAGCAGCTGGGCCGGATTCCTGTTGGCGCATGGACAATTCCGCGCTGCTGGATACGTCATTATCGGCGGCGGCTTGTTTGACATGGTGGATGGCCGCGTGGCCCGCGAAACCAACCGCGTGACCCGTTTTGGTGGATTCTTCGATTCGGTCCTCGACCGCTATTCCGATTTGGCTGTGTTCGCCGGGCTGCTCCTCTGGTACGGCGGGATCAATCGGCCTGGCTACGTTTTGTTGACGTTCCTTGCGATGACGGCATGCGTCATGATCAGTTACGCTCGCGCCCGCGCCGAAAATACGATTCCCACGTGCAAAGTCGGCTTCTTAGAGCGGCCGGAACGTGTGGTGCTGGTCATCATCGGTGCCTTGTTTGATCGCATGGCTCCCGTGTTGTGGGTGACGGCGGTACTTGGAACGATCACCGTGATCCATCGCATGATCTTTACCTTCCAGGAAGCCAAACGCTTGGAAGACGCCCAACTTCGCCCCGTGGCGGCTAGAGCGGCCTCGCCGACCCTTCGTACATAAACGTCATTGGACGCGGTCCTGGCATGTGCTCCGCTTCCATCTGGACGATTTCAAACCCCGCTGCTTGGATCAGAGTTGGCATGTTCCGATCCAAGTGACACCCTCCCGCGATTCTTTTCCACGCCGGAGTCAATCGATGTTGCCATCGCTGTACGCCGGCATCCGCAGCTAGGCCGTGCTCTACGAATAGTAATTGCCCACCAGGACGCAGCACTCGCCGGATCTCCAGCAACGCGGTTTCGATGTTGGGGATGGAACACAGAGTCCACGTCGTTACGACGGTATCCACGCTGGCTTGGTCCAGAGGAATCGCTTCGGCCGAACCGTGGATCACGCGGAATCCTACGGCGGACGCCATCGCTCGAAGTTTCGGATGCGGCTCCAGCCCGAACACTTCGGTGGCCTGCGAGGAATAAAAAGGAAGGTTTGGTCCCGACCCCACGCCGATCTCGAGCACGCGGCCCTCGGCTCGCGCGATCACTCTTTCCCGATACGGCGCGAGTCGCCCGTTCCGCATCGCCACGTCGATCAGGCGCGGCAGGATGTGTTGGTCGTAGAACCCCATTGCGGGTCGACTAGCGACTGTCGGCCTGAGCAGCTTTGGCCCGCGCCGGAGCCGCCGTCCGCGCGAAGCTGCTCAGCGGAGCCATACGATAGCGGAACAGCGTTGCCATGGCTTCCACGCCATCGTGCCAGCGGATCTTCTTGCCTTCCAGGACGCCGCGCGGGTTATAAGAAACCGGCACTTCGTGAATTCGATACCCCAGCCGCCGAACTTTCGCCGTGACCTCGGGACAGAACTCGAAGCGCATGCATTTCAGCTCCATCGCATCGAGAACCTCGCGCCGGAACGCTTTGTACGCCGTGGCCTCATCCGTGATCCCCGCGCCAAACAATAGGTTCGACATTCCGGTCAGGATCTTATTCGCCGTCCAATTGGCCAGCTTCATGCCCTTCACACCGGCCATGAATCGAGATCCATAAACCACGTCGGCTTCGCCTTTGACCAACGGCTCCAGGATCTTCACGTAATCGTTCGGATCGTATTCCAGGTCGCCATCCTGCACCAGCAAGATGTCTCCGGTGGCCTTGGCCATTCCAATACGCAGCGCGGCACCCTTGCCAAAATTCACCACCGAATGATGCACCAGCACTGTCTGCGAGCCTTGGTACTTATACAGCGTTTCCGAGGTTCCGTCCGTCGAGCCGTCGTCGACGATCACCACTTCTTTCTCGCACCCCGCCGGCAACGGAGCATCCAACACGCGCTGCAAGACTAGTGGCAGCGTGAGGAACTCGTTATACACCGGTAGCAAGATGGAGATTTTCATTTTTCCAGCACAGCGAAGATCGATTGCCCAAACGGCGGCGGGATCGCAGCTTCCAAGCGAGACAGCACCGGCACAATCGCCGAATCAAAGAACTTGATTTGATCCTCCGATTGTTCCGTTTTCTTCAGCACCTTGGCGTTCATCCACCAGCCCAGGCACCCCACCATATTCATATACTTCATGGACGCGCGAAAGCCCAGCGACGCAGCCAACTCCGCGAACGGCTTCTTTGAATAGCGCCGGTAATGGCCCAGGTTATGGTCGATCGGCCCGTAGAGCCCTTCGTACGCCGGCACGATCAACAGTGCGCGACCGCCTTTCGGCAACACCGAATGCATGTGCCGCAGCGCAGTCACGTCATCTTCGACGTGCTCTAAAACATTCAAACACACCACTGTATCCGGACGATGCTGCTTCAATTCCAGAAAAGCCGGATCGGTGACGTCCATGGCCGTCCCTAACAAGTTCGTCTTGCCCGGGAACGCACGTTGCCACTGCTCCGCGCAGGCCGGTTCGATGTCGATCCCGATGACCAACTCGCGATCCAGCAGGTAGCGCGTGAAATTTCCCACGCCGCAGCCGATTTCGATGACACGCTTGCCCACGTACGGAGCCACCAGGCGAGCCTGCCAGTCAAAGTAATTACCCGCGAATTTCATCCGCTCTTGATCGCGGACCGTGTATTCAGCGGACGGTTTCGGAAACGAATGTCGTTGAACTGTCGGCATTATTTCGGCTGCCAGCGAAGTTCAAACCGGTTGCGCCCGACGCCGGTCATGGCCAGCTCTTGCACGCGATTTCGGTCCAGCAAGATTTCCATGGCTCCTTGAATGGTACCGCCCGACATGTTCGCCACCAAACGGTCGCGATCGGCCAGCACCAGGCGACCGGTGATGATGATGCGGTCGCGCTGGTTGGTATTCAGTTCCACCTGCACGCGTCCTCCGCGGTCGATCGTCACCACGGCGTCGGTCAATACGTCATCGGACCCACGGAAGCTGCGATAGTAGCCGTCCCCTCGACTGCGGAAATCCAGCTGCTGGTTCCACCCGGGGATAGGCGGGCCGTTCGGTACCACAGGAGGCGGTCCGCCGAAACCACCGCCCTGGGGCGGATTATTGCCCTGCCCGCGCGGAGCATTGAAGATACTTCCTCCGTCGTTCGGATTGCCGAAGCCACCCGAGGTCAAGCCTCCATTGGTGCCGCGCCATTCCAGGTCGAACTTATAGACTTCGCTGCCACCCGCCGAATCTTCAATCCGGACCATCGCAATTCCGCGATTTTCCTCCGGCGCCCGCACAATGTACTGCTTGCCGCGCCCCTCCTGGGGGCTAAACTTGAACTCTGCTGGATTCGCCGGCATCCCCATGTTGCAGTCCATGCGCCGCCATGTCGCGGAGGCCCCGGTGAGTGTCCGCATTCGGCCTTCCGCCGCGAATACCTCCACTTCGGCCGATCCGTCCACCACAACTTCAATCGTGCACTTGCCGCGATCGCCGGAGCCCCCCGTAATCCGGCCGCGAAACGTGTCGTACGGCTGCGCGAATGCGGTGATTCCAAGGGTCAAGAATAGTATCGAGGGCGTGATTTTCACGAGTGTGGCCTCCAAGTCTTCATTATAGGGCTGCTATCCTAAGAGACGATCCATGCTTCGAGTCCGTTTCGCCCCATCTCCCACGGGCTACCTCCACATCGGCAGCGCCAGGACCTTCATTCTTAACTGGCTCTACGCCCGCCACAACGGCGGGACCATGATCCTGCGCATTGACGACACCGACGTGGAACGTAACACCCAGACCTCGCTCGACTCCATTTTCGAGGGGCTGAAATGGCTCGACTTGAACTGGGACGAGTTCTATCGCCAGTCCGAGCGCGGCGATCTGCATCGCAAGATGGCCAACGAAATACTGGCCAAAGGCATGGCCTATCGCGATTTCACCCCAGCCGTTGCTGTAGAAACCGAACATAGCGGAGGCTGGCTCTTCAACGCAGACATGCGGGAGCTTTCGCAGGAAGAAAGCGATCGCCGAGCCGCAGCAGGCGAGCCCTTCGTTGTGCGCTACCGTGTGCCGCGCGAATCCCGAGAATCCGTCTCCTTCGTCGACCTGGTCTACGGGCCGCAGTCGAAAGCCACCGCCGATATCGAAGACTTTGCGCTGCTCCGCAGCTCCGGCATCCCCACCTATCACATGGCGTCCTGCGCCGATGATGCCGACCTGCGCATCAGCCACATCATTCGCGGCCAGGACCACCTTACCAACACCTTCAAGCACCAACTGATCTTCGAAGCCCTGGGCGTGGAGCCTCCGAAGTTCGCCCACTTGCCGTTGTTGATTGCCCCCGATGGCGCGAAGCTCTCGAAGCGCAAACACGGACCTGTAGTCAGCGTCACCACCTATCGCGATGCAGGTTTCCTACCGCACGCGTTCGTGAACTTCGTATGTTTGCTCGGCTGGTCGCCCAAAGATGACCGCGAAAAGCTCACCCGCCAGGAGCTCATCGATATCTTCACGCTGGAAGGCGTGAACCGTAGCAACGCCACCATCAACTTCACCGAAGCAGAGCCGTTCGATCCTAAAGCCGTCTGGCTGAACGCGGAGATGATCCGCACGATGTCGCTGGACGAGTTGTCGGAGCAACTATTGCCCTACGTACATCAGGCCGGGTATAACGTGGACGACGCACTCATGCGTCGAATCACGCCGCTGATCCAAGAACGCATCAAATTACTGAAGGAAGTTACTACCGTCGCTGACTTCTTCTTCGTAGACCCCCTGGCCCCCTATGACCCCGCAGAGCTGACGCCGCAAAAGGGCGACCTCGCGATGGCCGCTGCTGCTCTCGAACGCGCCGAAGAAATCCTAGCGACCGCCGAGTTCAACCACGACGGTCTCGATCAAGCCCTGCGCGCGGGAGCCGAAAGTTTGAAAATCAAAGCTGGACAAATGTTCCAGCCTATTCGCGTCGCCGTTTGCGGACGCAAGAACGCGCCCCCCTTATTTGAAACACTGGAAGTATTGGGCCGCGACCTGTGCCTGAAACGAATCGCCGCCGCCCGACAACTTCTCAAGGAAACCGTATGAGTACGCCCCCAGCCGTCGAAGCCGCACCGTCTAACTTTATTCGCGACATCATCCTCCATGACCTGGAGACTGGCAAGCATGGTGGCCGCGTACAAACACGCTTTCCACCGGAACCCAACGGCTACCTCCACATTGGACATGCCAAGTCCATCAACATCAACTTCGGCTTGGCCCAAGAATTCGGCGGCCTCTGCAACCTGCGCTTCGATGACACCAATCCGTCGAAAGAGGAAGTCGAATACGTCGATTCCATCATCGAGGACGTCCGCTGGCTGGGCGGCGACTTCGGCGACCGCATGTTCTATGCGTCGGATTATTTCGAGCAGATCTACCAGTGGGCCGAGCAACTCATCCAAAAAGGTGTGGCCTACGTCTGCGATTTGAACGCCGAGCAAATGCGCGAAACACGCGGCTCGTTGACGGAGCCTGGCAGCGATAGCCCCTATCGCAATCGCAGCGTGGAAGAAAATCTCGACCTCTTCCGCCGCATGCGCGCGGGCGAGTTTCCGGACGGGACCCGTACACTGCGCGCCAAGATCGACATGGCGTCGACGAATCTCAACTTCCGCGATCCCGTGATGTACCGCATCCTCAAAGCGCATCATCACCGCACCGGCGACAAGTGGTGCATCTATCCGATGTACGATTTCGCGCATGGGCAATCGGATTCCATCGAGCGCATTACGCACTCCATCTGCACCCTGGAATTTGAAGACCATCGTCCTCTGTATGACTGGTACATCCAGCAGTTGGGCATTTACGCTCCGCAGCAGATCGAATTCGACCGGTTGAGCATCACCTACACCTTGCTCAGCAAGCGCAAGCTGCTGACCTTGGTGCAGGACAAACACGTCTCCGGCTGGAACGATCCGCGTATGCCTACTATTTCCGGGATGCGGCGCCGCGGCTATTCCCCCGAAGCGATCCGTAGTTTCTGCAAACGTATCGGTGTTTCGAAAACTAACGGCACCACCGAGCTTCAGTTGCTGGAGTATTACATCCGCGAAGATCTGAACCGCCGCGCAACGCGCGTGATGGCAGTGCTGGATCCGCTACGCGTCGTGATCGACAACTATCCCGAGGGACAAGTCGAACACATGGAAGCGGTGAACAATCCGGAAGACGAGACTGCGGGCACCCGCAGCGTACCGTTCTCCAAAGTCCTGTACATTGAACAGGACGACTTCCGCGAGGTTCCTCCTCCCAAATATTTCCGGCTCACTCCGGGGCGCGAAGTGCGCCTGCGTTACGGCTACTTCGTCACCTGCACCAGTGTGGTGAAAGACGCTGACGGCAAAGTTGTGGAAGTCCACTGCACCTACGATCCGGCCACACGCGGCGGCAACGCTCCGGATGGCCGCAAGGTGAAGTCGACCATCCACTGGGTCTCCGCGGAACACGCCGTCGATGCGGAAGTGCGCATCTATGAGACGCTGTTCACCAAAGAAAATCCGAACGATGTTCCGGAAGGCCAGGACTTCACAGTCAACCTGAATCCGAACTCGCTGGCAGTGCAACATGCAAAAGGAGAGCCGAGCCTGCGCGGAGCGGCCCCCGGAAGCCGCTATCAATTCGAGCGCCTCGGTTATTTCGCAGTGGATACAGACAGCACGCCGGAGGCTCCCGTGTTCAACCGTACCGTGGCCCTTCGTGATACGTGGGCAAAGATAGAGGCGAAGGTTTAACATGGCGATTCTGGGCTTAGGCGGATTACTGGGCGACGCGGCCTGCGCGCTGCTGCACAACAACGAACTAAAAGCCGCCATTGAAGAAAACAAATTGCGGCGCGGTGCCCATCCGGGTGAGATTCCGCAAGCCGCCGTGTCGGAATGCCTGCGAATTGCCGGCCTGACGCGAGAGCAAGTCACTTGCGTCGCTGTGGTTCGGCCCTTTTCCAAGGCCGCCGAATCCCACTTCCATCTCGCGCTGCGTGACCAATTCCCGCGCGCCGAGATTATTGTGGTGGAGCATCACCAGGCCCACGCGGCCTCCGCATTCTTTACTTCGCCTTTCGAAGAGGCCACGGTCTTAACGCTCGATCACGCGGGCGATTTCCGCTGCGGCGCGCGCTGGCATGCACAGGGTACGCAACTACAGTTAGACAAAGAATGGTATTACCCCGATTCGCTAGGCCGCCTGTATGGCGCGGTGACTGAGTTGCTCGGGATGCGCGCGGGCGCTGAGGAACACAAGGTTCAATGGCTGTCCACTTCGGGCGATGGTCGCTTCCTGGATAAGTTCCGTGATTTGATTTCCGACACGGCGCGCCTGGATGCATCGTTCTTCACCGGCCACGGCGCGATGCGCGGTGGATTGAATCAAAAATTCCTGGACCACCTGGGCGTCACGCTACCCATCTCCACCGCGGAAGGGGCGAGCATCGCGTACGCGCTGCAGAAGACCATCGAAGCCACCGTGTTGGGCCTCGCAGGCAAAGGCGAAAACATCTGTCTCGCGGGCGGCCTCTTCATGAACGTGCTGCTGGTGGAAGCGCTGGAACGCTCCGGCAACTGGAAGAACGTGTATGTCCAGCCCGCCGCCGGCAATGCGGGTACTGCCATCGGTGCCGTCTATCACGTGTGGCACCAGTTGCGCCGCCATCAACGCCGCATGACGCCAGGAACATTGTTCCTGGGACCCAGCTCCGGCGCGGAAGAAATCAAACAGGTCTTTGAGAACTGCAAACTCCGTTTCCAACACATCCGTTCGCAGGATCAAGTGTTGGCCACGGCAGTGAGCATGCTGAACGACCACAAGATTGTCGCTTGGATGCACGGGCGTATGGAATTTGGCCCGCGTGCGCTGGGCAATCGCAGCATTTTGGCGTCACCGTTGGACCCCTATTCCACCGAGAACCTGAACGTCTATATCAAACATCGCGAGCCGTTCCGCAAGTTCGCCGCCTCGGTGCCTGCCGAAGTCGCAGCGAAGTACTTCGATGTCGGTCCCAACGCGCGCAACCTGGCCACCATGGGCCGCGTTCGCCCTGAGCACAAGAAGACGTTCGCTGCCGCCATCCTGGGCCAGGATATGATCCGCGCCCACGTGGTGCACGAAGCCGACAATCCGCTCTATCACCGCCTGTTGCTCGAAGCCGGTAAAGCCACGGGACTGCCCGTTCTTTACAACACTAGCTTCAACCTCTTCGGCGACCCGCTGGTCTCCACCCCGCGCGATGCCGTGCGCAGTTTCTATTCCTCGGGAATAGACGCGATGTTCGTCGGCAACTTCCTCTTGGAAAAATAGCCTTAGTACCCGCCATCTCGGGTACCTGGCCCTACAGCATACGACGTGACTGGACGAATACCCTCATCGGAGGGGATCTGTCCCAATGTTACGTTTAGGCAAATGCATCTGTCTTCTGATTTCAGCGTGCGGGCTCTTGTCCGCCGAATCGAGGTTTGGACTCCCAGTTGCGAATCTCGAAACTCCTAAATCGTTCCACTTTCTGGAACTAACCGACAACAAATTCGCCGTCGCGCAGAAGTTCGGAGTTGTTGTGGCCACGGCCGTTTACGGCGGGCCCTGGCGCTATTTCGTGGACGTGGCAGTAAGCAACAACGGATCGCAAACCGTCAGGCTGGCCGACGATTTTGTGCGCTTTCACAAGAATGGTACAGCGGTAGCGGCCTCAGATACCCGCATGGTCGCGGTGGAATTGCAGAGAGCGCTGGATCAGACGCCGGCCAAGCCTGCATCCAAAGTCACGCCAGCAGCGTACGTGCCCAATGCTCGGGACATCCAGGAACGCGTGTTCTTGGAAAAGGAGCGCACGCAAAAACAGGATTTGATCACTCACCTGGCGGGCTTCGCGCACGAAAAACAGTCCCTTGAGTTGGCCCCCGGGAAAATGACGATGTACACCTTTGTCTTCAATGCCCCGGATCGCGGGAAAATGGGTTTTGAGCTGTGCGTTTACGCTGGAGACAACGAGTTCAAGTACGAATTCAAGAAGTAGCTACGGCTTCTTGAAATACCACAGCCAGAAATACTGCACGCCCGCTCCGTGGCTGTAGCGCATTTCGAAGCCGCAGCGTTCCGCCATTTCCCGAGCTTGCTGTTCGCTGTAAGACACGCCGTGCCAGGTGTCATCGGGAGTGCTATCGGTCGCGATGTAGCCCTGCACCTGAAACTTGAACAAAGCCCCCGGCTTGAGCAGCCGGTGCACTTCGCGAACGTAGTTCTCAATCACATCGCGGCTGGGGATGTGTTGAAACACGATCGCAGAATACGCAAAATCAAATTCCAACGCCGGGATCACCGACAAGTCGCAACCGTTGTTCTGGTACAAATGCACGCCCGGACGGTTGCCTAGTGCCGCGCGAGCCTGCGCCACCATCTCGCCGCTGACGTCCACCGCGTGAACTTCGCCGAAGATGTTCGACAAGGCCTGCGTCAGCCGTCCCGCTCCGCAGCCGATTTCGAGCACCCGCATCGTCTTGGGGTCTTTGCCCTGGCAGATGTTGGTGGTATCGGTGAGGATGTCCTGGGCGATCGCCAGTTCGCCCGAGGCGAAGAAATCGTCGTCGGTCCAATCCTTGCGGCTGGTATCGACGTAGTAACGCGCGTTCTCTTTGGCGCGGCGATCCCAATCCAGCCGCATCTTTTCAAGTTGTTGGTCCTGCGTGAGTTGT
Organism: Bordetella parapertussis; assembly: GCA_943328975.2. Classification (GTDB taxonomy): domain Bacteria; phylum Acidobacteriota; class Terriglobia; order Bryobacterales; family Bryobacteraceae; genus Palsa-187. Next base: position 97,446 of record CALQCC020000009.1, on the reverse strand, counting down.
TTAGCCACTTACTTCAATTTCGAGAACGTGGTTGCGTCCATCCAGACCCGTTCCACTTTCGTCGCGAGCTTACCGTCTTTTTCCGTCTCCGCGACGACTTTCTTCCACTCTTCGTCGGCTTGGAATGCGGCCCAGTTCTTTTCACCTTCGGCGCGGCTTGGATGCTTCAGGATGTAGATCAGAGTGTTCTTCGAGGCCGGCGCGTCCTGCGGGACCCAATAGCCCACGCTCTCCATATGGTGCTTATTGAATATGGCAATGGTGCGGTCCTTGAAGCGCGCAATCAAAGCGTCCAATTTGCCATCGGGAGCCGTGTAGGTGCGGAGTTCGTAGACCGGGGACTGGGCCAGCGCGAAGCCCGCAGCCAGAATGGAAAGGGCAAGGAGTCTTTTTACCATGAAGACCAGTGTACACAGTCAATGAGTTTGGTGGACGACGTGGGACTCGAACCCACGACCCCCGCGATGCGAACGCGGTGCTCTCCCAACTGAGCTAGCCGCCCATCTCTGGTGTACTTGACCAGAATAACATGAACGGAGCCGTACCTAGCTATACTTGACGCATTCGGGCTTGTACGCCCGTCGGAGGTGCTCCATGTGGCCGAAGGTTGCGGTTCTCTTAACGTTGTGCGTCTGCACTTTGCCCATTCGCGCAGTTGTGATTAGTTCCGAAGGTGCCTGTCACATCAAAATCGCCAGCGAGGATGGGTCCGATGAGTCAAACTTCCATGCAGCGTATCTAGACGGAACTCTCTATTTTCAGAACTGGACGAAAATTAAGGCATTTATCAAGAATTTAGGGCAGAGGCCGAGGCTGGAAGATGAAAAGCGGATTCGGGAACTTGAGGCCGAATGCCGAAATGCCATTGAACTCCTTGCGGCGGCTGCGATTCCACCCAGAGCGATTCGAGTCCCGTTGGAGGCCACCCCCCACCTCGGCGAGTGGGTCATCGCCGACTTCAACGGGGACGGACGAGACGACAGCATCGTCGTTTCGGGTACAGGCTACTACCTGCAACTCCAACAAGCGGACGGCAGCCTCGCGGAACGCGCCCGCATTGAATGGCCGTCGCCGGGCGGCTACGCCTGGTTGGTTACGGCAGATTTAAACGGCGATGGTAAAACAGACCTGGTTCTGGGCAGCCCCGACAATCTGGACGGAACCGCACGCTTAGCCACCGCGCTGGGCAAGGGCGACGGTACATTTCAAGCACCTGTCGCGTCCATCCCCGCCAAGGGCGCGTTCGCGTATTTCGATTGGAATGGCGATACCAGGATGGACGTGCTAACGATGACTCCCACGGGAACGTTGACGGTGGCGCTGGGCCAGAGCAATGGGACATTTCAGGTTGCTCGCACCACCGGAGGTGTAAACGGAAACAGCGTTATCGTAGGCGACGCCACGGGGGACTTGCGTGCGGACGCGATTGTGTTGGACTACGCATCCGTGACGGTCTTTCCGGGGATGCCGGATGGCTCCTTCGGCGCCCCGATTACGACGCTGCTCTCTGGCACCAACGCCCAAACGCTGACTGCGGCGGATTTCACAGGTGATGGCAAGCTGGATCTAGTCGTGTCGTACCCTCTGGGGATGTCCGAGATGCTGACCGGAAATCCGGGAGCCCCGTTCTCCCGCACGGGAGTCTTCTCCACGGGTAAGTTTTACCGCAGTTTGGCCTTGGACCTAGACGATCAGGGTGCACCGGAATTATTGCTGCCGGACGTCGCGGGCGGCGGATTACGGATTGTCCCGTTCAGCAGCAAAGGAACGCCCTTGACCGCTCCGCTGTACGGGGTCTTGCCCGTGGGCACCTCTTACCCCGTCTACGATCCGCGATACAGCTCGGCTACAGTAGGGGATTTTGACGGCGATGGCAAAGAAGATATAGCGCTGTCCGCGTTGGTAGCAAACTCCACTACGATCCAGGTATTCCGGGGCGGACCGCTGTTTTCATTGGCGCGTCTCTCACCGATTACGGTGGCGACGTGAAGCCTCCGTCAACTGGCTACCGGAGATCTTACAGGAGACGGGCGCGCCGAATTGCTCGCGCTCGATGTCGACGCGCAGAACCTGCTGACGTATCGCGCCAACGCCTTGGGCGGGTTCGAAGCGCCGGTGGTGACAGCACTCGGTGGGGCGCCTGGGGTGTTGGTGCTAGGAGATTTCAGCGGCGATGGGCGGCCCGATGTGGCGGTGTCCGCGGGCAGTCGGATTCAAATTTTCCAAAGCACGGGGACCGGCACCTTTACGGGTCCCGTGACCATCAACGCGACGGCGGGCTTGCTGGCTGCGGGTGATTTCAACCGGGACGCGCGCGTGGACCTGGCCTATACGACCAACGGCAATGCCCGGATCGTTCTCAATCAAGGCAACAATGTTTTCGCGGCACCCGTGCCTTTGGATTCTCAAACCTATCCCACGATGACCGCCATGCGCGCAGCGGACGTGAATCGCGACGGCAAGTTGGACCTTTTGATCGGCGGGCCGGGCACCGGATATGGAGTCGGTGTGTTTCTGGGCGACGGGACCGGTGCGTTTCGCGCGCTGCCTCCCGAGGCTGGGAACTATTATGAGCCACTCGACATCGTGATCGCCGATCTCGACAAAGACGGCAATCCGGACATGTTGACCACGCATTGTTGCGACGTCGTCAGCACCTACTACCGCTTCGGGCGCGGTGATGGAACGTTCACGTCACCTCGGCTCTACAGCACCGGCTCCAACACCGACCGTATTTTTCTCACCGACCTCAATGGCGACGGCAAGCCGGAGATCACCGCGCACACCTACAGCGGCGTATCCGTGACTCCGTTCTTCGCGCCGAAACAAGCCGGCATTTCCTCCGCCGCCAGCGGGCGCGGGCCGACCCTTGCTGCTGGTTCCATCGCATCGGCGTACGGAGCCAACTTAGCAACGGCTACACTCTCGGCGACAGCGAACAATCAGGAGGAGATCGGTGGAACCCGCGTCAGCATTACCGATTCTCTGCGCAACATTACCAGCGCCCCCTTGTTCTTCGTCTCTGCAGGACAAGTGAACTTCCTGATTCCCTCCACCGTGGCCGCAGGTGCCGCGATGGTGACCATCGAATCCCCCGGCGGCGTAATTTCCGTGGCGGACCTGACCGTCGCCCGCATCGCGCCCGGACTTTTTGTTGTCGACAGCACCCGCTTGGTCGCCGCTAACGTGATCCGCGTCAAGGCGAACGGTACGCAACTCTCTGAACTTCCCTATGGCGTGAACGCTGCCGGAGCCCTGGCCGGCGTTCCCATCGACCTGGGTCCGGCGGGCGAGACCATCGTGCTGGTCCTCTACGGCACCGGTGTGCGCGGACGAACGTTGCTCAGCCAAGTGAGCGCGACTATCGGAGGAACGGCTGTCCCAGTCGCCTTCGCCGGAGCGCAGAACGAATTCCCGGGGCTCGACCAAATCAATGTGACGGTCCCCCGCTCGCTGATCGGACGCGGTAGCGTCGACGTCATCGTGACCGTGGAAGGCCAAGCCAGCAACGCCGGCCGCCTCATCATTCAGTAAATCCCAGTAATCCGATTGTCACTTGCCCCTGCGCACAATATCCCCGACACTTAAAGTTCATGGCCACAGCGAAACCCCCTCTATCCGGCGCCCCGATGCGCGAACCAGCCGACCGTTGGTCCACCACCGAAGCCTCGGAACTCTATGACGTTGCCAGTTGGGGCAAGGGCTACTTCGCCGTCGGCACGAATGGGAACGTCTGGGTCCACCCAGGCAAGGAAACCGCGCGCGGCATCGACCTCAAGGAACTGGTCGACAACCTGGAAAAGCGCGGCATTGCGCTACCCATCCTGGTCCGCTTTGGCGAGATTCTGAAGCACCGTCTGGGCGAAATGCACGGCGCGTTCCAGAACGCCATCGCCGAACACAACTACAAAGGCACCTACAGCTGCGTCTTTCCCATCAAGGTCAACCAGCAGCGTCAGGTGGTCGAGGAAGTTTTCGAATACGGCAAGCCCTATAAGTTCGGTTTGGAAGCTGGCTCAAAGCCCGAGCTGCTGGCCGTGCTCGCCATCGCCGACAACAACACTCCCATCATCTGCAACGGTTTCAAAGACGACGAATATATTCAGATGGTGATGATGGCCAAGAAGATCGGCCGCAACATTATCCCCGTCGTCGAAAAATACACCGAGCTCGATCTCATCCTGAAGCACGCTCAGCAGGTCGGCGTACGACCTGTCATCGGATTGCGTGTGAAGCTCGCCAGCCGCGGCTCCGGCCGTTGGAAGAGCTCCGGTGGGTATCGTTCCAAGTTCGGCCTCACGCTAGTCGAGGCTCTACGCGCGCTGGAACAGTTGAAGTCGGTGCAGATGGAAGATTGTTTGCAGTTGCTGCATTTCCACCTAGGCAGCCAGATCACCAACATTCGCCAGATCAAGGGCGCGGTCACGGAAGCCTCGCGCGTGTTCGTGGAACTGCATCGCCTGGGCGCTGGCCTGCAATATATGGACGTCGGCGGCGGCCTCGGTATTGATTACGACGGCTCGCAGACGGATTTTGAATCCAGCGTCAACTATACGCTGCAGGAATACGCCAACGACGTCGTCTATCACATCCAGAACATCTGCGACGAAGCCGAGGTCCCGCACCCCACCATCATTTCCGAAAGCGGCCGCGCCATCAGCGCGTATCACAGCGTGCTGCTTTTTAACGTGGTCGGTGTTTCCGGATTCGGCGAGGGCGAAGGCCTGCCTGAAATGCCCGATGATGTGGAACAACCGCTCATCGATATGCAGGAAACGTTGAAGGGTCTGTCCAACAAGAACCTTCTCGAAAGTTATCACGACGCGCAGCAATCGCTCGACTCCGCGCTCAATCTCTTCAGCCTCGGCTATCTGCCGCTGCAGCAGCGCAGTTGGTGCGAGAGCATGTACTGGCTGATCTCCCGTCGCATTCAGAAAATGGCGAAGGAGCTCGACCCGATGCCGGAAGAGCTGGAAGGCCTCGATAGCTTGCTGTCTGATACCTACTTCTGCAACTTCTCGCTCTTCCAGAGCATGCCCGATAGCTGGGCAGTGAAGCAGCTCTTCCCGATCATGCCGATTCATCGGTTGGACGAGCAGCCCACGCGCCACGGCGTACTCGGCGACATCTCTTGCGACTCTGACGGCAAGGTCGACCAATTCATTGATCGCCGCGACGTGCGCAAGACGCTCCCATTACACGCCTTCAACGGCGATTCTTACGTTTTGGGCACGTTCCTGGTCGGTGCGTATCAAGAAATTCTCGGCGACATGCACAACCTGTTTGGAGATACCAACGCCGTACACGTGCTGCTCGACGAGCAGGGGCACGTGGTGCTGGACGCAGTGATCCAAGGCGATACCGTACGCGAAGTGCTCGACTACGTCCAGTTCAAATCCGCAACATTGATTGAACAGTTCCGCAAGGCGGTGGAAGCCGCGGTGCGAGAAGGCCGCATCGGCTACGAAGAGTCCGGCGCGCTGGTGAAATTCTACGAAGACGGGCTGAACGGCTACACGTATCTAGAATAGGAGCCGGGCAATTCGCCCGGCGGGCCCCACGGCCCAGCAACTATCACCAGCAACGCTCAGCGCGTTGAACGCACCGTCGTCGAACCCGCGCCATGTGCGCCCGTCATCGATGGAGATGTCAGACCCAGACGTCCCTACAGCGATCCATTTGCTAGCCACATTCGCAACAGCCGACCGGTATCCCCGCGGCGTAGCCTGTGGCACGGTCCACTTCGCGCCGCCATCACTGGTGATCGTGATGTTCCCCTGCGCCTCGCCCGCCTTCAAATAATCCCCGCCCACCGCCACACCGCGCGATCCGTTAAACGCGAGCGAAAAAATTCCCGCACCCTCGTTCGCAGGCTTCAGCGGCGTGCGAACCACAGCCCAGGTCTTACCCGCATCGTCGGAATGAAACACCCGTCCGCCCGTCACCCCGCCCGTCGCAAACCAAGCCTCGCGCGTTCCCCGAGCCACCAGCGCCGTCCCGCTGGCGGCGAACGCTGCCTCGCCCTTTTCCGCCTTGGGACCATCCTGCACTGTCCACGTCAGTCCATCGATCGTCGTGAGAATCGTGAACTTTCCATCCACCGGATCGCCCATCAAGACCCCGTGCGTCGCATCCCACATCGCGAAGGAATCCCAGAATCCCTCGGCGCCATTCGCTCGTAGCAAAGCCCAGGTCGCTCCGCCGTCGCTGGTCTTGTATATTCTTGACGACCGACCTTCGCCCGCGCTCATTGCGAACGCCACGCGGTCGCTGATCGCTTCAATGTCGCGAAAGTCGAGATCCGCCACACCCACCGGATTCACGCTCTGCCAGGTCGCTCCGCCGTCGACCGTGCGCAGAATCGTCCCCTTCGCGCCACTGGCCCATGCGACTCGGTCACTCACCGCGTGAATGCCACGCAGTGACGCCGTCGTTCCACTCTCCTGCAACTGCCACGTTTGCGCCGCTGCCAGAGTACAGCTAAGAAAAAAGATTCGCCACACGACCATATTGTAGGCACACTAGTAGTGATGACCCCGCCCGTTGCGAAAGTAATTCCCACGTCCACGACGCTCTTCAACGACACCCGACAAGACCCTTACGCCTGGCTGCGCAATCGCAAAGACCCCGAGACCCTCGCATATCTGGAAGCCGAAAACGCCTACACCAAATCCGTGATGGAGCCGACCGTCGAGCTCCAAGAAACGCTCTACGATGAGATGCTAGGGCGCATCCAGCAGACTGACCTTTCCGTGCCCATCCGCCGCGACAATTACTTCTATTACACGCGCACCGAAGAAGGTAAACAGTACGCGATCTACTGTCGTAAACAAGGCACCCTCGACGCACCCGAAGAAATCCTGCTCGATGGCAACATCCTAGCCGAAGGCCACGCCTACTTCCGCATCGGCAACTTTGTAGTAAGCCCCAATGCCGAGCTGCTAGCCTATTCCGTCGACGTCCTCGGCGACGAGACCTACGCCATCCGCATCAAGAACCTTTCAACCGGCGAACTACTGCCCGACGAAATTCCCAACACCTACTATTCGCTCGAATGGGCGGCCGACAACGAGACCTTCTTTTACTGCGTGCTCGATGAAGCCAAGCGCCCGCACAAGGTTTTTCGCCACCACCTGGGAACGTCCACCAACGCCTTGGTCTATCACGAAGAAGATGAACGCTTCACCGTCGAACTTTCCAAAACATCCAGCCGCCAGTTTCTCCTCATCAACATCGACAGCTCGCTCACATCGGAGGTCCGCTTCCTCGCCGCCGACAAGCCGAACCTCCCCTTTGTGCCGATCCTCGAACGCCGCCATCACGTGGAATACGACGTCACCCATCACGGCGACTTCTTCTACATCCGCACCAATGACCAAGCCAAGACCTTCCGCGTGATGCGCGCCCCGCTCCCGGAGCCTTCGGTCGATAACTGGACCGACTTTCTGCCCATGCGCCCCGGTATCACGGTCGAGAGCCTGCGCGCCTTCCGCGACCATCTAGTGATTGAAGAGCGAGATGGGGGCCTCACGCAAGTTCACATCCATCACTTTCCTTCCGGCGAACGCCACCGCGTTGCCTTCGACGAACCCGTCTACCATTCGGACGTCGCCGGCAACGCTGAGTTCAACACCGACATCGTTCGCTATAGCTACACGTCGCTGATCACGCCCGAAAGCGTCTTCGACTACGACATGTCGAGGCGCACGCGCGAACTCAAAAAGCAGCAGCCCGTCCTTGGCTACGATTCATCGCAGTACGCCTCCGAACGCCTGCAAGCCACTGCCCCCGACGGAACCCAAGTTCCCATCTCGCTGGTCTACAAAAAAGGTTTTGAGCGCAACGGTCGCGGACCCGTGTTGCTGGATGGATACGGCTCCTATGGCCTCTGTCACGATCCCACCTTCCGCTCCGACCGTCTGAGCCTCATCGACCGCGGCTTCGTCTACGCCATCGCCCACATCCGCGGTGGAGCCGACCTCGGCAAGCCGTGGCACGAAGACGGTCGCATGTTGACCAAGAAAAATACGTTCACCGATTTCATCGCCTGCGCCGAGCACCTGATCGCGCAGCACTACACTTCACCCGATCGTCTCGCCATCACTGGCGGTAGCGCCGGCGGCCTCCTCATGGGTGCCGTCCTCAACATGCGCCCCGACCTCTTCGCGCTGGTCGTCACGCGCGTGCCCTTCGTCGACGCGCTCAACACCGAACTCGACGCCAGCCTCCCACTCACCATCGGCGAATGGGAAGAGTGGGGCAATCCAGCCGAGGAAGAATATTATTTCTACATCAAGTCCTACGCGCCCTACGAAAACGTCCGCGCGCAAGATTATCCCGCCATGTTGGTCACCGCTGGCCTAAACGACCCGCGCGTCTCCTACTGGGAGCCCGCAAAATGGGTCGCCCGGCTGCGCGCTCTCAAGACTGATTCGCAAACGTTGCTCCTCAAAACCGAAATGGGAGCCGGACACTTCGGCGCCTCCGGCCGCTACGAGCACCTAAAAGAGACCGCGTTCAATTATGCGTTCATGCTGCGCACGCTTGGGGTTGCCTAAAGAAATGCCGAATTGTTGCCGATTTGCCCTTATGCGAATTTCCAGTGCCTTCGCTCTCGCCGCATTTCCTTTCTTGCTGGCTGCGCAACAGCCCGCGCCCGATTGGCGCTTCGCCCACCCCGACGCGACGATGGTCGGGGGCATTCGCCCTCGCACCGTTCTCGATTCCCCGCTGCTCGCTGCCGCGCTAGCCGATGCCACCAAGAAAGACCCGTCCACAGCCGCGATGATCGGCATGGCCAGTGGCTTCCTGAGTGGCGTCACCGAAATTCGATTCTCACTTGTCGACAATGGCACCCCCCAGCCGGACGTGATCGCGCTGGTCTCTGGGCACCTGGACGACGCACTCGTCGCTATGCTGGCGCAGGACAAAGCCAAGTCCCGACGCATCGACGCCAACACACTCTTGCTGGGCAACGGCGACTCGCTCGACAAGGCGGCTCAGCGCATGTCGGAATCAGCCCCTTTGCTGCAATCTCGTGTTCTGGATGGGATCCAGCCCCTGGGCGGTTACGATTTCTGGATCTCCGGTAAGCTCCCGGCTTTGCCCATCACAGATAGCTTGAAATTGAATTTGCGCGGCTTGGCGCTCGGCTTGAGCGTGCATGACAACCTGGAACTGGAACTCGCCATGGATGCCGCTACGCCCGCCATGGCAGCGTCACTCATCCGCTCCGCACATGAAGCAGAAGCCACGCAGCCCGCGCAGTTCAAAGGTAAGCTGCTCAGTTCCGTCGAAGGCACGACGGCCCGTTTCCGCCTCAACATCCCGCGCGACCTGGCCATCGAAGGCATGCGGTTGAACACCGGTACAGCCCCGCCCGCACTCTCCGCGAGCACTGCCTTGACGCCCTTACCCGCGCCGCCCAAGCCGCGTCGCCAGACCATCGTGATCCAAGGCCTGGATAGCGGCCCGCGCGAAATCCCGCTACAGTAGCTCGCGCAGTCCCACGATAGAATCGATCACGAAATCCGGTTTCACGCCGCGATCCAGATCTCCGGCGCGATACTTTCCGGTTTTCACCAGCGCAGCCTTCAAGCCGGACTCCTGCGCCCCGCCAACGTCCACCCGCACATCGTCGCCCACCATCAAGACGTCCTCCGCCGCCACACCCAACCGCTTCACCGCCGCATCAAAGAACGCCGCCGCCGGTTTCCCCATCACCACTGCTTTCCGCCCCGTCGCGCACTCCAGCGCCGCCACAAACGGAGCCGTATCCAGCCGCAGTCCATCCCCTGCCTGCCAAAACCGCGTCAGCCCCAGCGCCACCAACTCAGCTTGTGGTGTCGATTGCAGCAATCGAAACGCCCGGTTCAACACTCGAAAACTCCAGCCCTCCCCCAAATCGCCGACCACGACCCACCGAGCCCCCTGCTCCCGATCCTCAGACAGCATCTCCAGACCCTCGAACTCCCCGTGCGACTTCTCCGGCACAAACAAGGCCACCGGACCCGGCACCTGCGCGAGCATATATTCCCGAGCCGCCACACACGGCGTGAGAATCTGTTCCTCCGTCGCTGGAATCCCGAACCGAGCCAGCTTCTCCACCAGAACACCGCGCCCGCGCGACGTCGTGTTGGTCACGAACATATTTGGAATCCCGCGCTCCCGCACCCAAGCCAGCGTCTCCGGAGCCCCCGGAATCAGCGTCTCGGAGTTGTACACAACTCCGTCCATGTCAAAAAGTATCGCCTTCATATTCACCAAAGGTAGTATTCTGAAATCGCATGCAACCGCAACAGCCCGCGAAGATCCAATTGTCCAACACTCCTGAATATCGTGAAGCCTACGCCAACAGCGTCCAGGTTCGAGTCAGCCTCTGGGACTTCTTTCTTTCCTTCGGGACCATCAACCAGACTTCGCCTGACGCGGTGAACATCCAAAACTATCAAGGCATTTTTCTCAGCCCGCAACAGGCCAAGGCTTTGGCCAACGTGTTGAACCAGAACATCTCGCAATACGAATCCACGTTCGGCGAAATTCGCCTGGAGCCCAAGCAGGGCGGCGCGGCGATCCAATAAGCGGCGCGATGCGCCATCGCATCCTGCTATTGCTAGCGTTTGCTGCGATCCTGGTCGCGCTGCACGGGCCGTATCTGCGTCTCCCGTTCCATTGGGATGAATTGGGGCAGTTCGTGCCCGCCGCGCTGGATCTCTATCGCGACGGTGCATGGGTCACGCACTCTACCGATCCCAACATTCACCCTCCGGGCGTGATGGCGATTCTTGCTGCGGTGTGGCACTTCTCCGGATTCTCGATCCTCGCGTCTCGGCTGACAATGCTGGTCATGGCGGCTATCGGCGCGTACCTGTCTTTCTTGCTCGCCATCCGTTTGGGACGCGGCACTGCGGGAACCCCCGCTTTTACGGCCGTAGCCTGCTTGATCGCAGCGCCCATGTTTTTTACCCAGTCGATGATGGTCCTGCTGGATATGCCAGCCATGGTCTTCACCGTCCTGGCGCTGCTCTTGTTTTTGGACGAAAGCTACGCAGCCTGCGCCGCAGCAACCGTCGCTTTGGTTCTGGTGAAAGAAACATCCATCACCACTCCGATGGTTTTCGGCGCCTGGTTGCTATTCCGAGATCGTCGTCGCGCGCAGGCTTTCTACTTTTTCGCTCCAGCGATCGCACTGGGTCTCTGGCTCCTCTATCTGCAGAACGTTACGGGCTCCATATTCGGGAACGCCGAATTTGCGCAATACAACCTCACGGATTCCTTCACGCCGCTGCACATTTTGTACGCGATCATGCGTCGTGTCTATACGCTCTTCCTCGCCGACGGGCACTGGATAGGAAGCATCGCCATCGTGCACTGCTTGAAGCTGAGCCATTCCGTCTTCCGCACGCGAGATTGGTCCATAGTACTGGTGGTCGCTGCCGCCCAAATCGCAGCCGTCACCTTCCTTGGAGGCGCCGTCCTGGACCGCTACCTCCTCCCCGTCCTTCCCATCCTCTATGCCGCATTCGCCGTTGCCGCATCCAGCTATGCTCCGCGCCTCCGCCTCATTTCGAACCTTGCGCTCCTCGCGCTGCTGGTGGCCGGATGGTTCGTCAACCCGCCCTTCCCTTTCCCGTTGGAGAACAATCTGGCCGTCGTCGATTTCGTCCAGCTCCAGCACGATGCCGCGCAGTACCTGGAATCCAATTTCCACGACCGGCGCGTCGCCAGCGTGTGGCCGTTCACCGCAGCCATCCGGAATCCCGATTTCGGCTACGTGCAAGATCGTATCCCGACTCTCCGGGTTCCCGGTCTCCACTTAGCAGACTTTCAGTCCGTTGCTCTCCGCGATTCCGATGTGATCGTGCTCTATTCCAGAGGCCAGACACCTCCCGGCTATATCCTCCAAAACGCGACCCTCCACAATTGGTTCGCCCCGTTTCTGGATCTGCAGCCGGAAGCTACGTCGTTGGAACTAAGGACGTTAGGCTACGAATCCCGGGCCCGCTGGGAACGCTACGGCCAGTGGATCACCATTTACAGTCGCAATACGGGGCCCTAAACGCTTGTCCCATTGACACCGAAGTCGTTTGTCTGTAACATCTAAAACGGTTTACTAGCCGTACTGAGCGAGGCTCTCTTTCATAATGCGCAACTGGTTCACAGGTTCGGTAGTAGTAGCGAGTGCCATGGCGGCACTATTGGCCGCTGTTTTCATGCCCACGGAGACGCAGGCGCAGCAGACCAAGGCTCCGGCTTTCAAAGCCCCGCGCACCAAGGACGGCAAGCCCAATCTCAACGGCTTATGGATGTCAAACGGCCTGCCCAACTGGGACCTGGAACCGCACGGCCCCGGCCCGTCGGTGGATCCTAAGCTCGGTTCCATTTACGCGGTGCCGCCCAGTGTCGGATATGTGGTCGGCGGAACCATTCCCTACAAGCCTGCTGCGCTGGAACAAAAGAAAAAGAATTTCGCCGCGCGTGCGAAAGAAGATCCCGAAGCCAAGTGCTACATGGGGGGTGTGCCGCGTGCGAATTACATGCCGTATCCCTTCCAGATAATTCAGGGCGCCAAAGATATCATGATCTCCTACGAGTATGCGGGCGCAGTGCGCATCCTCAATACCGGTACGCCCCTGAAGGCCCCAGCGGATTCCTGGATGGGAACCTCTAACGCCCACTGGGAAGGCGAAACGCTGGTGGTCGACGTGACCGCGCTGGGCGATCAGAGTTGGCTGGACCGCTCCGGCAACCATCACAGCGACCAACTCCACGTTGTCGAACGCTGGACCATGCGCAGCCCGGACGTCTTGATGTACGAAGCGCGCATCGAAGATCCCGAGACCTATACACAGCCGTGGACCATCCGGGTCCCGCTGTACCGGCAAGTGGAAGATAACGCCCGGTTACTCGAATTCAAGTGTGTTGTGTTTGCCGAGGAGTTGCTGTATGGCCACCTGCGCAAACCCGCGGGAGTTCCCGCCCCACCGGCGGCGCCCCCGGCGAATAATGGCAAGCAAGGCAAAGGTAAAGGTAAGCAGTAAGGTCCGGAAGTAACGACCCCAAAAATCGGGAGGCTGTAGATTTATGAGAACTCAGTTGTTCGCTTCGATGCTTGCGCTGGCTGTAGCTGGCGGCCCGGCGTATGCTCAGACCGCGACTGCCAAGGCAGCGGCAAAGGCTCCTGCTGCGGCGAAGGCTGCCGCCTATAAGGCTCCGCGCACCCCGGACGGCGTGCCGGACCTGCAAGGCGTCTACAGTAACTCCAGCGCCGTGCCGCTGGAACGCCCCGCGAATCTGGGCGCGAAAGAGTTTTACACCGATGCGGAAGTGAAGGCGAACGCCGAAGCTGCGGCCGCCCGCGCTGCTGCCGCGCCCGCATTTCCCCAAGCCAACGTAGTCGGCACAGTGGCGGACATTCACTACGACACCTCGCAGTTCGGTCTGACGCGCAACGTTACCGCTGCGATGGCCAGCAATCGCACCTCGATCCTCGTCGGGGAAACGGGCAAGGTGCCCGCGATGATCCCCGAAGCCACCAAGCGCCAAGCCGACGCGCGTGCCTTGGTCGCCGGCCACCAGTTTGACGGCCCCGAGAATCGCGGCATCGCCGAACGCTGCATCTACTGGGGCAACGAAGGCCCGCCCATGCTGCCCGTTGGCTACAACGCGACCTTGCAGATCGTCCAAGGCCCCGGCTACGTCGGCATCGTCCAAGAAATGATCCATGACACGCGCATCATCCCCACCGATGGGCGCCCGCACGCATCCGGCAACATCCGTCAGTTCTTCGGCGAATCCGTCGGCCATTGGGAAGGCGACACGCTGGTGGTGGATACCACCAACTTCAACGACCTGCCCGCCGTAGGCCGCGGAGCCAGCCGCAACCTCCACGTAGTGGAGCGCTTCACCCGCTCGGGTCCCGAGACCGTGCTGTACCAGTTCACGGTGTCTGATCCTTCCACGTGGGAAAAGTCATGGTCGGGCGAGTATCCGATCGGCAAGATCGATGGCGCCGTGTATGAGTATGCGTGCCAGGAAGCCAACTACGGCATGGCCAACATCCTGAGCGGCGCTCGCGCCGACGAAAAGAAAGCCGCAGCCGCGAAGTAGGAGCGTAACGACATGCGAAAGACTTTAGCGATTGCCGCAGTATGTGCCGGGATGTTAGTGGCCACGCGGCCTGCGAGCGCGCACCACGCGTTCGCTGCCGAGTTTGATGCCACACGGCCTCTGTTGCTCAAGGGCACGGTGGTCAAATGGGAGCTGGTCAATCCGCACTCCTGGATCCACCTCGATGTGAAGAACGCCGACGGCTCCGTGACGCGCTGGATGGTCGAAGGCGGCAGCCCGAATTCGCTGTTCCGCTTGGGCTTCTCACGCGAGTCTCTGCCCAAGGGTACAGAGATCGTGGTCGATGGCTATCAAGCGAAAGACGGCGCGAATCGCGCAGTCGGTAAAGACCTAACCTTCGCCAAGGACGGCAAGCGCCTGTTCCTGGGTGGCTCCGCCCCCGGCGCCGATGGTGGTAATTAGTCGTTCCGAGAATGTTAGTTAGATCTTCTGTAATCGTTATCGCCGGGCTCGCGGCGTTTGCGCTATCCGCACAAACGCCGCCGGTTTCCATGCGCCCCTCTGTCACCTCGCCCAAAGGCTGGAAGGCTCCACGCACTCCTGATGGGGTCCCTGACTTGCAGGGGCTGTGGACCAACGTCACCATCACGCCACTGCAGCGGCCCGCGAACATGGCTACTAAGCCCTTGTTTACCGAGGCTGAGGCGCAGGCTTACGAGAAAGAGACCGTGGCTCGCAATAATGCGGACATCCGCACGGCGGGCGATCAGGATGTGAGCAAGGCGTACAACGACTTCTGGTGGGATCGTGGCAATCAGGTGGTGCCTACGTTACGGACCTCGCTGATCATTGACCCTGAAGACGGCCACGTGCCCGCATTGTCGGACTACGGCAAGCAGCTGCAAGCTGAGCGGGCCAACCAGCGCCGCCTGCGCGGGCCCGCCGATGGTCCGGAGAGCCGTTCGCTGGCGGAACGCTGCATCGTGTGGCCCACGGGCGGCCCGCCCATGATGCCGAGCTTCTACAACAACAACTACCAGTTTGTGCAGGGTCCGGGCTACGTCGGAATCTACATTGAAATGATCCACGACGTCCGAATCATCCCGACCGATGGGCGCGCGCATGTACCGTCCAACATTCGGCTGTGGCTAGGCGATCCTGTCGGGCATTGGGAAGGCGAGACACTGGTGGTCGAAACGACGAACTTCACCAACGATTCGCCGTTCAATGGGTCCAGCAAGGACATGAAGTTGATCGAGAAGTTTACGCGCATCAACAAAGACGTTCTAATGTACGAGTTCACGGTCAACGATCCCGCGTTCGTGCGGCCTTGGACGGCGCAGATCCCCATGAGTTCTGTCGAGGGCCCCTTATACGAATACGCCTGCAACGAGGGCAACTACGCGATGGAAGGAATCCTTGCCGGCGCGCGTCAGGCAGAGAAACAGTAGGAGACAAACGATGCGAAAACTTCTGGGTATTTTGCTTGCCGTCGCGCCCGTGTATGCGCATCATGCGTTTTCCGCCGAGTTCGATTCGACCAAACCGTTGAAGATGACCGGCGTAGTGACCAAAGTCGAATTCATCAACCCGCATTCGTGGATTCACATCGACGTGAAGGACGGCGCGGGTAAAGTCACCAGTTGGATGATCGAGGGCGGCAGTCCGAATACGTTGTTCCGCCGCGGCATCAACAAGGATTCGCTGCCCAAGGGCACGATCGTCGTCGTGGACGGTTACCAGGCCAAGGACGGGTCAAACAGAGCCAACGGTCGTGACGTTACGCTCGCCGACGGGAAGAAGCTCTTCGTGGGCGGTTCGGCACCTACGGAACAGCCCGGCAAGTAGCGAGCTACTGACCGACTAGTTTCGTCATCTGGGTGAAGATCAGGATCACTGCGGGACCCAGGGTTACCAGGATCACCGACGGGAAGATCAGGAAGAACACCGGGAAGATCAATTTCACTGCCACTTTGCGCGCACGTTCCTGCGCGGACTGGCGGAAGCGTGTTCGTAGATAGTGGCCATGCGAGCGCAGCGCTGGACCCAAGCTGGTGCCGAAGCGGTCTGTGTCCATGATGAGGGCCGCAAACTTACGGATTTCTTGATCTTGCGTAGGCGCGGCGAAACTGCGCAGTGCGTCCTCACGCGAAGCCTCTGCACGAAGCTCCAAGTGGAGCTGGGTGAATTCCGCGGCCAAGTCGGGATGGCCGACGCGCAGGCCCCGGCTAGTTTCGAGAATGCCAGAATCCACGCTCTGCCCGGCTTCTACGGCCAAGATCAAAAGATCCAGTGCCGCAGGCAGGCCGCGACGCAAACGGTCGCCGCGCGCGCGCGCTACTCGCTCTAACACGCGGTCCGGCAGTAGGAACCCGAATCCAAAACCGCAAATCGCCGCCAGGGACACCGCGTTGCCGTCATTGAAAGTTAAGCTGGCCCAAGCACCGGCCACGCCTAACGTGAATGCCGTGGAGCACTTGATACCTAAGAACGTGGACACAGCGGACGGCCACCGATAGCCGGCCATCAAGAGTAACTTTCTTGCAGACTCCCGCTGGGAACTGCTTTCTGGAAACCTGTTTCCCAGCAAGCTGAAGATGTCCAGCAGTGCGGCCTGTGTGGCAGGAAGGTCCGGCTGATTCAGAACGCTCTGGACAGAAAACTCTCCGTCGTCGCCTTCCGCTCGCGATGGCTTCAGTACCAACAAATAGCCCGCCGCGCTTACGCCCAAAAGCGTAAACAAGAAAAAAGAAACTAGCAGCGCGGTCGTTGTCATAGCTTAATGTCCACCAGTTTCCGGATTACGAAGTGGGCCGCCACCAGACATCCGATCGCCGCGGCAATCAGTGTCTTGCCGTAAGGATAGTTGTAGAGCACCAGCATGTAAGAGGGGCTCACCACCATCATCATGGAGGCGATGGCAATAGGCAGGATGGTCAACACCGCACCCGTGAGCTTGCCGTGAGCAGCCAGCGCTCGGACCTCGCCTTGCAAGGCAAGACTTTCGCGCATGGACGTAGCTAAATCTGAGAGCACTTCGTTCAGCTTACCGCCGGTGCGCGCATGCAAGGTGACCGCCGAGGCGAACAGGTTTACCTCGAGCAGCGGCATTCTTTCGCCCAACGTCACCAGCGCTCTTTGCCAACCCATTCCCAAGTTTGCTTCTACAGACACGCGCCGCATTTCTGTCGCGATTGGCTCCTGTATGTCCTTCGCCACCAAATCAAACGCCGACGAAAGGGGATAACCTGCACGCAACGCGCGTGCCAGGGAATCCAGAACATCCGGGAACATCTCGCGAAATTTGGCGAAGCGTTTATCGCGCAAACGGAGAATATAGCCATAGGGCGCAAACGCCGCGCCGATTCCCACAGCTACCGCCGCGAAACCGGGAACCAGCCCTTTCACCAATAATCCCGTGACGGTTCCACATAACAACATTGCCAGCGTGACGCGGCCTACGGACCAATGCAGTTCCGCTTGGGCCAAGCGCGCCTTCAGCAGTTCCATGAAGTCGAAGCGCGTCAACAGATTTTGCAAAAAAGTCAGGGTACTCAGCCGCTCTGTCCGGAAGAGCGGAGAATCTTCCTCGAGTGCCTCCGATGCGCCGTTCTCACCCCGCCGCGCTTCGTCAGCTTCCGCCGTACGCTTCACGAACGCCATCCACGCGATAGCCACCGTGATGGTTGCCACCAGGAAAATGACGACGAAGAAGCCTAGAACCGAAAGGATCAGCATGGGTTGCCTTGTAGTGTGCCTAGCGGAGGGACTGCATCACAGACGGCAGCGTCAGCGGAGTTCGCGCACGCGTTGCGGTATCCAAAGGGTTGCGTAACGTGAGACGAATGCGGGCACCCGAATCCGCCAACGCGAGAACGTCTGCGTCCCCCGGCTTGGCCAACAGGGTAACTACGGGCAGGCTGAACCCTTGCGAGTTTGCCTCAGCCTTGTTGCTGACTGCCAGAACTTCCAGTCCTTCGATCGCAGTGCGCAATACCGCGGCTGAATCATTCGTTTTCGGAATTACGACTTGCACGTCTACCTTGTGCCCAACGTGCAGCAAGCCCATCACACCGCTGGAATCAGAGACGTGGACCGAGACAGCACGCATGCCCGCAGGAATCCCCGCGCCTTGCCCGCCACCTTCTTCCGAGGCTAACCGCGCCGATAGCACCGGTTCCGCTCGGCTCAGCGACCCGAAAAGTGTCTTGCCCGTAACTTGATCGGGACGTTCAAAGGCACCTTGCGGCAGCTCTTCGGCGGGCCAAGCCACGCTCTTTACGTCGTCCGCGGCCAGGACGGTCCCGGCTTCCAAGGGCTTCGCGGCGACCACCAACGTCTTGCCGCTGCCATTGCTCTTCAGTTTCGTGACGAACAGTCCGTAGAACATGCCGGTGGCGACCAGCGCTACCATGAACGCAATCGCCAGCAGTGTGACTAGATTCTTCTTTTTCATCGCGTCTCCGACCTTTTTCCAACCCTTGAAGGGAACCTTCGAACAAATGCCGCGGCGGCAAAGCATGCCGTTGCGGATCTTTTCCTGCTCCATCCATCGGCGCTGGCCGTCATCTACTGTAGAGTGGACTTAGGTAGGTCGCCCTAGTTTGACCCTCACACGCATCTCCGCCGATGGCTGCCGGATTACTGACATCCGGGGTCAATCTGTCTTATTGCGGGGTGTAAACCGTTCTGGGCTGGAATACAGCACTACTCCTATCCCTCCCGAAGAGATCGCGGTTATTACGCAGGATTGGGGCGCCAACATCGTTCGCTTTCCTTTCAATCAGGACTGGGTCTTGAACGGTCGGGGCGAGCTTACAGGGGAAGACTACCTTTGCTTACTGGACGACGCCATCGCCTGCGCCGCCGACCACGGGGCGTACAGCTTGCTGGACCTGCAGTGGCTCGACGCCGACCGGCCTTTCAGCCCCAACCGCCAGTTCGTGGCTCCGTTGCCGAATCCCGATACGGCGCGGTTGTGGTCGACGCTCGCGCAGCGCTATGGCGCGAATCCGGCCGTAATGTTCGACCTCTTCAATGAACCGCACGATAGGGCTCAGGATGATCCTTACACGTTGCATCGGCCCGACGGTACGCTCCATCATTCGGAGCATCGCCGTGTCTCGATGACAGAGTGGCAGCCTTGGGCCGAGCATCTGATCGACACCATCCGCGCCGATGCGCCCGATACGCTGCTCTTCATCTCCGGGACCGATTGGGGTTATGATTTGCGCGGGTTCCCGTTGGATCGTCCGAACTTGGTCTACTCGACGCACGTGTATCCGAATAAGGGCGAGGACTGGTTCGCTGCGTTCGGGGAACTCGCTGGGGCGCTGCCCGTGTTTGCCGCAGAGTTTGGCGGTCGCGAGCATGATGTGGAGTGGGGGCGACGGCTGCTCGATTATTTCGACGCGCTGGAGATCGGGTGGACGGCGTGGAGTTTTTCGGATCATCCGCATTTGGTGTCGCGCGAAGATCTGGGCCCTACCGCCTTCGGACAACTGGTCAGGGATCGGCTACGTCGTAGCGCCTAGTGGTGGGCCGTGACTGCAGGTTCAGTGGCACCGATCTTCAGGAACACCAGGACTGCGGCGGCCAGTAACGATCCGCTGCCCATCACTATACACACGGCGGGGAGGTTCAGGCCGCCTTGCATCAAGTATCCGGCCATGATTGGCGAGAGGGCTGATCCGGCTCGGCCGATGCCGATGGCGAAGCCTGTGCCCGTGGCGCGGACGTGAGTGGGGAACGCATAGGCCATGGTGGAGAAGAGGCCTGAGATCGCAGCGTTGCCGCAGAAGTTGACTGCCATCGCAAGCCAGGTGATGGTGGTGAGATCCGCCGAGGTCCGTCCGAAGACTGAGATGGCGATGGTATTTAGAACCAGCACGATGAGCGTCATGCGCTTGAGTCCGAAGCGCGGCGTGAGCGCTCCGAAGATGGCCCCACCGGTGGCACCGCCGACGTTGGCCATGGCGAGAACGCGACCGGCGGCAGCGTCTGGGAAGCCCATGCCGGAGACGATCTGGGGTCCCCACTTGGCCAGGAAGTAGAAGCTGATGGAGTTGAAGAAGAAGGTCGCGGTGACCATCAGAGTGGTCGCGATCAGGCCGGGTGAAAAGATGTCGCCGAGAGATTTCTTGCGGTCCTCTTCTTGAATGGTTGGCAGCGCGGTGATGGTCGCTTGGCCGAGCTTCTTTAGCGCGGCGTTGATCTTGTTGAGCGCGCCGGCGGGCTGTTTGCGCGTGAGCCAGTGGACAGATTCGGGCACCAGGAAGTAGACGGTAGGCAGCAGGAGCGTGGTTGCGGTGGCGCCCAGATAGAAGACGCTACGCCACCCAAACGGTTCGATCAGGCTCGACGCATATAAGCCGCCGAAGCCTGCGCCAAGCGGGTACCCGATGACCATGATCGAGATACAGGTGGCGCGGTGGCGTTTGTTGGCGAACTCGCTGACAACCGCGTTGGTGGCCGCCAGCATGCCGCCGATGCCGATGCCGGTGAAGACACGCCAGACGGAGAGGATCGCCGGATTGGCTGCGGTGGTGGCACCGAACATGCCGCCTGCCATCATGACGAGGCAGGCCATCAAGGTGGGCCGACGACCGATCTTATCCGCTAGCCCGCCAATCAGGAACGAGCCCAGGCCCATGCCGATGAGTTCCATCGAGAGCACGACGCCGAGCGCCGCGCGGGTCACGCCCCATTCACGGGCGATCCCGGGAGAGGCAAACGCGATGGAGAGGACATCGAAGCCGTCCATTGCGTTCAGCAGGACGGTGATTGCGACCACGGCGAACTGGGCCGTGGTCATCTTAGACCGGTCGATGATATCGCGCGGGTCGGTGATCGGCAAATGGTTACGCTTTGGCTGTGGCGCCGGATGCGCCGAGACTCGCCTTGCGGTCGCGTTCCAGGACCGGCTGGGCGTTGCCCATCTTCAGCATGATGAGCATGATCGCGGCCAGCAGTGAACCAATGGCCATGATGGTGGCGACCATGGGCAAGCCGAGGTTGGCCTGCATCATCATCCCGGCGAGGTTGGGGGAGATTACGGCTCCACCACGGCCGACGCCGATGACGAAGCCTGTGCCCGTCGCGCGGACGTGAGTGGGGAAGGCGTAGGCAACGATGGAGTAGAGTCCGGACACGGCGGCGTTACCGAAGAAGCCGACGATGACGGCGAGCCAAGTCAGGGTATTGAGGTCGGCCGAGGTGCGTCCGAAGGCTACAATGGCCACGGCGTTCAGGGCCAGAATCCCCATGGTCAAAGGCCGCAGACCGAAGCGCGCTGTGAGGATTCCGAAGACCGCTCCACCAGCGGCTCCACCGAGGTTAGACCAAGCAAGCACGCCGCCCGCTGCGGAATCAGGGAAGCCCATGCCGGAGACGATCTGCGGTGCCCACTTGAGCAGGAAGTAGAAGGAGACGATGTGCAGGAAGTAGGTGGCGGTAACAATGATGGTGGTGCTGCGCAGAGCGGGCGAGAAGATATCGCCGACGGACTTTTTCTGTTCATCGACGTGAATGACCGGCAACGCGGAAATGACGGAGTGGCCTAGTGTCTTAAGAGAGGCGTTGATCTTGTTGAGAGCATCGGCGGGCTGCTTGCGGGCCAGCCAGTGGATGGATTCCGGCACGCAGAAGTAGATGGCGGGAAGCAGGAGCGCAGTGGCGCCGGCTCCCAGGTAGAAGACGCTGCGCCAGCCGTAGGCACCGATGACGCTTGATGCGTAGAGGCCGCCGAAGCCGCCGCCGAGCGGGTAGCCGATGACCATGAGAGAGATGCACATGCTGCGGCTCTTCTTGCTGGAGAACTCACCCACGACGGCGTTGGTGGCGGAGAGCATGCCGCCGATTCCGAGGCCGGTAAAGACGCGCCAGACGGAGAGGGTAATGGGGTCAGTGGCGGTGGTCGCGCCGATCATGCCTAACGCCATCACTACCAAACAGCCCAGAAGTGTCGGACGACGGCCGATCTTGTCCGCAACACCTCCCAGTAACACGGACCCGATGGCCATGCCGATCAGTTCCATGGAGAGCACGACGCCGAGCGCGGCGCGGTTGATGCCCCATTCGCGCATGATGCCCGGCGAGGCGAAGGCGATGGAGAGGATGTCGAAACCATCCATTGCGTTGAGCAAAACGGTGAGGGCCACAACAACGATTTGGGCCGTGGTCATCTTGGACTGGTCAATTATTTCGCGTGGATCTGTGGCGGTCACTGGTTTTCCTCTGTTCTCAAACTTCGACTAGTCATCATATCGCGTTCGAGGCGCTGGTGGGAGGTGGCCTGTCCCGAAAAGCTAGCGCCAGCGGAAGAGTTTCAACGCGAGGGTGAAACAGAGTAGCAGGCACACGCCCAAAGGGATCAGTTGCGGGGCCAACTGCGCGAGGCTCGAGCCCTGGAGCATGTTGGCTCTGAGGGCGTCGTTCAATGCCGTCAAAGGCAGGGCTTTGATGAAGGGCTGGGCGAAGGCTGGGAAGCGCGCCGAGGAAAAGAAGACGCCAGAGAAGATCCACATGGGGAGCGTGACCAGGTTGGTGATGCCGGAGGCGGCTTCGGTGGTGCGGACGCGGGCTCCGATCAAGAGTCCCAGTGCGCTGAAGGAGAGAGAGCCGAAGACGCAGATGAAGACCATCTCGGCGAACGATCCGCGTAGGGGGACCCCGAAGGCAAGGACACCGAGCACGATGGGCACGCCGGCTTCGAAGGGCAGCAAGATCATGCGCCAGCACAAGAACGACAGCAGGTAGTAGTGTCGCGGCATGGGCGTTGCGACCAAGCGCTTCATCAGCTTTCGACGGCGTGCGTCGGCGATCGCGAAGACCAGTCCCCAGATGCCGCTGTTCATGATGCCCATGCCGACCATGCCTGGAACCAGGAAGTCGATATAGCGGGAGCCGGCTTCGCGGACCAATTCGTCGGTGGAGAAGACGGGGTCGGTGCGGCCGGCGGCGATTTGGACGGCGCGGTCTGTGAGCAGGCGCGCGTTGCGGGCCTCGGGGTTGGTGTCGTCGTAACGGTAGATGACGGAGGCGTTGGGTCCGGGCTCGGCGATTAGCGTGACTCGGCCGGTGCGGAGCGCTTCGCGGGCGGCTTCAGGCGAGAGTTCGTCGACGGCGAGCATCTTGTCCTGGCGGAGCGATGCCGCAAGTTGCGGCGTGACTACGGCGATGTGGACCGCCTCGGGCGGCTGATCGCGGAAGGCGACTCCGAGTCCGATGGCCAGCAGGATGGGGAAGGCGAAGCCCCAGAAGACAGCTTCGGGCTCGCGGATAAACTCTCGGAAGCGCAGCAGCGTGAGTTGGAAGAGAGGATGTTCACGCATCGCGAAGGTGCCTTCCGGTGAGCGAGACGAAGACGTCTTCTAACGTGGCGGAGTGGGTACTGAGCTCGGTGAGCGGGAGGCCTTGACGGGTCAGTTCGGCTAAGAGCGCGGGGACGGCGTGATGGAGCTCGGTGACTTGCAGTTGCGCGGTGTTGCCGTCGAGACGCGCGGTCCGGATGCCGGGTAGCCTTTGGATGGGGGCCAGGTCTAGTGTCGCGTTGCCGACGGAGAATTGGACGACGTGTTCCACTCCGATGGATGCGATCAGTTCCCGCGGGGTGCCGCGGGCGATGGCTTGGCCGTGGTCCATGATGGCGACGCGCTCACACAGTTGATGCGCTTCATCCATATAGTGCGTGGTCAGGACGATAGTGCGGCCGTCTTTCTTGAACTGGGTGATGAGGTCCCAGAGTTGGCGGCGGGCCTGGGGGTCGAGGCCGGTGGTGGGTTCGTCGAGAAACAGCAGGTCGGGGCTGCCGACCAGGGCGCAGGCTAGCGCGAGGCGTTGCTTCTGGCCTCCGGAGAGGTTGCCGACACGGGCGTCGCGTTTTTCTTGTAACTGGACCAGCGCAATCGCGTCGGAGGGCGTCGGGCCTTGACGGAAGAAGCTGCGAAAGAGTTGGATGGTCTCGAGGACGGTGATCTTCTCGGAGAGCTGCGTTTCCTGAAGCTGAATGCCCAGGCGCTGACGAAGCTCCTCGGCATCGGTTTCCCAGCGCAGACCGAGGACTTCCACGATGCCGGAGTCAGGCTCGGTCAGGCCTTCGCAGATTTCGATGGTGGTGGTTTTGCCGGCGCCATTAGGGCCCAGCAAGCCGAAACATTCGCCGGGATACACCTCGAGATCGAGGCCGTTGACGGCGGTGACGTCTTTGTAAGACTTCTTGAGAGCGCTCACCCGGAGGGCTGCGGTGGGCATCCCTCCAGTATCGCGTAGGATTTACAGCCGGACGATCTTCTCGGACTGGATGCCCTTGAGCGCGTTGCGGGTGTCGACGATGATCTTGGCATCGCGCACCATAGCCGGGTAGTCGAACTTCTTGTGGTCGGTGATGATCACCACGCAGTCGGCTTCCTTGATGCCCTTGGCTTCGTCGATGGCGTCCATGATGACAGGTTCGTGATGGATCTTCGGAATCCACGGATCGCTATACGTGACATCGGCTCCCAGGCCCTGCAGCAGGTGGATGATATCCAGCGCGGGGGATTCGCGCACGTCATCGATGTCTCGTTTATAGGCGACGCCCATGATGTGGACGCGGGAACCCTTGACGGCTTTCGAAACATTGTTGAGCGCGCCCTGGATCTTGGCGACTACGAAGTTCGGCATGTCGCCGTTGATCGATCCGGCGAGTTCGATGAAGCGAGCCTCGAAGCCGGCTTGCTTGGATTTCCAGGAAAGGTAGAACGGATCGATCGGGATGCAGTGTCCGCCCAGGCCGGGGCCGGGATAGAACGGCATGAAGCCGAAAGGCTTGGTGGCCGCGGCTTCGATGACCTCCCACACGTTGATGTCCATGCGGTCACACATGCGCGCGAGTTCGTTGACCATGCCGATGTTGATCATGCGGAAGGTGTTTTCGAGCAGCTTCACCATTTCGGCGCTGCGTGTGGAGCCTACGGGCACAACGGTATCGAGCGCCTGAGCGTAGAAGAGTGCACCCATCTCGGTACATTTGGGCGTGATGCCGCCGACGACCTTGGGGATGTTCTTGGTCTGGAAGTTCGGGTTGCCCGGATCGACACGCTCCGGTGAGAAACACATGAAGAAGTCTTCGCCGACCTTGAGGCCGCCCTTTTCGAACATCGGCAGCATAAGTTCGTCGGTGGTACCGGGGTAGGTGGTCGATTCGAGAATCACCAGCTTGCCTGGCGCAAAATGCTTGGCCAGGGATTCGCAGGACTTGACGATGTAGCTCATGTCCGGCTCTTTGCTTTTGCCGAGCGGGGTGGGCACGCAAATGTTGATCGTGTCCAGGTCCTTGACCACGCTGAAATCGGTGGTGGCCTTGATGCGGCCAGCGTCGAACAGGGGTTTGAGAACCGAGGTGGGGATGTCCTGAATGTAGGACTCGCCACGGTTGATCATGTCGACCTTACGCTGGTCGAGATCGATACCCGTGACGGTGAAGCCCGCCTCGGCAAATTCCACAACCAGGGGAAGCCCTACGTAGCCTAAGCCGACGACGCCCACGTGGGCGGTGTGCGACTTGATTTTCTGCGCCAAATTCTCCGAATGTTTGCTCATGGTTTTGATGTCAGTTCTCTCGCCAGTAGAATTCGCCGGCTACGGTAATTTCCGCGGGTCCGGCCAATAGAAAGTCTTCGTGCTGCCTTCGGATTTCGAGCGGTCCGGCAGGCGTGAGGATGCGAACTGCACCGTTTACGAAGCCCCGGGCAGTCGCTGCCGCAGCAGCTCCTGTGGAGCCGGTACCAGAACTCATTGTTTCTCCTGCACCTCGCTCGAAAAATCGCACGTCGAGAGTATGATCGTCCACAACCCGGACAAACGATACATTGGTTCGGTTGGGAAAATGCGGGTGTCGTTCAAGTTGCGCGCCCAAGGTGCGCCAGTCGAAATCAAAATTGGACGTGAAGACCGCGATCTGGGGGTTACCAACATTCAAGATGACGGCCTCATGGCCGGGGACCAGCGTGGAGCGAAGATCCTCGATGGTGGCCCGTCCCATGTTCATTTCAAAGGAGAAAACGTTATCGTCGCGATCCAGCAGGCGGAGGGTTTTGGGGCCGGCTCCGGTGGCAATGCGGATTTCCGGGTTGACAGCGCGACCCTCTTTTACCAGCAGCGCGGCGGCGCAGCGGGTGCCGTTGCCGGAAATTTCGCTACGGCTACCATCGGAATTCCAAAGCTCGATGGCCGCGTCGGCACCTATTTCTGGATTGGGTGCCTCACTTAATATGATCCAGCCGTCGGCTCCCACGCCCGTGTAGCGATTGCAGATGGCTTGGGAAAGCTCGGCGGAACTACCCGCATTTGCAGGTATTTGGTTACGCCAAGTGAGTAAAAAGTCGTTACGGGCACCGTGTGCTTTTACGAATGGGATGGTCACTATTATGGACGGCGGTAGATCAGGACCGCCGACGCTCCTTTCACTTCAATGCGCTTCGCGAGTTGGTACGCGGGGCCTTGGCGGCGGACGGCTTGGTCTACCGGGTCCCCTTCTAACGTGAGCGCCCACTCTTCTCTTTGGAAGATGCGGGGTTCGGTGAGCGCAGATTTCCAGGCCGCACCGTTGTCCTGGTATAAGCCTTCGCGGATCGGAATGCCGGCTTGGCGGAAGACGGGGGCCAAATCGCCAAACCAGAAGACGATACCTGAGCCCGGCTGGTAATTCTCCTTCAGGTAGGTTGCCGCCTCCACGGTCCAGGCACGCCTGTCTTCCGATGCAATGCGCGCCTCCTCCCAGCTTATCGAAACAGGGAGCCGGAGTTGGCCGAAGGTGACGCCGAGCATCAAAAGAAACGCAGACACGGTCCGCAGGCGATCCGGAAGCACGGCGACGATTGCTGCCGCTGCAAAAGCTGCGAGCGGGAGGACCGCTAGCGCATAACGAGTGTTGTATAGGGTGTAGGGTTCGAGGTCGGGAACAAAGACAGGAGTGCCTGAAGAATGGATGCTCCAGATGTAGAACGCCCCAGGGAGGGCGAGCAAGAAGAGTGCCCACCAGGCGCGTTTGAAAAGCGCAACCAGAGTCCCGAGGGCGGCCAGCGCGAGCAGAGGGTTCCCGACGACGTGATGGACGGCGAGGGCGTAGTATTCGGCGGAGAGGGTCCAGTTTCCGGCGGCGGGTTGGACCATTCCTTGGGCAAGTTGACGTTCAAAGATCGCGCGGGCGGAATAGGGTCCGTTGTAAAAGGCCAGAGCGTTGCCGTAATAGAACTGGTTGTGCGCGAGCCATGCGATGGGGGCTAACGAAGCCAGCAGCGCGAAGATGTAGGCGTGTTGTTTGTTGCGGGCGACTACCACGAGATAGAGCGTTAGGAACGGAATGAGGAACCACCCTTCATAGCGTGTGAGCGATGCGGCGTTGGATGCAGCGGCTACGGCTAAGAGCGCGAGGACCGACTGCGAATCGCGATACCAGAGAGTTGTGAGGAGCAGCGCGGCCAGGGCGGCGGCCATGACGGGTTCGGTCATGGGGGTGGACTGCAGATACAGCATGGTGGGGTTGGTCGCGAACAAAAGCGCCGCTGCGAGCGCGGCATGAGAGGAACGGAAGGCGCGTTGCGTTGCCGCGTAGAGGAATGCTCCGGCCAGGGCGAAGCAGATTACAGATGGGATCACGCCGGCCAGGCCGGAGGTCCACAACGAATCGTTACGGGCGAAGAGGGCCATCAGGACGTGTGGCAAAGGCAGCCAAACTGTACCAATTTGTTCGGGGCCGGGCGTGCGGGAATCGAAGATCCGGCGGGCGATGTTGAGGTGGGCCTCAGCGTCTCCGAAGTAGAACGAGTAGCCGCTCGACCACATGGACCATGCGGCAATGGCTCCGTAGAGGGTCAGGAGGATGAAAGCGGTGAGCGGTCCGCGGAGAGAGGAGCTACTGGCCGCTTGCTTACGCGCACGGTTCTGTGGAGGGGTTGACTTGGGGGGCCGTTCGCTCACGGTCGTGGCTCGAGTCTGAGCTGTCGTGAGCGAACGGTATGGCGGAATTTCATGCGCCTAGAAGCTGGTAAATTGGCGGAATTCTTCAAAGCGGGCATCGATCTCAGCGCGCTTCAGTGTGCGGAAGCGCTCCACGCCGAAACGTTCGCAGCAGAAGCTACCCATGACGGAGCCATAAATGACGGCGCGGCTCAATTCGTGGCGATCGACGTGATCTTTTTCCAGGTCGAAGCCTTGCTGTGCCAAGTAGCCAATGAAGCCACCCGCGAAGCAGTCGCCCGCTCCGGTCGGATCGAACACGGTTTCCAGAAGATAGCCCGGGACTACGAAGAACGCGTCCTTGCGGAACAGCATGGCTCCGTATTCACCGCGCTTGATCACGACGGTGTTCGGTCCCATCGCGAGAATCTTGTCGGCGGCCTTGCGCAGGTTGTTTTCGCCAGAGAGCATGCGGGCTTCACCGTCGTTGATCAGCAGGAAGTCCCAGTCGCGGATGGTGGCGAGAAGTTCTTCGCGGAAGTCGGAGATCCAGAAGTTCATGGTGTCGCCGCCAGCCAATTTGACGTTCTTCATCTGTTGGCGGACCATGCGCTGCAAGCGGGGCTGAATGTTGCCCATCAACAAGTACTTCGAACTCAGGTAGCTCGTGGGCAGCTTCGGTTCAAAATCGGCGAAGACGTTGAGGTCGGTGACTAGCGTTTCGCGATCATTCATGTCAGGGGTATACTTACCCTGCCAGAAGAACGTTTTTCCGGGGACGCGCTCGAGTCCTTCGGTATCGACGCCGTGGTTCACTAGGAGATCGTGATCTTCCTGGGCGAAGTCATCGCCGACAACACCGACGATACCGACCTTGGTGAAGTAGCTGGAGGCGAGAGAAATATAAGTAGCGGCACCACCGAGCATGCGGTCGATTTTGCCGTGCGGGGTTTCAACGCCATCGTAGGCGACGGATCCGATTACGATTAGGGACATTGTTCTATTGTAGTCTTGACGAAGCAAGCCGATAGGAGAGAGGGACGAAACGTCCGAGTTCTGCTCAGTGGCATATCTCATACTTACTGACATTCACGGAAATCTAGAGGCGCTGGAGGCCGTTCTGGCCGACGCGGACGGGCTGTACGACTGCGTCCTGTGCTTGGGCGACGTGGTGGGTTATGGCGCAGATCCCAATGCGGTAACCGAGTGGGTGCGCGATGAAGCGTCCGCGGTGGTGCGCGGGAATCACGACCGGGCATGCGCTGGCACCGAAAGCCTGGAGTTCTTCAATCCGGCCGCGCGGGCCTCGGCGATCTGGACGCGACGGGCACTGACGGACGAAAACCGGCACTATCTGAACCAACTACAGCGCGGTCCCTTGCGGATCGAAGAACCGCAGGGGCAGTTCCTACTGGTGCATGGGTCTCCTATTGATGAGGACCAATACTTGTCCAATATGGACGACGCGTCATTGATGGACGGCCACCTGGAATTGCAGGCCACCTTCTTTGGACACACGCATCTGCAAGGTGGGTTCCGGTTGGCCCCTGACGGCATTGCGCGTATTCGGGCCACACAGAAGCTACAGATGACGCCAGGTTACTTCTATTTGATCAATCCTGGGTCGGTGGGTCAGCCCCGGGATGGGGATCCGCGAGCCGCGTACGTTTTGTACTCGATCGAGGAACAGACCGTGGAGTACCGCCGGGTGGATTACGACATTGATGGGGCAGCGGCGAAGATCCGAGCGGCAAAGCTGCCCGAAGTGTTGGCTGCGCGGCTTTTCGATGGCATGTAAGCCCCTCGAATCCCGTAGAATAGTCTAAGCATGTCACCTCAAGATGGCTCGCGGCCTTCGGGGACGCCGAAAGTTGTCGTCGCCACCACAGTAGCGCTTTCCTTCATCAGTTTTTGGCGCGGCGCGTCGATTGTCCTAAGCGATCTCGCATCCTCGGCGTTTTACGCTGGTGGCGCGGCCGAACACGCCATTGGGCAGTCCGCTCCCTGGTTCGTGCTGGCGGTCATGTTCTTCAGTTTCGCGGTGCGCAGCATCTATCTCGAAAGCTGCAGCATGTACGTTCGCGGCGGCGTGTATGTCGTAGTGCGCGAAAGCATGGGGCCGGTGATGGCCAAGCTCTCGGTATCGGCGCTGGTGTTCGACTACATTCTTACCGGTCCCATCAGCGGTGTTAGCGCGGGGCAATACGTCGGCTCGCTGCTCAACGATCTAGCGAAGAAGGCCGGACAACCCTACCAGGTTGACGTAAATCTATTCGCGGCGGGGTTGGCGATCCTGGTAACGCTGTACTTCTGGTACGAAAACATCAAGGGCGTGCATGAATCCAGCGGCAAGGCTCTGCGGATCATGCAGATCACCACCGTCATGGTCGGCATCATCCTGATCTGGGCTCCCATTACGCTGTTCCTGCGCGGTGGTTGGGGGAACGTGCCTCCTGCCCCGGTGCCCTCTAATTTGAATTTTTCGGAAGACGCGCAAGGGTGGCTCCACGATACCTTCTGGCTGCGAATCCCTCTGGTCGCAATCATCGTGGCGTTTGGGCACTCGCTGTTGTCCATGAGCGGATTTGAAACGCTGGCCCAGGTGTATCGTGAAATCGCGTCGCCGAAGCTGAAGAATCTCAAGATCGCCGCTAATATCGTGTGCGTGTACGCGGTAGTCTGCACGGGCTTAATCACGCTGCTGGCCGCGATGATCATCCCGGATGCGGAACGTCCAGCCTATGTGAACAATTTGATCGGCGGCCTGGCGGATCACTTGGCGGGTCCGGTAGCGTTGACGTTGGCGTTCCACATTTTCGTGGTGATCGTCGGCGGATTGATCTTGTCCGGTGCGGTGAATACGTCGATCATCGGCGCGAACGGCGTTCTGAACCGAGTGGCCGAGGATGGCGTTCTGGTGCCTTGGTTCCGCAAGCCGCAGAAGCGCTTCGGTACGACGCACCACCTTATCAACGCCATTGTGATTTTGCAGTTGTTCACCATTGTGGCCAGCCGCGGCGATGTCACCATCCTGGCGGAAGCGTACGCGTTCGGCGTCGTGTTGAGCTTCTTCTTCAAGGCGCTTGGCGTGACGGTTCTGCGGTTCCAGCGGCACGACCAGGAATACAAGATGCCGATCAACTTGCGCATCGCGGGTTGGGAGATTCCGATCGGGTTGATGTTGACGACGCTGGTTCTGGGCTTGGTGGCGCTGGCGATCATCACTACCAAACAGATCGCCACACAGTGGGGCGTTGCGTTCACCTTGGTCTTGTTCGTTACGTTTACCGTATCCGAGAAGATCAACAAGCGCCGCAAACAGGATGAAAAGCAAGGCCTGGAACAGTTCAACTTAGAACACCAGACGCAAGTGGAATCGACGCATTTGGAAGCCCGGCCGGGTTGTGTGTTGGTATCTGTTCGGGACTACCGGCGCATGGAGCATTTGCGGCGGGTCCTGTCGAAAACGAACCTGCGGCGGCACGACATTGTGGTGATGACGGTGCGACCGGTTTCCACCGGTGCGGCTGAATACGAACTGTCTGAGAGTCAGGTGTTCAGCGAGTACGAAAAAGAGTTGTTCAGTCACGTTGTGGAGCTAGCCGAAAAAGAAGGCAAGCACGTCGAACTGTTGGTTGTGCCCGGGCTGAATCCATTCGACGCAATGGTGCAGACGGCGGGCAGTTTGAAGGCCTCGCGCTTGGTGACCGGCGTAAGCGCACGCATGCAGTCGGAAGAATTGGCAGAGCGAATTGGCCGCGCGTGGGAAAGGATGTCTGATCCGAAGCATCCCTTCTCGCTGGAAATTGTGAGCCCGGATCGTAAATCTAGTTTCGTGGATTTGGGTCCCCACCCGCCTCGGCTATGGCCCGAAGACGTTTCGCTGGCGCACAACATCTGGTTGAAACTGAGTACGGTGGAAATACTGGGTGCGCGCTTGCATCATCGCGATGTGATCGGAGTTGCGTTGCAGCGGCTGTCACGGGATCTGGACGGAATGGATCGCGACGAAGTTCTTCGCGAGATGGAAGCGGAGTTACGCAAGGACGAGCCGGAAACTCCCCCGTCCAGGGCCATATCTGAGTAGCGAGCGTTACTTGGACGGCGGCGGGTCCGTCGCCTGCGCGCTGGCTAACGCATCTGCGGCAAGTTTCAATTCTTTTTTCGTCGGCGGGACCACTTCATGCCGGTAGTCATGGTCTCCGTAGCACGACCGGCAGCGCACTTTGGCCGCGGTTCCGTCGAGCAGTGAAACGATGACGTGGTTGCTCAGACGCTTGCATTTGATGCAATAGTCGTCGAGTTCGTCGCCTAGTCGAAGTAGCATCCTGATAGCGTCGAGTATATAACAATTGGGAATGCCCGCAGACATCGCAGCCGAATGGACCAGCGCGGAACGCGCAGCATTTCGCAAGCTGAAGACGCCCGCCTCGATCCAACGGTATCTGGATCATGAGATCGGCTACAACCTGGAACCGGGCGGGGCCACCTGCTATTCGCCGCGTATGGTGTTGCGGCACAAAGTGGCACACTGCATGGAAGGCGCGATGTTCGCGGCGGCGGCGTTGCGGATGATCGGGTATCCGGCTTTGCTGGTGGATCTGGAGGCCGTGCGCGATTCGGATCATGTGCTGGCGGTGTACCGTCGCAACGGATGCTGGGGCGCTCTGGCGAAATCGAACTATGCGGGATTGCGCGGGCGGGAACCTGTATATCGCACCGTGCGCGAATTGGTGTTGAGTTACTTTGAGCTCTACTTCAACGAAGCGGGTGAAAAGACGTTGCGGACGTTTTCGCGGCCGGTCAGTCTGAAGCAATTCGACAAGATCGGCTGGATGACGGTGGAAGGCGACGTGTGGGAGATCCCGACCTATCTTTGCGAGATCTCGCACACACGCCTGATGACCGCCGCTGTTGAAAAGCAGTTATCCAGGATGGATGCGCGCCTGTATGACGCTAGCTACGTGGGGCACTTGCTGCCTGACGGCGTCGCCATTCAAATAACACCACGCCCGCCGCGACACTGACGTTCAAGGACGCGACGCCATCGGGGACCATCGGAATGCGCACCAGGAAATCGCAATGGCGCGCGGTGGTTTGGTGCAGGCCCTTGCCTTCACCACCCAACACGATCGCCGTGGGTGCTGTGTATTCAACCTGGTCGTGCGTTTCGGTTCCGCGCTCGTCGAGGCCGTAAATCCAGTAGCCGCCCTTTTTGAGTTCCTCGAGCGCGCGGTTGATGTTGGCAACGCGGACCACTGGAACATACGCGAGCGCACCTGCGGCGGAGCGCGAGACCGTGTCGGTGAGGCCCGCGGCGCGGCGTTCCGGGATGACGACGGCAACAGCTCCCGCAGCATGGGCGGTGCGAATGATGGCCCCGAGGTTGTGTGGGTCCTCGACGCCGTCTAGAATCACATGGAGACCGCCGGTAGGGATGGTTTGTTCCAAAGAGGAGAATTTCTCGGCGGCTCCGAAGGCGACGACGCCCTGGTGGGCCGCGCTTTGAGACGCGCGGTCGAGCGCTTCGCGGGATTCAAAGCGCACGGCGACCTTGCGATCGCGACAGAGTTCGATGATTTCCTGGAGGCGTGGTCCGCCGGCTCCTTTGACGATAAGGACGCGGTCAAGGGGGCGGCCGGCGCGTAGCGCTTCCCGGACGGGATGGATTCCTGCGAGCAAGGACATTAGAATAAGGGTACCCTCATGCACAACCCTGAAACATCAACGGGCGAAACGGCGGCGGCAACCGCGGCCGGCGAGGAGCCGACGCTCGACGCCAAGCTCGATACCAATGTCGAGTCCAACGGCCTGTTGATGAAGGCCGAGGACATTCCCGACAAGCTCTATTTTCGCATCGGCGATGTAGCGCGATTGGCCGGGATCAAGCCCTACGTGTTGCGCTTCTGGGAGACGGAGTTTCCGTCGCTGGGTCCGAAGAAGTCGGGGACGGGGCACCGGTTGTACCGCCGCAAGGACGTACAGTTGGTGTTCGAGATCAAGACGTTGCTGTATGAGAAGCGTTTTACGATCGAGGGCGCGCGCAAATTCCTAGAGACGCGCGCTAAGCCGGAACCAGTGCCCACGGCGGCCAGCAAGCGGGCCAAGACGGCAGCGGCGAAGAAAACAGTGAAGGTGCAAGCCGGCTTGTTCGATGTGCCGAGTTCCGCGTTGGATACGGTCCGCAAAGAGCTTACGGACATTTTGCAGCTGCTCCGTTAGCAGGTTCCCTCAAAACTGGGTTCGGATGGTCGATGAGATTCGTAGGAGAAATCCTCGAACTCACGATGATTCGCGTCACTCGCATCAACCACACCCCTCTCATATTGAACTCGGATCTGATCGAACATATCGAGACGACCCCGGACACCGTGATCAGCCTGAACAACGGGCAGAAGTACGTGGTGCGCGAGGCGGCTGAGGACGTTGTGGAGAAGGTTGTAGAATTCCGGCGGCGCATCTTTTCCGAGATCCGGGTAAGCTGATGGCGGACGAAGCGAAGAGGACCAGCGGGGGAATCGATCTGGCGACCATCGCCGGGATCGTCGTCGCATTGGGCGCGATTCTGGGCGGGTTGGTTCTGGAAGGCGGGAAGATCGCGGACGTCGCGCAGGTGACGGCGGCGATGATCGTGCTGGGCGGGACCTTGGGTGCGGTGCTGGTGGCGACGCCCGTGAAGGTGTTGAAGGGATCGCTAAAGCGAATGATGGGTGTGGTGAAAGACCCAGTGCCTCCCATCGCCGATGTATTGGAAGAAGTGATCGAATACGCGACGCAGGCGCGCAAGATGGGGCTGGTGTCGCTCGAGGAAGCGGCGGGGCAGGTCGAGGATCCATTTCTGCGCAAGGGGTTGATGCTGGCA
Source organism: Bordetella parapertussis (assembly GCA_943328975.2). Classification (GTDB taxonomy): domain Bacteria; phylum Acidobacteriota; class Terriglobia; order Bryobacterales; family Bryobacteraceae; genus Palsa-187. Next base: position 62,576 of record CALQCC020000009.1, on the reverse strand, counting down.
GTGGATGGCTGCGACCTGCAAGAGATCCGCGCGATGTTGGAGCTGGAGATCGATATCGAAGAGGCACGCGCGGAAGCCGAGGCGAAGGTTTTTGAAGGTGCGGGTGGCTACGCGCCCACCATCGGTATCATTGGCGCGGTGATGGGCTTGATTCAAGTGATGAAGAATCTGGCGGACATCGAAGAAGTTGGTCACGGGATTGCGGTGGCATTTGTGGCGACGGTGTATGGCGTGGGTTTATCGAATCTCTTGTTCCTTCCCATGGCGCAGAAGATCAAGGCTCGGGCGCATGCGGAGGCAAAGCGGCGGGTGTTGATCACCGAAGGGATTGCCGGGATTGTCGAGGGGCTGAATCCGAAGCTGCTGCGGTCCAAGCTGGAAGCGTTCACGGGTGGCAGTGGTGCAGCCTCGAGTGAGGCAACCGAAGCGGGCGTGCCGGCGGCGGAAGGGGCTTAGGGTGGCCCGCGCCAAGAAACATCCCGAGCACGAGAATCATGAGCGTTGGCTGGTGTCCTACGCCGACTTCATTACGCTGCTGTTTGCGTTCTTCGTGGTGATGTTCGCGTCCTCACAAGGCGACAAGGGCAAAGCGCAGCAGGTTTCCGACGGCGTGAAGAAGGCCCTGGAAGGGGACAACATATCCGCCATGGTTGCGGCGGTGCTGAACGGTCCGACGGAGAAGCCGGGTAAGGACAAAATCAAAGTTCCTGAGATTGCGGCACCGCGTACCGTCGAAGACCGGCGCGAGCAGCAACTCGCCGAACTGATGCCATCGTTACGTGTGCTGTCGAGTGAACTGAGCGAAGAGGTCAAGAAGGGTGAGATCCAGATCAGCATGACGGATCGCGGACTGGTGGTCAGTTTTGCACAGGCCGCGTTGTTCCCTTCAGGGGAAGACCTGATTTCGACGGGTGCCTATGAGAGCATCGGCAAAGTTGCCGCAGCGATCACGCGGCTGCCGAATCCTGTGCGTCTGGAAGGACACACCGACGCGCGGCCCATCAATACTCCGCGCTTCCACAGCAACTGGGACCTGTCTTCCTCCCGCGCGATCGCGTTGCTGAAGATCCTGACGGAGCGTTTCGGCGTTCCCACAGGCAAAATGTCGGTGGCAGGTTATGCGGATACGGCTCCACTGGCATCGAACGATACCGAAGAAGGCCGTGGTCGCAACCGGCGTGTCGATATCATCGTGCTCAACGAACAAGGCATGAAAGGTGAACCGACGAAGGTGGATGCGGCGGTTCCGTAGTTTCGTCCTAATGACGGCACCCCTCACCGCCGAATACTATAGAAACAATGATTGCCAAAGTCCGTAAGGCCGTTTTCCCCGCCGCTGGTTTGGGTACGCGTTTTCTGCCCGCCACCAAGGCGATGCCCAAAGAGATGCTGCCGCTGGTCGATAAGCCGTTGATTCAGTACGGCGTCGAAGAGGCGATTCATTCCGGCATCCAGAACATCATCATCGTGACTGGACGCGGCAAGGCGGCCATCGAAGATCATTTCGACGTCAGCTTTGAGCTGGAGCATCTGCTCGAGTCGCGCGGCAAGAAGGATCTACTTGCCACCGTGCGCCAAGTTTCCGACTTGATCAACGTGGCGTACGTGCGGCAAAAAGAAGCATTGGGGTTGGGTCACGCGGTGTTGCGTTCGCGCGAACTGGTGGGCGAAGAACCGTTTTCGGTGATTCTCTCGGACGACATCATTGACGCGGAGGTTCCAGCGTTGCGGCAGATGCTGGACGTCTACGAGTTCTACGGCGCTCCCGTCGTCGCATTGATGGAAGTTCCGCGCGACCATATCTCCGCGTACGGAGTAGTGGATGCGGAGTTGATTCCAGATTCATCGGGCAACGGACGACTGTATCGCATTCGCAACATGGTGGAGAAGCCGAAGGCAGAAGATGCGCCGTCGAACTTGGCGATCATTGGTCGCTATGTGTTGACGCCGGAGATCTTCACTTCGATTGAATCGATCACGCCTGGTTCAGGTGGAGAGTTGCAGTTGACCGATGCGTTGAAGCATCAATTGCGCAGCCGTCCCATCTACGGCTATCGCTTCGATGGAACACGTTACGATGCGGGCGACAAGCAAGGCTTCCTGCGCGCAACGGTGGAGTTCGCGCTGAAGCGTCACGACTTGGGTGCGGACTTCCGTGCCTACCTAAAAACGCTCAAACTCTGAGCAAACACGCACAAAAAAGAAAAGGCCCCGATTTCTCGGGGCCGGATTCTAAAGACTCGAACTAGCGAGTCAGCCGCAACTACTTCTTCTTCTTTGCGGCGGCTTTCTTCTTGGCAGGCGCCTTTTTCTTCGCGACTGCTTTCTTCTTGGTTGCGTTCTTCATTGAATAATTCTCCCTTAACATCAAGTTGCGCGCACCAGTAGAGCAGTACGCGCTTGTGTCCCCTTTATAAGATGCTTTCAATTTAATGTCAAGAAAAAAATGAAACCAACCGATGATGTGTGCGTCGTGTCATGCGTCACGAATCGATAAAACGTAGTCGAGTAGAATTGTTTTAGTGTTTTCAAACGCATCATCACGCGTTTTCTCGCGCACTGCGCTCTTCATCGTTGCGACTTGCATCGCTCTCACTGGTTGCGCAAAACACAAACAGACTCGCACTGTGGTGCAACCGCCGCAACCTGCGCGCATTGGCGCAACAGAAAAAGGTGAAGCGAGTTGGTACGGCGAACCATACAACGGACGTCGCGCAGCGTCGGGAGAAATCTTCGACATGGAGCAACTCACTGCGGCGCATCGAACACTTCCATTTCAAACTTGGGTTGAAGTCACCAACCTCGACAACGGAAAACAAGTCGACGTTCGAATCACAGATCGAGGTCCCTTCGTCGATGGACGCATCATCGATTTGTCACGAGGTGCGGCTCGTGAGATCGACTTGTTGCGAACCGGAATCGCAAAGGTCCAACTCAAGGTGATCGAACCTCGGCAACAATCCGCCGCGGATGTCCCCAAACCGGCCACGCCTTCCGGGGAGTTCACGGTCCAAGTTGGAGCGTTCTCGGACCGGGATAGAGCAGAGAGAGTGCGCGCGTCCTTATTAAGGACCGACGCTCGCTTGGTCCCCACGGCAGCCACTCCCCCCCTATGGAGAGTTTGGGTAGGGGAAAATCTGACACTGGACTTGGCTACGAAACTTGCTCAAGACGTCAAAGTCATTACAGGTCAAGCAGTTGTAGTGCGCAGTCGCTAGCATTCTCGGCATACCCCCATTCGCGGGCCTACCCCACCCCTCTTAGACCTACCCACAACCTCTTTAAGCGGGTCTAGGGCGAAATTGAAATCCACCTTAGAATTTATCTTCGGCCAGCCCACTACAGAGTTGGCTTACCAACACAAACTGACCATGATCCCTGTGAAGCGAAGTTATCCCCAGCCCGAAGAAACCCGCCACGTCTTGGTAGGCCACTCATCCCGCACGCGCAATATTCGGCGAATGATCGAGAAGTTGGGAAGATGCCGGTGGCCGGCACTGTTGTTGGGTGAAACAGGGACAGGTAAAGAAGTTGTGGCGCGTGCAATTCACGCGCAAGCCCGGATGGAGAACGCGCGGGAACCATTCGTGACCATCGATTGTTCGTCGATGGTGGGTCCGTTGATGGAAAGCGAACTGTTCGGTCACGTAAAGGGTGCGTTCACAGGCGCAGCCATGGCGAAGATCGGATTGATCGAGGCCGCGAACGGAGGCACGGCGTTCTTCGACGAAATCGGCGAGCTGCCTCTCGATCTGCAGGCAAAGTTGTTGCGTGTGCTGCAAGAAAAGGAATTCCGCCCCGTGGGATCGCTGAGCACGCGCAAGTCGGACTTCCGCATCATCGCCGCAACGAACCGCGACTTGGCGAAAGAAGTGGAGAAGGGCACCTTCCGGCGTGACTTGTACTTTCGTCTGAACGTGATCAACCTGCGGCTGGCTCCGCTGCGCGAACGCAAGGAAGACATTCCGTCGTTGATCAATCACTTCCTGTCGCGAGTGGACGGGAACTACAGTTTGACCTCCGAAGCAGTGGAAGCGATTCTGGCCTACGACTGGCCGGGCAACATTCGCGAACTGGAAAATTGCGTGCAACACATGATGGCGGTGAATTCGGGTCCGCTGTTGCATGCGGCCGATCTGCCGTCCGCGCTGCTGAACTTCGCGGCGCAGCAGAAATCGCAGTACATGACGATGGCGGCGACCGTCGGAGACGCTCCGGTGCTGATGGATGCGGTTCCGGTGCAACCGAAGCCGCCGCAATCCACCATGAACTCGGGAATCCCGGTGGTGGTGATGCCCAGTCCGGGCGCGATTATTCCACTGGCGGAACTGGAACGGCGGGCGATCCTGCACGCACTCGACTACACCAAGGGGGACCGGGCCATCGCGGCGCATCTCCTGGGGATCGGACGTACCACGCTGTATCGAAAGTTGAAGGAGTACGAAATCGCGTGTTAGCGATGAGAGTCTATGGGCGTTGCGCGCACTAACGATTACAGTATGAGCCTACGAGTGTTGGTAGTGGAATCCGAACCGGAAGAGCTGCTCTTCCTGCGGGATGTTCTGACGGAGCTGGATGGAAGCCGGGACTGGAGTCAGTGGACTCAAGTGGAAGGCTTGTACGCCGGTTCCTGGGCGGAAGCCGAGGCCTTGCTGGCTCGAGAGCAAGTGGACGTGATTGTGCTGGATCTGGAACTGAGCGATTGCCGGGGTAAGGAAACATTTCGACGCTATCAAGCGGTGGCTCCCCAGATTCCTGTGGTGCTGCTGGTGCCCGAAGCATCTGGACTCATACTGGCGGAACACCTGCTGCGCGAAGGCGCGCAAGACTTTCTCATCCGTAGCCAAGTCGATTGCGCGCCGTTGGCGAAGGCTATGCGCAACGCGATTGACCGGCATCGGCTGTTGGCTGCGACACGAGCTGCCTCGATGGTGGATTCGCTTACCGGACTGTTGAGTCGCGATGCGTTCCTACTGCTGGCGGATCGGGATCGGCATCTGGCGGAGACGTTGCATCGGCGGCAGTTACTGATCTTGGCCGAACCTAAGGAAAAATATGCGCCGGGGGACGATCAAGGGCGCGACTTGGGAGTCGTGGATGCAGCGGAGCAACTGCGTACCCTAGCCGGAGCCACCGATCTGGTTGCTCGGGTGGGCTTGATGCACCTGGCGTTGTCGGTTCTTGATTCGGAGCATGAATCGGTCGAAGAGATTTGGGCCAGACTCCACAATGCCGCTGCGGACAGCAAGATCTCTCTAGGAGTAGCAGTGTTTGATCCCGAACGTCCTATGGCCTTGGATCGGCTCTTGGAACTGGCCGCGCGCGACTTAGAGCCAGCCGCGGCCGCCAGTCAAAGCGCACAATGACCGGTAAGCGTGCGACGATAGTCAGTCGTGTCTGTCGCACTCGACGCAACTTATAGCCTGGGCCGGAATCTTTCGGGAGTCGGCGTGTACTCGCGCAAGATTCTGTTTGGATTGGCGCAGGCGCATTCCGAAGAAGAGTTCTACTTCTATTACCGGTCGCACCGGCTCCTGCGTTCGTTGCGGGAGGCACTGCCGCGCAATGCCCATCGGCGATTGCTGCGCGGCACTCCACGAGCCGACATCTTCCATGCGTTGAACCAGCGCGTGGACCACAAGGCCCGGCGGACGGTGACAACGTTCCACGACCTCTTTGTGATGACGGGGGAATATTCGACGCCCGACTTTCGCGCGCGCTTCACCACGCAAGCGCGCGAAGCGGCGGAGCGAAGTGACAGGATTATTGCCGTCTCGCAATTCACGGCGGACCAAGTGAACACGCTGCTGGGTGTTGAGCGCAGTCGTATTCATGTCGTGCCGCATGGAGTCGACTCATTCGATGTGACACGGGTACCTCGCGAGAAGATGGTTCTCTTCGTCGGAGCAATTCAAACGCGCAAGAATGTTGCTCGACTGGTGCGAGCGTTTGAGAGGATGCCTCGCGAGTGGACCTTAGTGCTCGCTGGAGCGGCCGATGGCTTCGGCGCGGACCGTCAGTTGGCAGCGGTCACCGCGAGCGCTCGTAGCGCGGACATTCGCGTAGCGGGCTATGTTTCTCGTGAAGAGTTGGACGCGTTGTATGCGCGCGCTTCCATCTTCGCGTTCCCGTCACTCGACGAAGGCTTCGGGATGCCCGTGCTAGAAGCGATGGCGCGAGGTGTTGCTGTGGTGACGTCGAATTGTTCGGCGATGCCGGAGGTGGCGGGCGATGCGGCGCTGTTGGTTGATCCCCACGATGAAGATGCGATTGCGGCTGCACTGGTCCGGTTAGCGGCGGATGAAGGGTTGCGATCAGAGATGGTCCAACGCGGGCATGCGCGCGTGCAGCAGTTCACCTGGGATCGAGCCGTGCGGGAAACCTGGGACGTCTATGCCGAACTTCGGCGTTAAGTCTACTTGCCCGCGTCCTGCGCGGCTTTTGTCAGTTCGCTGACCTTGGTGCCTGTCACAGCAACAGCAAGCGATCCGGCAATCAGAATCGGAAGCTTGATCAACGCCCACAGCACCAGCGAGAAACGCGCTGCTTCATCCGGTGCGATGCCGAAGCCCAGTTCCAAGAACTCGCGCGTCAGCAATTGAAACAACCCCAGCGTAGCCGGAGCCTGCGGCAATGCCGCGGCCAGACGGATCAGCATCATCAACGCCAGTGCCGTACCGAAGGACAAATCAAACTTGTACTCGCGGAACAATACGAAGACCGGCACCACTTGCAGCAGCAGGTAAGGAATGGTCGCGGCCAACGCGGCCCACAGATACCAGGAGTGTCCGATCAGCGCGAGATCTTCTTGCAGCACAAACCACCGCTTGCGCCATCCGCCTGCGGGCATGTTCTCGTGTTGGAGCTTAGGCCGGAACAGAGCGATGCCCAATACGATGACTCCGGCCAGCACAAAGGCACCCAAGCTATCCGCCGCCAGCTCAATGTTACGCGGCACATGCACGGCGCGCAGGGCGTATTGAATGCCCACCCACATCAGGATGCCGTCGAACAGCCGTTCGATCAGAACGCTGGCCAGCGATACGGAAAAGGGGAGATCGGTCCAGCGGCCCACCAGGTAGCAGCGAATAATTTCGCCGGCCCGGACCGGAAAGACTTCACTGGCGAAGAGCCCGACGAATATTGCTCGCGCGGCTTTCAATACCGGAAGCTTGGCGACGGGAGCCAGAATCAGGCTCCAACGCAGGCCCTGAACGAAGAAAACACTGAGCATGGAAACAACGCCCAGCGCGATCCATGCGGGGTGCAGCGCGGTGATATCGGAGAGGAGTCTGCCGAGTTGCGCGTCGCGGAGTGTCCACACCAGGCTCGCGATCGATGCCAAGTAGGTGAGGATCAGGACGGCGACCCGCGTCCTGTTGGACCTTGGTTCAGCCAACTTACATGCTAGCGCGAAGGGGCGCGTAAAGGATACCGTGGTTAGGAGTGTTTGACTACATTGTCATCGGTGCGGGCACGGCGGGCTGCGCTCTAGCGGCGCGGCTATCGGAAGACCCTGCCGTGCAAGTCTTGCTGATGGAAGCGGGTCCGCCGGACCGGGCACGCACGATTCGCACCCCTTTGGCGTTTCCGAAGTTGTTTCAATCTCCACTCGACTGGAACTTCTGGACCCAGGCGCAGTCACGCATGGGCGGTCGCCACATGTTCTGGCCCCGAGGCAAGACGCTGGGCGGCAGCGGCTCCATCAATGCCATGGTCCACATGGACGCGTGCGCGGCGGACTTTTCGGAATGGGGCGTCGCTGGTTGGAGTCCAGCGGAGATGTTGGTGCTGCGCCAGAACGTGATCCACGCGGGCGTCCATGCCGAGCCGATGGCGGAATTGAATCCGCTTTCGCAAGCCTTCTTGGAGGCCTGCGAGGCCGCTGGATTGCCCAGAGCGGCAGCGATTGAAGATGCGGCTCAACCCGTGGCCGCGCCCTTTCGCTTGAACATTAAGGGCGGTAAGCGATGGAGCGCGGCGGACGCCTATCTGCGTCCCGCCTTGCAGCGTGGAAACTTGACGGTGTGGACTGGCGTTCACGTTCGGCGCATCTTGTGTGAGGGTACCCGCGCAAGTGCGGTCGAATATTCTCAGGCAGGGTCTGTGCAGACGGTCCCGGTGACGCGCGAGATCGTTCTATGCGCGGGGGCTGTAGGGTCGCCCCAATTGCTGCTGCTCTCCGGGATCGGACCGCAGTCCGAACTGGAGGCGTTGCAGGTGCCAATGGTCGCTGCACTGCCGGGCGTGGGGAATAATTTACAGGACCATCTGGCGGCCCCGGTTTCGTACTTCTGTTTGGAGCCAATCTCGCTTAGCGGCGCGATGACGTTTGCGAATGACTGGAAGCATCGCTTGTCCGGCTCGGGTCCGCTGGCATCCAACGGTGCGGAGGTCGGTGCGCTAGTGCAGTCCAAGGCCGGGCTCACTGCTTGCGATCTGGAAATAGTTTTTGCAGCCGGGCACTATGTGGACCACGGCTTTGCTTCCCCCGGGGGCCACGGCTTTAGTTTGATCCCGGCCTTGCTAACGCCGCGCAGTCGAGGACAGATCCGGCTGACTTCATCGAACCCGGAGGACGCACCGGCCATCGATCCGGCGTATCTTTTCGACGACACCGATCTGGAGCGACTCACCGAAGGCGTCCGCTTCGCGCGGCGCCTGCTGGAACAGACGGCGTTTGCGAAGTATCGCGGCGCTCCTGTGCAGGGGCAGGTCTTGGAGCCGGAGGAACACGTCCATCAGTGGGGACAGACGCTGTATCATCCGGCGGGTTCGTGCAAAATGGGAACGGATGAAAGCGCCGTCGTAGACGCAAGTCTGCGCGTGCAGGGTGTGACCGGTCTGCGCGTGGCGGATGCGTCCGTGATGCCGCTGATCCCGCGAGCGCATACCAACGCGACTACGCTGTTGATCGCTGAGAAGGCCGCCCAACTCCTGCGCGGCTGACGCTACAATAGCCGACATGGCTAGTTCTGATCTCAAGAGTCTCCTTCCTGATCTGGAGCCCGAAAACCGGCGGCAGTTCCTGGTGACCAAGCTCGCTGTGGGCTTCGCGATGGCGGTCAGTCCGGCGGGCGCGCAAACGATCAAGACCGATTCCACGGGCCTCACTGCGGGAGAAGTACAAATTCCTGTCTCCGGTGGGCAGATCCCCGGCTATCGTGCCATGCCCTCGCGCGGCGGCAACTTTCCGATCGTGCTGGTGGTGCAAGAGATCTTCGGCGTCCACGAACATATCAAGGACGTGTGCCGGCGGTTCGCAAAGGCCGGCTATTGTGCGGTGGCACCGGAGATGTTCGCGCGTCAGGGAGACGTATCCAAGATCTCCGACGTTCAACAGATTATCAACACCGTTGTGTCCAAGGTTCCGGACGCCCAAGTCATGAGCGATCTGGATGCTACGGTTGCTTGGGCCGCTCGCAACTCGCGCGGCAATGCGCAACGGGTGGCGATCACTGGATTCTGCTGGGGCGGTCGCATCGTGTGGCTTTACGCAGCGCTGAGCGGGAACGTGAAGGCGGGCGCAGCTTGGTACGGGCGGCTGGAAGGCGACGCCAACGCGCTGACACCGAAGAATCCCATCGACTACGCAGGGGGCCTACGTGCGCCAGTGATCGGGTTCTACGGCGGCAAAGACACCGGTATTCCGCAGAGCTCGATTGAGAAGATGCGCGCCGCTTTCAAGGTGGTGGACGCCCCCGCGGAGATCATCGTCTATCCGAACGCCGAGCACGGGTTCCACGCTGACTACCGCCCCAGCTACAACAAAGAAGCAGCGCAAGACGCGTGGGCCAAGCTCCTGGCCTTCTTCAAGAAGAACGTCTAAGCGGAACGAGGGCGAACGTGGGTCCGCCACACGTCGCCGAAGTGGATCAACGCTTCCGGCATCCGACGGCGCGCGATCATGCGGACCACCTGCACAGCGACCCACGCGTATTGCATGATCGCGATGGGCTCGGCCCAAGCGGAGTTGAAGAACGGAATGGCGAAGAAGACGAGCATCAGCGTCGCTTCCCACCACGCGAGGCGCATGTTGATCAGAAAGAGCAAACCGATCACGGCCTGACCCAAGGTCAGGATGAGTTCCAGCTTCTGGTGTTCGTCGAACATGATCGGCTTGGCCTCCCCAACGCTGATGGCGTAGACCACGGCCAACATAGCGGGCAGCAGCGTCCACTGGTTGATGTTGCTGGAGACCATGTTCATGAGCGCCATCGGAGCTTTTTCCACCGTTCGCGCCCAATAGAAGGTCGACGCCATTTCGGGGAACTCGGAGACTAGCGGTGCAACCCACTGCACGAACACGAATGCGGGGATACCAACGGCGGTCGAGATGGAGAGCAGGCTGGAAAGGAACGGCTCGGCCGAGAAGTAAATCAACAACCCGCCGGCGACGAATAGAGTCGAGATGAAGAAAATACGCCGCAAGCGAGGTGCTGTGACAATCGTGCGCGGCACGATATCGAGTTCGTGGATTTCATCCGGATCCTCCGGCGGCAGTTTGCTCAGCACCAGCAGGTAGGCAACGTAGATCACGCCCAGCACTGCTCCGTCGTAAACCGAGAGGCTCGCCTTCGCGGTGATGATCGCGATGTAGAGCAGCGGTCCGATCAATCCGACGACTTCCACGCACTGCTGCTTCTCCAGTTGGATGAAGTGTAACTGGCCTTCGCCGCGTTTCCGTTTCGCCATCGATGCCGTGAGGTAAATCACCGGCCAACCGAAGCCTGTAAGCAATCGCAGCGCTCCCGTCAGATTTGCCAGCAACAGAGGAACCTGCTGCTTCCATGCCAGCACGGCTTCCACTGCGAATTCCGGGAGCGTTTGCAGCCACGCCAGGATCGCCAGCGCGAACCCCTGCGCGATGAAAAACTGCGCCGATTCCGCGGCCCAAGCGATCATTACCGACGCGATCAGGATAGCCGGAGCCGCCATCAAAATGGTGGCCGGATGCACATGATCCAGCGGAACGGCGAAGAGAAGCAGTAGTAAAAAATAGGGTGGCTTACGTTGGCTCAATACTGCTCATGGTACAACGAACGTATATGCCCAGCTTTCGCGTCGACACGCCACAACGTGCCTATGACGCCATCGTAGAACGTGGCTGCGTCAGCCGCGTCGCCGAATTTATCCCTTCTAACGCCGGAATGGCGTTTGTTGTAACGACTGCCGACGTGTGGAAATTGCACGGAGCTGCGCTCGAACGCTCCCTTGGCTCGCGCCCACACAAGGTGTTGTTCTTCCCGGGTGGCGAACCGAATAAGCGTCTGACCCAAGTGGAGGCGCTGGCCGACCAGATGGTGGAAGCGGGCGGCGACCGCTCCAGCATCGTAATCTCGTTTGGCGGAGGCATCGTAGGAGATTTGGGCGGGTTCCTCGCCGCGATCTTCATGCGGGGTATTCCCGTGATCCAGGTGCCGACCACGTTGCTCGCGCAAGTGGATGCCGCGGTGGGCGGAAAGACCGGTGCGAATCTGGTCAAGGGCAAGAACCTGATCGGGAGCTTTCATCAGCCGCTCGCAGTGTTGATTGATCCCGATGTCGTGAGCACGCTAACGGAGCGGGAGTACCGCGCGGGGTTGTACGAAATCGTGAAGAGCGGCATCATTCGCGACGCGGAACTGTTCCGCACCTTGGACGAACAATCCGGGCAAGTACTGCAGCGACAACCCGACGTACTGGAGTCCATCATCGCGGGGGCGGTTCGCATCAAGGCCGAAGTCGTAAGCGCCGATGAACGCGAGGGCGGCCTGCGCCGCATCCTGAATTTCGGACACACCTTCGGACATTCGTTGGAAGCAGAGACCAAGTATGAGCGCTTCCTGCACGGCGAAGCGGTTGCTTGGGGCATGCATGCGGCCACGCATCTGGCGGTGAAGACGGGACACCTGTCAGCGAAGGACGCGCAGTCGATCCATGCAGTCGTCGCCAAGTACGGTCCCATCCCTGCGCTGGACGGCATCCCCGCGGAACGCCTCGCGGCGCGTTTGAAAAACGATAAGAAGACCATTCAAGGCAAGGTCCACTTCGTGCTGCCAATCAAGGTCGGCGAAGTTACGGTCATCTCCGGCGTAGATGATGCGCTGGTGCTTGAATCCATCGAAATGGCGCTGCCCCAATGACGACAAGCTCCAAAACAACCGGGTCGACTCCCCGAGGAGCAGCCTCCGAACAAGACGCCGCGCGCTGGGTGCAGGGCATGTTCGGCAAGATCGCGGGCCGTTACGATCTCCTCAACCATCTGCTTTCGTTCAATTTGGACAAACGATGGCGAGCCCGCACAGTAGAGCGCGTAGCCGATGTTTTAGCGCGCCCCAATGCTCGCGTGCTCGATCTATGCTGCGGTACCGGGGACGTTCTACTGGCGTTGGAAGACCGTGGTGGGCGCGCCGTATTCGGCAGCGACTTCTGCCATCCCATGCTGGTGGAGGCGAATCACAAAATCGACGCGCGACGTTTCAAAACGCCGTTGTTCGAAGCCGACGCGCTCGCGCTCCCGCTCGCCGACAGTTCGCTCGATCTCATCACCGTCGCCTTCGGATTTCGGAACTTGGCCAACTACGAGCGCGGCATGAAAGAGATGCTGCGTGTGCTAAAACCCGGCGGCGTTGCGGCAGTGCTGGAATTTTCCCAACCTACGAACAAATTGTTCGGCGCGCTTTACGGATTCTTTTCTACACGCGTACTCCCGTGGGTCGGCGGGTTGGTCTCGGGGTCACAAGATGCGTATTCCTACCTGCCGGAATCGATCGGCCGCTTCCCCGGAGCCGATGACTTGGCCGCGCAAATGCGGCGAGCGGGCTTCTCACACGTGGAATTCGAGCGCATGACTGGCGGTGCCGTCGCTCTCCATCTGGCTCGTAAATAAACGCTACTTGAACCGCTTGCGGAACTGAAAATCGATACCGAACAGACCGTTCTGGTCTCGCACCGCGATGGCGGACCAGTCGCGGCTTAAGTCCCACTGAAAACGGATAATCTGTTCCTGCGCGCGGTTGAGGTTCGTAATGTAGGTGAGGGTGATGTCCTTGGATACCTGCTGTTCCCACGTCAGGCGCGCTTGCGGAATATTGTCGACGCCGGTCAACGTCGGATCAATCTTCACGCGGCTGGCCCCGAAAAAGCGCTGTGCTTGATTCGACACCTGGGCTGAGAGAGCCTGTCCCAACAAATTGCTGCCAGCGCCCATTACGCTTGTCGAACTCCCGGTGGTGCCAGGCGCGCTCTGGCTGGTAGACAATGACGGATCGCGTCCCACTGCCAGCAGTGCGATGATTTCGGAAGACTGTAGCGGAGGGTCTGAGCTGTAGTTCGGATTCAGTCGCTCCATCGTTCCAGAGAAGCTGATATTCACAAGCACTCCGCGCGCGCGCGTGCTCAGATCCACGTCGATCGTCGGTTCGATCTTCACTGGATTCAAGAAACGAATATCCCCACGCTCCAGCGTGTACTTGTTGCCGAACATCTGCACTTGGCCCCGGTTGACGGTGATGGAACCGAGCAAGACCGGTCGCGACGGGGAGCCTCGAAGCTGGAGATCTACATCGGCCTCCACGTCGGAGGCGAGCGAAGTCTCAAATTGAAAACTCGGACCGCTCTTGATGCGAACGTCGAGTTGCATCCCAGTCAAATACTCGTTCGCGGTATCGACCGTGGTCGCAGGTTCGGAGGCCCCTGCCAGCAACTGCCCTAAGTCCGCGCTGACCGTAAACGCCGAGCGGCTCACCGTGACCGCGCCGGAAAGCGTGCTGGCCGCGGACGTGCCATTCAGCGAGAGGTCGGCATCGAAGGTGGTGCTGACATCTTGCGGATACCGAACCCGCACGTGCCGGGCATGCGCCTGTAGCCGGTAAACCAGCGCATTGCCGAACTCCAGAAAACCTCCGAAGGTGACTTGCCCGCCGCCGGTCTCCGCAGTCAGTTGCTGCACCGTGGCGCGTCGTCGATCGAAGAGAATTGTACCCGAGGCGTTGTCCACGCCGTTGGGCAGGTCCGACAGATAGAGCGATGCTCCCGCCAATGTGAGCTGGCCGGTGACGTCGGGCTCCCGCAGACTTCCTCGGATGGTCGCATTCACCGTCGCATTCCCGCGAGCTTGAAGATCCGGACGCAGCAATTGAAGAATGATCAAGTCGATGTTGCCGCGTAGTGTTAGATTGGCGTCGGCTTTCAGATTGAGCGGGATCATGCCGGTTACATCCATCTGCGTGTTTCGCCCCGTGAAGCGAGCCGAACGCACGGTCACCCCCTGCGATGTGGCTTCCAGCAGCACCGGCTGGCTGTTCTTCAGCACAACGTCTTCCGGACGCAAACCAAGTCTGGGCGCCGGATTCTGCCGCGGGTTCACCTGGACGTTGGCCAACCGAAGTTCTGCGCGGAAGTCCTGTGGCCGCTGCAGCGCAACATTCACTGTGACGTCTCCGTCGACATAGCCTTCCACAGAAGGCGGAGGAGCCTCCTTATCCAGCATCACCAGGTCCTGCAAAGAATCGACGCTGATGCGCGAGAAACGAACAGTCGCGGAACCCGGCGCATCGCCCTCTAATTTCCACGCCCCAGTGGCTTCCACCCGCGACTCCCGAACGTTTCCGTTCGCCGTCACCGTTAGGTCGGAACCTCGCGTCTGCGCGGCCAGCATCGCGTTCCCGACGCTTTGGCCATCCACAAATATTTGTTGCGCCGCGACGTTGGCGGTTGCTGAGGTGAGTGTGAAGGGGTTTGCGGTGTTGTTGCTGTTGATTGACCCGGTACCCTGTACAGTTCCGCTGAGTACGCCCGAAACTTTGGGATCCAACGTCGCAACCCGCTCCAGACGGGTCGTCGGCAGGTTCTGCGTGGAGGCCTCGAATGTTACATCACCCGAACGCCAGCTGGCCAGAGGATGTTTATAAGTACCGGCGAAGCGCACTTCGGAAGGTCCATCGTTGACGATGCCCGTGGTCAACTCCAGTGCGCCTGGAAGATAGCGAACGTTCGCGCGCAACCGATCTGCCTTCTCACCTGCGCCGGAAGGATTCTGTACGTCCACTGCGATGGTCGCTTCAGGTTGCTCGAAGCTGCCCGAAAGCCGCACCGTCGCTGACCCCATTCCAGAAACCGGAGTGCTAAGCCCGCCCTCGCGGGCCACTTCAGCGAGGTCCACATTGCGCAAGGCAAGCTGCCCTGCCATCGCAGAATTCGTGAACCCCGCATCGCCAGGTCCGGCTGTGAGAGTAAGAGAACCATTCACTGAACTCTTGCCGCGCATCGCTTCCATGTTGCGAGCCTGTACATCGCTGCGACTGGCGTCTATATCCGCTGAGAAACTATCAAACTTGTACTCGCGGACTTGGCCGTTGGCGATCGCCACTTGCCCGCGAAAGCGTGGACTGTCGAGAGGACCGGTCACTGTGCCGTCCAGCGATGCGCTCCCTTTGTTCAGTTTCAGGGGAATCTCCGCGGCGGTTCCGTCCTGCGCCAACGCGAACAACGGACCGAGATCCTCCATTCGGGTTGTGCGGACTCGTGCGCGCAGCGTTCGGCCTAGGGTCCCTTCCAGTTCTATACGGGTGGCAGCGGTGGCAAGGGAGGACGATCCCAGCGCGATCGTGCCTTGCGCTTGATCGTAGGCGACGTCAAGTTGGCCCATGATCGGCTCACCTTCCGTCGCGGGACTTATCCCCAAGTTCGCGCGCGCGACGAGGTTGGGCTGCTGCAGCGTAACGCTGGTCTCAAACGTCCCTGCGAGCGTTCCATCCCACGGAACAGGACGGCTCGTAATCATTCCCGCTGCCGTACGTAAGTTCATGCCGGCGACTTTGCCGCTCAACTGAAACTGTTTCCAATTGTCCAAGCGAGCATCGCCCGTGACCATTGCGCCCAGCACGTGCGCTGTCATCTGTCGCAGTGTCGCCCCAGCAGGAGATACTTCCGCGCTCGCCCGAAGATCGGCGTTTTCAATCTTGATCAGATCCTGGACATAGCGCAGACCCTGCGCCGCAAACTGCCCGCTGGCGCTGTAGTCAAAGCCATCTTCAAACGAGACGGTAAGATTGCCGTTGAACGTTGCCTTCCCAGCCGGATCGATGGGTAGCCGAAACTCTCGCACCACTTCGCGAATCGTCGTCGAAGCCCGAACTGCCAGTGTGCCGTGTGGAGTACGAAGATTGTCCAGCGTGCCGCTCAGATCCGCAGTCATGTTCGGCGCCGTCCAGTGAAAGCGTGCCAAGCGTACGAGATTCTGTTCCAGGATGAAGTCGGTGCTGACGGCGGAATCGATCGCTGCGTAGCCTGGAGGCGTAATGCGCAAGCCTTCCGATGAGAACTGGCCACGGTACGAAGGAGTGCTCGCATCGTAAGTCATCTTGAGGTCTAGCTTTTGTCCCTTGAAGTTGAGCGGCACGCTGCGGTTGTCGTATTCCATCGTGCCGTTCGCGATTTCGTATTCGCCGATCTTCAAATTCAGCAGCTCTTGCGACCATAGTCGCTCCGGCCGCGCATTGGCCCCGGGTATGTTGGTAGTTCCATCCGGATACACAAGCACGCGCACCTGAGGCCGGTCGATTTTCAGGGACTGCAGGTCGACCTTGCGCTCAAACGCGGAAATGATGCGGAACCCAAGCGTCGCGGACTCCAGTCGAACCAACGGCGCTTCTTCGACCGGTTCCTTGCCATGCAGGACGAAGCCATCCACACGCGCACGCAAAGTGGACCAATCGAAAGACAACCCGCCGATCTCCACCTTGGCGCCTGTAGCCCGCTGCGCCTGGTCAATGATTCCTTGTTTCAAGTAGTCGAGGAACCACGCGCTGCGCAAGACGAAGATTCCTGCCACGACGGCCACGATGAGCAAGCCCGCCAACACCGCAGCGATGCGCCACAGTATGCGTTTCATCGAAACACCTGCTCACGGAATTGAACGTTTGCCGCCGCGCGCGCTGTTACCAACCACTGGTCAAGCGCCTCGGTCGTGCGCTGCCGAGTCAGGATGTCTTCAATCTGGCTCCTGCTGGCTTCAAAGGTAACCTCTCCGTTCAGCTTGCCGTAGTAGGCTCGCAGGTCTTCTTCGGGGATCTGCACGGCGGGCCGAAAGCGCAGATCGGTAAACGTGATGCCGATTAGGCCGGACAGCAACTGAGCCGCAACGTCACTCTCTTCGATGCCATAACGCACCAACGCCGCTTGATACTCCTCCGGTGGCCCATAATCCTTTTTCACTTGATCCAGGAGCGCTGTCGCACTCTGGGACGAGGGCAACGCGAGGTGGCTGTCCGTGGCTTCGCGCAGAATCAGGACCTGTTCGGTCAACCGTTCCGCCGAGCGACGTTTTGCGGCAGGGCTCAGATCCACCGGTCCGCGCTCCAGAAACGCACTGACGCGTAAGTCGAGGACCAAGGCGCTTTCCGTGATCACGTGGGTGCCGATGCTGACCGCGATGCGATCCAATGGCTCCGCTTGCGCCACAAGGGCGACGAAGAGAACGGTGATGACCGCGCGACGTAGCATCTTAGAAGGTCTGCCCCAGCGAGAAATGAAACTGAAAACGGCTGATGCGTTGGTTCACGCACTGCGGCGAACCATCCACGCACAACGGAGTTGTGCCTGCATTGATTAATTGGTCGCGAGTGCCCGCGAATCCGAAGAAGCGTGGCGAATTGGGTCCGTAGGCAATGTCTACTCGGATGGGCCCAACCGGTGTGCGGTATCGAATGCCCGTGCCGATCGCATGCACCATATAGTCGAAATCTTGCAGGTTCCTCTGGCGGACGCGGAAGCTGAAGTTGTCCACGCTGGAATAGATGTTGCCCATGTCGTGGAAGACCACGCCGCCAATGTTGTCGCCGATGAGCGGAAAGCGCAGTTCGGTGGAATGGAACAAAAGTGTCGTTCCACCCAAGGGGAAGCCAGTCACCAAGTCTCGGGGTCCAGCTTGGTTGTCGGGAAAGGCTCGTTGGGATGACGCGCCGCCGGCGAAGAAGCGTTCGGCCAATGGGATTTCGGGCAATCCACCCATTCTTCCGATGTAGCCGAACTGCACGCTGCGCGCAAGGACCATATTACGGCTGACCCTGTGATAGGTGGAGTTGCGCAGAACCACTCGCGTAAAGGACGTCTGCGATGCAAACGCTGCACTGGCAAGCGCGACGTCAATGCTGTTGTAGGTGCCGCGTTTCGAGTCTACCGGGTCATCGCGACGGTCACGGAAAAGAGTTGCTCCAATCAACCCTACGCGGACCGGGCGTGACAGGAGCGGAATCAAAGACGGGGAAATCTTCAGCGAATTTGTATCCAGCGTTACCCGCCGAAACGTGAAGCGGAACTGTCCGGTGGTAGCGCGCGAAAAACGTTGTGCCAACTGGATCGATCCTTCCCAACGCCGAGCCGCGAAGGTCCGGACATCGCGAGCATCGTTGAACAGCGACGAAATAGACAACGCCAAATTCGGATTGCCCTTGAACTGTGGAGCCAGGTAGTTCAGCAGCGCCCGGCGTTGTTGTGTGGATGTCAGTGTCTGCAAACTGATCGTATGCCCGAGGCCTAGAAAATTGATGCGGCTCAGCCCGATGGAAACGCGCGGTGCAAAACCCGCGGCTCCCGCCGGCGCGTTCAGACTAGTGGTGCCTCCACCGATGCGCGCTAGTTCCGCTCCGATGCCGAAGTTGAGCGAATACTTGCGCGCCTCATCGGCGTAGAACAGGATGTACTTGCTTTCTTCCTTGCCCTCCGGATTCTGTGTCGCCGTCTGCACTTTGGCGAAAATCCCCAGGTCATAGAGCCGCTGCTGGCTTTCGCCAATCTGACTCTGTGAAAGAGGGTCCCCTGCCTTCAAGGAAATGCGACTGGCAACCAACGCCGGATCCGTCGTCTCTAAGCCACGGACCAAAACGCCGCGCACGTATTGCCGCGCTCCGGTTTGGATCGTGAATCCAAGGTTGACGAAGCCATCTGACGGACCCGCTTCCTGGCTCCAGCTAAACGTAGCGTCGGGATAGCCGTTGTTAAAGTAGTAGGTCAGGATGGCGTCCCGATCCGCAGCAACGTTCGCGGCGCTAAACGGTTGGCCCTCGGTGGACCGCATCCGCGCACGCAAATACGCTTCGTCCTCTGCGCTTGCCCCCTTCATCCCCAGTGCATTCACGAACCACTGCGGGCCCTCCACAATCTGAATGTGTATGGAGATCTCCGTATGATCCAACGGACTCTCCTGCACCTCTGACGTCACGGCCACGTCGCGGAATCCGTTGGTCTGATACAACCCCCGGATCGCATTCACATCCTGCGCCAACAAGCGCGGCGAATAGCGGCCGGAGCGGAAGCGCAAAAAACTGGCCGGCTGAACATACATCCGTTCGCGCAGGGTTGCCGTATCGAAGTACATGTTTCCGGCGATCACGATGGTCCGCAGTTTGTGCCGGGCGCCCCGCTCAATTTGGTATTCGATGACGGAACGGCCGGGTTCAGGTTCGGATTGCGTGAACTGCACTGCGGCTTCGAAATAGCCTTTCGACTGCAGGTAGTCTCTCAAGTTCCGCTCACCTTCCAGCAGCAGCCCTCGGTCCACGGAACGTTCCTGGTAGATGGGCACCAACTGCCGAAGACGGGTTTTCCCCACGTCGGTGCCCGTGGTGCGAACTTCGATGATGGGGCCGTTGTCGATCGTGACTACCGGCGTCACGCCCTTGGTCGCCTCGTTGTAATCCAGCCGATCCAGCGTGACCCGCGCTTGCAGCCGGTCATCCCTCTGCAAGAGCCGGCGCAGATTTTCGATCCCCACCTGTACGCGAGTTTCTGTCACCTCGCGCCAGCCGGGCAGCGGAACAAACGCGATCCCTCGGCGCCACTGGGAGGCGTGGATGAGACTGGCCTTAGTTTTTTCGGAGAGAGGCTGATCAGGCGGACTGGAAATCTGAATGCCTTCGAAGTGCGCTCTCTTGCCAGTCTCCAGATCGAAGTAGATGCTTGCCTCTTCAGTGGCGGAAGTCAGATCCACGTGATGCTGTAGCGTGGCGCCATAGAGGCCGTTGGCGCGCAGGCGTTCCCGAATCCGCACGGCGGCGGCTTCCACGGCATCGTCGTGAAACGGTGTGCCTAATTCAAGCTGCGCCGCCGTGGATATTTGGTTGCGGTTGGGCGGCTCCGCTTCCCCCCGGATGCTGACCCGGCTCACGAAGTAGGCTGGCGAAGTGGTGAACACCACGACGGCAGCTTCCCCCTCCAGATTTGCATCCACCGAAATGTCGGAGAAGCGGCCCGTGAAGTAGAGCTTCTGAATCGCGTCGCGAACTTCGGCCATCCGCAGAGGAGCGCCGGGATGAATCGGAAGCAGCCGGTCGAGTTCCTCGCGCGGCAAAGGCTGATCGGTTGGCTGAAATTCAATGCGAGAAACTGCACGGCCCTCCAGGCGAGGGCCTACGGGTGGGGCCACCCCGGCTTGTTGAGCGCGCGCGAAGCAGCCAGCCAACAAAAACACGAACGTCCGCAATCGCACGTTTTTCCGCACGTTTTTCAATGATATCGCACCCGTTCAGTTAGGCACCGGAAACCGCTACTATCGAAACAGAGCTCTCCCCCCTACTTAGATGACGCAAGCCACCGATTCCCGTTACTCTCGCCAATCCAGATTCGCACCCGTAGGCGAGGATGGACAGCGAAGAATTCGCGAAGCCTCCGTCGTCATTGTAGGCTGCGGGGCGCTGGGAACCGTGGAGGCCGAAATCCTAGCGCGCGCCGGCGTCGGCAAGTTGCGCCTCATCGACCGTGATTTCGTGGAGCCCAGCAACCTCCAACGCCAGTTCCTTTACAGCGAAGCCGACGCTGCCGAAGCTTTACCGAAAGCTGTTGCGGCCGCCAAGCGCCTGGCGCAAGTGAATTCGGACATCACAGTGGAACCCATCGTCGCCGATCTAACGCCCGCCAGTGCCGAAGAATTGCTGGAAGACGTCGACCTTATCGTGGATGGCACGGATAACTTCGAGGCCCGCTTCCTAATCAACGATTACGCCGTGCGCGAAGACATCCCATGGATTTACGCTGCCGCCGTCGGTAGCTATGGCGTGAAGCTACCCATCATTCCGGGCCAGACTGCCTGCCTTCGCTGCGTTTATCCCGAGCCTCCACAGGGATCGCAGCCGACCTGCGAGACCGACGGCGTGATCGCGCCCATCACTGCAACCATCGCATCGTTAGCGTGCGGAGACGCCTTGAAGATTCTCGCGCGCGGTGCCGCATCGGTTGTGGCGCGTATGACCACGGTCGACGTTTGGTCCGGAGAAATTCGCCAGACCAAGCCCCCGTCGCGCGATCCCGCGTGCCCTTGCTGCGCGCGTCGCGACTTCGTTCATCTCAACGGTCAACGGCGCGCCCCCATCAGCCTGTGCGGCAGAAACGCGGTGCAGATTCACGAACGGTCGCGCCCGGTGGATCTAGTCGAACTGGCGAAGCGCCTGGCTCCGTTGGCTACGGTCCGCTCGAATGATTTTGCGGTGCGAGCCGTCATCGATTCGTTCGAGCTCACGGTGTTCCCGGACGGGCGGGCCATCATCAAAGGCACGACTGATCCGGGTGTCGCCCGCAGCGTTTATGCTCGCTACGTGGGGATGTAGCGCACGCACTCGTGCGTGCCGTGTCGAGACTCCTCTCGACACCTACTCGTACCGCATCGACTCCACCGGCGTGATCTTCGTCGCACTCCACGCCGGATAAATCGTCGCCAGCAGACTCACCGCCATCGCCGCCCCGGCGATCCAGAACGCGTCGGACCAATCCGCTTCCAGCGGAAGATACTTCAACGAGTAGACCGCCTGATCCAACTTCAGCCACTGATATCGCTCCGCAAAGTAGCTGATGCCATAACCCAAGATCAAGCCAATCACAGTCCCAGTGGCTCCGATGATCGCGCCCTTGTAGATGAAGATCCTGCGAATCTGCCCCACCCGAGCTCCCATCGACATCAGGATCGCAATGTCGCGATGTTTCTCCATCACCATCATCACCAGCGCGGTCAAAATGTTCAGCGCAGCCACCAACTGAATCAATCCGATAGTGATCACCGCAACCATGCGCTCCAATTGAAACGCATCCAGGATCGGGCGATTCTGCTCTTGCCAGGTAGTGGCGGCCAGATCTTTGCCGATGACCGGCTCTGCAGCTTTCGCCACAGCGGGGGCCTGGTAGATGTCCGTGAGGTTCATCTCGATGCTGTTCACGATGTCGCCGTAACCCCACAAACGTTGCACGTCGGCCAACGCCATGAACGCGAGGCCATTGTCGTAGTTGTACATGCCCGACTCGAACAGTCCAGCCACTCGCACGTTTTCATAGCTGGGGCGTGGCCCGAACGGGGTGATGTCGCCATTCGGGATCAGGAGGCTCACATGCGTGCCCACCACGGCGCCAATCTGCTTCGCTGTCTCGACGCCGAGAATGACACCCGGCAGACCGTCCTTCACCCGCAGATCGTCAACTGAGCCTTTATTCAAATGCAGCAGAATTTCCGGCAGGTAGGAGCCCGGTAAGAACGATAAACCCTTGATGCCCACGCCCACGCTGTTAATCGGACCGCTGATGAACGCTGTGTCGTACAAGGCCGGAGTCGCATCGTGCACGCCCGGTAGTTTCGCGAGTTTGTCCGCGATCGTCTGCCAACCTTCGATTCCAGGCCCGCGAGTTTTTTCCATCACCATCACGTGCGCGGTGGCGGCAAGGAAGGTCCGTTGGGTGGTGTTTCGGAGCCCATTGGTAACCGCGAGTGCGATCACCAGCGCCATCACGCCGGTTGCGACTCCGATCACCGAGATGACAGAAATGACAGAAATCATCACCTGCTTGCGCTTTGCGCGCAAGTACCGGGCGGCGATGAAGAACTCGAACATTTACTTTAACTTTGCTGCGATTCCGATGTCCCCTTCAGGACGCAGTAGCGGGAACAAAATCACGTCGCGGATCGACTTGCAGTCCGTCAGGATCATGGTGAGGCGATCGATTCCAATGCCTTCCCCACCCGTCGGCGGCATGCCGTAACTCATGGCGCGCAGATAGTCTTCGTCCATCTGGTGCGCTTCTTCGTCGCCAGCCGCTTGCCGGTCCAGCTGCATCCCGAAGCGACGGCATTGCTCGGCCGGATCGTTCAACTCGGTGTATGCGTTGCCGATCTCCATGCCTGCCGCGTAAATCTCGAAGCGCTCCACAAAGCCCGGATCGTCATCGCGCTGCTTTGACAGCGGCGAGACTTCCACCGGATAGTCGTAAATGATCGTCGGCTGGAACAGCGTCGGTTCCACCTCGGCTTCGAATGCATGTACCAGCGCATCCCCACGCAGCGTGGAATCTCCGACTGCTTCCTGCATCGACATGCGTTTCACGTGGCCGAAATCGAGTTCCTGCCCCTGATACATCACCACAGACGAGCCGGTCGCATCAATCGCCGTCTGCTTCAGCATCTCCGCCGTGAAATCCATCAAGCCGCGATAGTCCGTGTATGCCTGATAGAACTCCAGCATCGTGAACTCCGGATTGTGATGCGTCGAGATGCCTTCGTTGCGAAAGTTGCGATTGATTTCGTACACACGGTCGAGGCCGCCCACGATCAAGCGCTTGAGATACAGCTCCGGCGCGATGCGCATGTAGAGATCGAGGTCCAGCGTATTGTGATGCGTGACAAACGGCTTCGCTGTGGCGCCGCCGTAGACAGCTTGCATCATCGGGGTTTCTACTTCGACAAAGCCGCGCTCTTCCAGTTGCCGCCGCAGCGAAGACACGATCTTCGCGCGCGTCATGAAGACCTTCTGCGAATCGGCATTGGCGATCAAGTCCAGATAGCGCTGGCGGTATCGGAGCTCCACGTCTTCCAAACCGTGGAACTTCTCCGGCAGCGTCATCAGAATCTTCGAGAGGAAGGTCAGTTGCTCGACGTGGATCGATAGCTCTCCTGTGCGCGTGCGGAATACGTAACCGTCCACACCCACGATGTCGCCCATGTCGAGAATCTCGTAGAGCTTGTAGTCGCGCTCAGAGACCGCGTCCTTGCGGACATAGACCTGCAACCGTTCGCCGGACTGCATCAGGTGCATGAAGCCAGCTTTGCCCATGCGCCGGATGGTCATGATACGGCCGGCCATGCGCACGCGGGGGTTGTCCGCCAACTCTTCCGCGGTCTTCGTGCTGTAGGTGGCTAAAACCTGCGCAACCGTGTGCGTGAAATCGAACCGCTGCCCGTAGCCGCGGAACCCCAACGCCTCAATCTCAGCCACACGGCTTCGGCGTTGTGCAAACAAATCGTCTTCCAAGGACATAGATGAAGTATACGAATAACGGGACTAGCGGCGAACAATCACTTCGCGCAAATTCTCCCGTGTAAGGAAAAATTTCACCGAATGAAAGTTCTGAAACAGCTTCTCCAGCGTCCGGTTATTGAACGGCTGCGACGGTCGCCGCATGGTCCTCGGGAGCATCCCGATGGTGCGATGATCGGCGATCCGATACGAGTAGGACTGGACTTTCTCCGCCTGTTCGTTCGCGTTAAACAGCGCCAGCATGCAACTTCCGGGCCGCAGCATGTGCCACAAGCGCTCAATGACCACCGCTAGCAGGGGAGCCGAGAGGTATTGCAGAGTGTCCCACACCAGCGCGCCATCGAAATGATCGTCCGGGAAGTGGAGCGCACGTTCGAGAAACTCTTCCACTTTCCGCGGGTTGATCTGGTTCTCGAAAAAGTCGCGGTCGCCGAAGCACTGGTCCATCTGCAGCAGCAGATCGTCGGAGTACAACCCATGCCCGTAGTTGGTGATGAAGGAGATCGTATCCTGGTTGGCGCCAGCCAGATCCAGGATATTCATCCCCGCCCGCTCTTCAAGAGTGGCGCAGAATTGGTCCAGCCCACTGCTGTTCCGCGTTTGCAATGCGCTGATCCCCACTTCTCAACTGACTAGCGGGAGCCTTCGGTCGTCGTGTGGGAGCCGGAAGCCGCCGCAGCAGCCGGTTTCGGAGCCGCAGTCGCTACAGCCTGCGGTTTACCCGCGGGGGCCGCTGCCGGCGTCCGGATAATGTCGATATTTCCCTTGAAATATGCACCGTCTTCGATCACGATGCGGGCCGTGCGAATGTCGCCCACCAGCTTCGCTTCCTTGCGGATATCGATCTTATCGGAAGCTTCAACGTTGCCGGTTACGGTTCCGATGATGCAAATCTCGCGTGCCTTGATGGTGGCCGTGACTTTGCCGTTGGGTCCCACGGTGAGGCGGTGCTCTTGGAGCTCCACGGTGCCTTCCACTTCGCCGTCGATGGTCAAGTCCTCGCGGCTAAAAATCTGCCCTTTTACGATGACCGACTTGCCTAGAACCGCATTTCCACCGCGCATGGGCGCCTCAACCGGCGTGTCTTGTCCTGCATAGGGGCGATTCGAGGTCGTGGACATAGGGATTCCTTCCTTGGCGGGTTCTGATCGTTGCTGAGGCGGGGCCGAAACGGGCTTGACTACGGGTTGTTCTTCATCTTTTCGGCGATTCCACATGGACATTAGGACGCCTCCTTCCGGTACTGTCTACATACTACTACGGGTCAAGAGAAAGTCGGAAGGAAGAACGTTACCATAACGAGAATGGCCCGATTAATGGGCCGGAAGGCCGAAGCCAGGCGGCGTTTGGCACGGGATCCCGTTTTGTAGTACTCTAGAAGTTCTGTCCCCTCCTCACATCAGAGAAGGGAGCAACAGTTTCAATTAAGTAGCAGAAGGATTTCTATGTACGCAGTCATCGAAACCGGCGGAAAGCAGTATCGCGTTGCGCCGGGGCAATCCCTTGAAGTCGAGACGCTCCCCGGTGAAGTGGGGGCGCAGGTTGAATTTAATCGCGTGCTGGCCATCATGGACGGAGACGACGTGAAGGCAGGCACCGCTGTTAGCGGCGCTCGCGTGCTCGGAACGATCCATTCCCATGGTCGCGGCGAGAAGACGATCGTGTTCAAGTTCAAGCGCAAAAAGCAGTATCGCCGGACTCAGGGCCATCGCCAGAATTACACACGTGTGGAGGTTCGCGAGATTCTCGCTTAATAGCTGTCATGGCACATAAAAAAGGTTTAGGCAGTTCAAAAAATGGGCGTGATTCAAATGCCCAACGTCTCGGCATCAAAGCGTTCGGTGGCCAATTGGTCCCCGGCGGTTCGATCATCGTCCGCCAGCGCGGTTCGAAGATCAAGCCCGGCTTGAATGTCGGTATCGGCAAGGACGACACCCTGTTCGCCAAGATCACCGGCGTTATCGCCTTCCGTGATCGCGGTCGCATGGGCAAGTTTGTCAGCGTCGCTGCCGCAGAGTAATTATTTAGGGCCAGGGCCATTCGCCGCAGGTTGGCGGATTCCTGGCCTTTCGTGTGTCTGGACTAACCCGAAGGCTGTGGGTGGTGGTTTTCCGTGTTTATAGATGAAGTTATTATTTCCGTGAAGGCCGGCGACGGCGGTAACGGCATTCTTGCGTTCCGGCGCGAAAAGTTCGTCCCCAAGGGCGGACCCAGTGGCGGCGATGGTGGCCGTGGTGGGGACGTGGTCATGACTGCCAGTCAGGGTTACAACACCCTGCTGCACATGCGCTACAACCCCGAGCACAAGGCCCAGCGCGGCCGGCACGGTGAAGGCAGCAACAAGAAGGGCCGCGACGGGGAATCTGTCGAGATCGGCGTGCCTGTGGGCACCGTCGTTACCGACGCTGAAACCGGCGGATTGATCCACGACTTTACAACCCTGGGTGACCGCTTCGTCGTCGCCAAAGGCGGACGTGGCGGGCGCGGTAACGCGCGCTTCATGTCGTCCACGCACCAAGCTCCCACCGAACACGAAGATGGCAAGCCGGGCCAGGAACGCCGTCTACGCCTGGAGCTGAAACTGCTCGCGGACGTCGGTTTGGTGGGCTTCCCGAACGCCGGCAAATCCACACTGATCTCGCGCATCTCCGCTGCACGCCCGAAGATCGCCGACTATCCGTTCACCACGCTGGAACCGAACTTGGGCGTAGTCTCTCCCGATGCCGACAACTACCGTACCTTCGTCGTGGCCGACATCCCCGGCTTGATCGAAGGCGCGTCCGAAGGCCACGGCCTCGGTATCCAATTCCTGCGCCACGTCGAGCGCACGGGCCTCCTGGCTCACTTGGTGGACGTTTCCGAGCTCTCCACGCGCAAGCCGGTGGACGACTTCAAGATCGTGATGAAAGAGCTGGCGAACTTCTCGGAAGAGTTGGCTGCTAAGCCCATGATCGTCGTGGCGACGAAGATCGACGCCGCCCAAGACCCCAAGCGGGTCTCATCGCTCCGGGCGCTAGCCAAGCGCCGCAACCTGCCGTTCTTCAAAATCTCCAGCGCCACCGGCGAAGGCATCGAAGAACTCAAGCAGGCGATGGCCAAGCTGGTCATGCCGCCCAAAGAAGACGACGAAGCCTAGTTTGCTGTAACAGTGTCGCGCGCCGATCGAGGGTCCTCGTTCGGCATAATGAGCGACGCAATCAGGTAAGCCAGCAGCCCTGTTCCGAAGCAGAACAGCGCCACCACCCACAGGATCCGGATCAGCGTCACATCCACGTCCAGATACTCCGCAAACCCCGCACAGACACCTGCGATTCGCCGTCCTTGCAGTGGACGATGCAGCGTCTTCTGTGCCTGTCTGAATTGCGGACGTTCCGCGCGCATCTGCCGCCCGCACGCTGGACAAAAATTTGGCTCCTGCTCACCGAGCGAAACACCACATTGGGTGCAAAACATCAAAAGCCTCCTGCGTATCTCCTCTGGACACTCAGGAGGGAATACGCAGGAGGCTTTGAAGAAGTTCCGTTAGTGGACGGTGGGATCGGATGTTTCGCCCGTTGCCGGATCCGTCGATTTCGACTTTTCCTTCACAACTGGCGGATGGGCTACCTTCACCGGGCTGAAGATCACGTGTGCGTTGCGGCCTTCGAGGCGCGGCTGGCCCTCAATGGTGCCGAACTCCTTCAGGTCTTCGGCAAAACGTAGCAACAGCTTCTTGCCCAGATCCACGTGCGCAATTTCGCGTCCACGGAACTGAACAACAGCCTTCACACGATTGCCCTCTTGCAGGAATCGGACCGCGTGCTTCAGCTTGAAGTCGTAGTCATGGTCATCGGTGTTGGGCCGGAACTTCAGCTCCTTCACCAGGATGATATGTTGCTTCCGCTTGGCTTCGTGCTGCTTCTTTTTGTTCTCGTATTGCCACTGGCCATAGTCCATGGCCTTCGCCACGGGAGGCTCCGCCGTGGGTGACACCACGATCAGATCCAAGCCCAAGTCCTTGGCCTTTCGGACAGCAACTAACGTAGGAAGAATTTCAACGGACCCGTCGGGGAATACGGCACGCACTTCACGCGCACGGATCGCTTCATTGACGTTCTCGCGAATTCTAGGTCGGCGAGGCGGCATGCCTCTCGGAAAAGAACCCATTAAGCAACAGACTCGCGGATAGAGATCGTCATGTTTCTGATAGTACCAGAATTCCCGGTCACTGCAACCGGCCTAGTTCAGAGGCGCCGGGGCCGCTGCGCCCGGCTTGCCGAAATAACCTTCGTCGTAAACAACCGTGGTCTTGGCCTTCAGGGCCTCCACCGCTTTGTTGCCCAGTTCCGGCTTCATTGCTGCCTCGATTTCGGCGCGCACTTCTTCAAACTTCTTGGCGCCGCGCGAATCGATCAGGATCAAATGGTAGCCGAACGCCGACTTCACCGGTTCGCTGACTTGTCCCACAGAAATCTCAAATGCAACCTTATCGAACTCTTCTACCATCGAGCCCGGCGTGAACGATCCCAGATCGCCGCCGCTTTCGCCCGATCCGACATCGTCCGACTCGGTCTTGGCAAGTTCCGCGAAAGATGCGCCCGCTACGATCTTGGCCCGCAACGCCTTCGCATTTTCCAGAGCCTTCTCTTCAGAGATTTCGGTCTTGCCGTCACGGGGAGGGACGCGCGAGCCTTCAAAGCGCAGCAGAATGTGGCGGCCTTTCGCCTCCATCCATTCCTTCTCGTGATCTTTGTAGTAGTTCTGCATGTCCGCTTCAGCGGGCGACACCTTCACCATTTCGGCGAACACGGCCTGTGCCAGTACGGTCTCAGCCTGCAGCACGATCTTGCTTTGGATGGCGGGAGATTGATCCAAGCGACGCACACGGGCTTCTTGCGCCATCATTTTCAATTCCGAAATTTGCTCCGCCAGACTCCGACGCGCTTCGGGGGTCACCAGCGACGCCCGCTGCTGGTCGTTCAAAGTCGCGATGATGTTGTCGAACATCGACTTCGTGATTTTTTCAGTGCCAACCGTCAACACCACCGGGTCAGCCACGGTACCCTGGGCCCACGCGGCAGCAGCCGCCATCGTCAGAAGGAGGAACTTTTTCATACATTCTCAGCATACACTAGAGGGGATTGAGCACTCCAAACAGCACCGCCTACGGAGGATCCTTCCTCCTCCAACCCCCGACCCGCATCTTCACGCCGGAAGACTTCACGGAGGAACATCGTGCCATCGCTCGCGCGACCGAGGAATTCTATCGCAACGAAGTTGAACCGAACCTCGAAGCCATTCTGCATCAGGACTTTGCCGTTCTGCGGCGGGTGCTGGTGAAATCCGCCGAAGTGGGGCTAGTGGCCACGATGGTTCCCGAAGCCTATGGCGGCATGGAGATGGACCTTGCCTCCGCGATGATCGTGACCGAGAGCATCGCCCGGGATGCGTCCTACGCGTCGTGCCACGGGGCGCAGGCGGGCATCGGCGCGTTGCCGGTCTTGATCTTCGGAACCGAAGAGCAGAAACAGCGCTACCTCCCGCGGCTGGTCACTGCGGAACTGGTGGCTGCGTATTGCCTCACCGAGCCCCAAGCCGGCTCCGACGCGTTGAACACCCGCACCCGGGCCGAGCTTTCACCGGATGGCAAGCATTACATCTTGAACGGGCAGAAGATGTGGATCACGAACGGCGGCTTCGCAGACCTGTTTACCGTCTTCGCCAAAGTGAACGGCGAACAGTTCACCGCGTTCCTGGTGGAGCGCGGTTTTGCTGGCGTCTCCGCGGGCGCCGAAGAGAAGAAGATGGGTCTCAAGGGAGCCTCCACCACCGCTGTCTACTTCGACAACGTCCATGTGCCGGTGGAGAACGTTCTGGGTGAAATCGGGCGCGGGCACGTCATCGCCTTCAATATCCTCAACCTGGGACGGCTCAAGCTGGCCATGTTCGCGCACGGCGAATCCAAGGAAGCGCTGGCGCATTCCCTTCGCTACGCGCGCGAACGCAAGGCATTCGGAAAATCGATTGGCGAGTTCGGGATGATCCAGCACAAGCTCGCCGAAATGTGTACGCGCATGTTCGTGAATGAGTCGATGGCGTATCGCATCGTAGGCAACGTTCAAAGCCTGCAGCCGGAACGGCCACTGTTGGGTGCCGTGGAAGAGTTCGCCGTGGAATGTTCGCTGGCGAAAATATTT
Organism: Bordetella parapertussis; assembly: GCA_943328975.2. Taxonomy (GTDB): domain Bacteria; phylum Acidobacteriota; class Terriglobia; order Bryobacterales; family Bryobacteraceae; genus Palsa-187. The sequence goes on along the minus strand of CALQCC020000009.1, from coordinate 32,128 downwards.
GGCTCGGAGACACTAGGCTTCGTTACCGATGAAGCGGTTCAGATCCATGGCGGCTACGGCTACCATCAGGATTACGCGGTAGAGCGGATCTATCGCGACGCGCGCATCTATCGCATCTTTGAAGGCACCAACGAAATTAACCGAGTGCTGGCGACGACGATGCTGTTGAAGCGCGCTCGCGCAGGTAGAATCAAACTGCCCGAGGATTCGCTGCTGAATCTTGTCGATGAATCGCAGCAGGAAGTGGTGGCCGCCACCACCGACGTTTTGATGTACACCTACGCTCTGGAGTCAGCCGAACTACGCGCGGAGCAGGCGAACAGCGAACACATGCGCGACATGGCGGAAGTATTCCGCGAATTCGCCACCACGCAGATCGAGTCCGCGTGGCGGCTGGTGCTGGCGGCCTGTGGGCAGAAGCTGCCTCCTTTCGCGCGCCCCGCCGTGAACACCGTGCCCATTCGCCGACGCATCGCCGCACGCTTGCTCGACGCGGGCAAGTACACTGTGTAAAGCATGATCCGGATCGCGAACGGGCAAGGTTTTTGGGGCGACTCGCTAGAGGCTCCCGTGGAACAGGTTCGCCGTGGACCCATTGACTACTTGACGCTCGACTACTTGGCCGAGGTCACGATGTCGATCCTGGAGAAGCAGCGCTCGCGCGATCCCAAGGCTGGCTACGCGCGCGACTTCGTGGATTTGATCGGACGCCTGCTGCCGGACTTGCGGGATCGCAACGTGCGAGTGATCGCGAACGCCGGCGGCGTGAATCCGTTCGGTTGCAAAGACGCGTTACTCGAAGTCGCCCGGCAGCAGAAGATTCCGCTGACGGTGGCCACGGTCACGGGCGACGATATTACCGACCAACTCGACCCCATCTTGCAGCGCGGGATCGAACTGCGAAACATGGATACGGGCGCTCCGCTGGAATCCATCCGCGACCGCGTGCAGCGCGCCAATGCGTACCTGGGGGCATTCCCTGTGGCCGACGCGTTGAAGCGTGGCGCGAACGTCGTGGTAAGTGGGCGCGTGGCGGATGCTGCACTAGTGCTGGCCCCGATGATCCACGAGTTCGGATGGAGCTCCACGGATTGGGATCGACTGTCTTCCGGCATCATCGCGGGGCACGTTGCCGAATGCGGCGCGCAGGGGTCGGGCGGCAACTGTCAGGTGGATTGGGAGACGATTCCTCACCTGGCGGATGTAGGGTACCCAATCATCGAGGCGGAACCCGACTCGACGTTCGCCGTGACGAAACACGCAGGCACCGGAGGGCGAATCACGGTCGCGAGCGTGAAGGAACAGTTGCTCTACGAAATCGGCGATCCGCGCGCGTACATTACGCCGGACGTTGTGGCCGACTTCACCACCATTCAGTTGCACCAGGACGGGCCGGATCGTGTGCGCTTCAAGGGCATCAAGGGGCAGCCGTCGACCAACTTCTACAAAGTTTCCATCAGTTACAGTGCGGGCTACAAAGCGCTGGGGCAGATGGCGTACGCATGGCCGGACGCCTTGAAGAAAGCTCGGGCGGCCGACCGGATTTTGCGCGAACGGTTGGAACGGCTCGGGCTGAAGTTCGACGCGATGCGTACGGAGTTCCTCGGCGCGGGTGCGTGTCACGGGATCGCGGCGGCTGTGCCATCGGCGGAGATTGAGCCGCACTTGCCGGAAGTGGTGCTGCGCTTCGGAGTGCGGTCGCACGATCGAAAGATGGTGGAGCGCTTCACGCGCGAGATCCCGCCTTTGGCGTTGAGCGGTCCGCCGGTGGCAACGGGACTCGGCTTGGGACGGCCGCAGGTGGAGGAGATCGTCGCGTTCTGGCCGGCGTTGATTCCGAAGTCGGAAGTAAATGCGGAGGTGGCGGTGTGGCGAAGCGAAGACTAATCGAATTGGCGCATGCGCGCTCCGGCGATAAGGGGGATCGCGTCAACATCGGGTTGATTGCGAATCGTCCCGAGGACTACCCGCTGCTGGTCCGAGAAGTCACGGCGGAGCGGGTTAAAGAACATTTCATGGTAATTTGTTTGGGAAAAGTGGAACGGTTCGAGTTGCCCAATTTGGAGGCGATGAATTTCCTGCTGCATGAGGCTCTGGATGGTGGCGGCACGTTCGCGTTGAAAGCCGACCCGCAAGGCAAGACCTATAGCAGCGCGCTTCTGCGCATGGAGATCGACGTTGATTAAAGTCAGTGTTGCCGATGGCATCGCGCGCATCACGCTGAATCGCCCCGAGAAGCGCAACGCAATGAATCCGGAGATGGTGGCGGAACTTCGTGCGGCTCTGGATCGCGCTGCTGCCGATTCGGCCGTCCGCGTGATTCTTCTGCGCGGCGAGGGCCGGGACTTCTGCGCAGGTTTGGACTTGAAGGCTCTGACGCAGTCCGATGAAGTTCTGGACCACATGGCGTCGGCTCGGGCACTGGCGGAGTTGTATCGGGCGATGCGGCGCAACCCGAAGCCGATTGTCTCCGCTGTCCACGGGCGCGCGATCGGCGGCGGCTGCGGACTGGCCACCGCGAGCGACTTGATCGTGGCCACGGACACGGCGGAATTTTGCTATCCGGAAGTGAACTTGGGCTTTGTGGCTGCGATCGTGATGTCACTGTTGCGGCGGTTGGTGGGCGAGAAGCGAGCGTTTGAGATTGTGGCGCTGGGGGATTCGATTCCGGTCGCGACCGCTCTGGAGCTCGGAATCGTGAATCACGTTTTTGCCACCGACGAGTTTGAAGCCCAAGTCGATGCATACGTGGCGAATATCGCGTCCAAATCCGCCTCGGCGATGTCGCTTACGAAGGATCTCTTCTATCACATTGATGGAATGACGTTCGAAGCCGCGATCCACGCTGGGCTTTACGGCAACGCGCTGGCGCGCATGACGCCGGACGCGCGCAAAGGCTTCAATCAATTCTTGGGCAAGTCGTAAAAACGCCAACTCGGCTTGTAGTCGCGAGTGAGCGGCTGGCCGGTGAGGTCCGCGCGGATCAATTCTACGGGGATGCTGTTTTCCTTCAATAGAGCGTCGTGGAAGTCGCGATTCGTCATCTTTCCTGAGTCCACCAATTCCTTGTGCAGCGCGTAGAATTGCAGCGCCCCGAGCATGTACGCGGACTGATAGATAGGTTCGTAGGATCCGTCGATGGAGCGGCGCACTTCGGCTTCGGCGTTCGCCCGTTCGTGGCCGACTCGTTCCACCAGGAAGTCGACCGACTGTTCGGCGGTCATTTGCTCCAAGTGAAAGCTCAGCGAGAAGATGATGCGGGCGGCGCGGTGCATGTGCCAGAACAACATGCCGACGCGGTCTTCAGGGCCGCGCGGGAAGTTGAGATCCCATAGGAGGAGCTCCCAATAGAAGGCGTTGCCCTCCGACCAGAAGGGCGTTTCAAAGACCTGGCGATATTTCCGATACCGCTCCTGCATGAAGCCTTGCAGGTGATGCCCAGGGATCAATTCGTGGAATACGACGGAGCGGGAGAAGTGTTCGTTGTTGCCGCGCATGGTCATAAGCTTCTGCTCTTGCGTCATGGTGTTGGTGGGGAACGCGACCAGGATCAAATCGCCGCCCAAGAAGAAGGGGCTAGTGAGTTGGCGTTCGGGGGAGAGCATCTCTTCCCACCAATCTTCGCGGGCGAGCGCGGGGACCGTTACCAGGTTGCGAGCCGTGACGAAGTTGATCGCTTCTTCGGCCAGGCGGCGCACCAACTCGGGCTGCTGGCCGGGTTGCACGTACTTGTTCTTGACGGCCTCCAAGGCTCGGTGCCAGTCGTCCCCGAAACCCATCTCGCGCGAGGCCTTCATCATTTCTTGCTCACACCACGCGAGCTCCTTGCGCGCTAATGAGAGCAACTCCTCTGGCGTGTACGGAATCATGTTCGCCGATAGATCGTCGAGCAGAGCCTGCCGGCCTACGGGGTCACCGATGAGCGCGGTGCTGGAAGGCGTGAGCGTCTTCGCGTACGTATCGAGCGCCTGGTCGACCTTCTTGTAGGGGTCCTGCGCCCACCAGGTGAAGACGGGATCGTAGCCATCGTAGAACGCGTACCAAGCCTTGAGCGTTTCGCGCAGTTCTTTGAGGCGAAGGCCGGCTCGGTTGACGACGGTCGCTTTGGCGTTGACCTTGGAGCGATTGGCTTGCGCTGCTTCAATGGCCTTGGCTAGGTCGGAGAGTTGTTGTCCGATCACCGAAGGATCGACGGGCGTCATGCGGCGGCGCGTTTCTTCGAAGCCCACGATGGTGGAGTAGAAAGGCAGCAGCGATTGTAGTTCGGCAGCGCGACTGCGGTCGAGAGTGACCCGCCCGCGCAGACGCTCGACGGCGTTGCGTAAGAGGATGTAGTCGATCTGTCCATTGCGGCTCAGCGCGGCGAAGTTGGTGGCCTGTAGTGCGGCGTCCTGGTCGATGGAGAGGCGTTCGAGGCGGGCCTGACGAGCGGCGCTGATTTCGATCGGGTATGTGCGTTCGATGGAGGCGAGATCCGCGGCGTAGGTCTCAATCATGGGCCGCAGTTCGCTGTCGAAGGGGCCAAGGTCGGCTGCGGACAGTGCAAGTGCCGTTCCAAGAATCAGGACCAGACGCGGAATCATGTCCGCATCATATCTTGAATCGAGATGGCGACTAAAGCCATGGTGAGTCCGATCATTGCGGCGACGGCCACCCAGCCCACTACGTTTTGCGGTAGCGTATTCACCCACTCATGCATCAGCTTCGGCTTGTTGACCAAGAGGATCATGAAGATCAGGATGATGGGTAGCAGGATACCGTTGATAACCTGCGAGGCCAGAATCACTTTCACAAGTTGAAACCCCGGAATAAGAACGACGGCGGCGCTGACGACGATGAGCGACGTGAAGAGCCAGTAAAAGATGGGAGCTTCGCGGAAGCGTTTGTTGACGCCGGATTCAAACCCGAGGCCTTCGCACACCGAGTACGAAGTTGATAATGGCAGGATGCACGCAGCGAAGAGCGACGCATTGAACAGGCCAGCGGCAAACAGCGGGGCTGCGAACTGGCCGAAGGGACGTAGGCCCTCAGCGGCGTCGGCGGCAGTCTGGATGTCCTGCGGCTTGTTGGCGTAGGCTCCAGCGCACGCCACGATGATAAAGAAAGCGATGACGGACATCGCGATACAACCCACAATCACTTCGATGCGCGACTGTTTGTATTCCTTCGCGGTGACGCCCTTTTCCACCACCGCAGCCTGAAGATAGAACTGCATCCAGGGTGCAACGGAGGTACCCACCATGCCGATCAACATGCCGATGTAGCCACCGCTGAAGATCAGCGTCGGCGTGACGCTATTGATCGCGGCCTTCTTCCAATCCGGCTGGACCAGAACGCCGGATGCGATGTAGGCGACGTAAACGATGCAGGCAAACAGGAAGATTTTCTCGACCGACGCGTAGGTTCCCTTCACAACCAGGAGCCATACGATCAACGCTCCGGCCGGAACAGCGATGTAGCGCGAGATGCCGAAGATCTCGAGAGACGTCGCAATGCCGGCGAAGTTCGCGATCACGTTCGTGAGATTGGCGAGCACCAGCAGGGCCATGACGACGAAGGTGGTGCGGAGGCCGAACTCTTCGCGGATAAGATCGGAGAGGCCTTTTTCGGTGACGGCACCCATGCGCGAACACATCTCCTGCGTCACGATGAGCAGGATGGTGATAGGTAGCAGTGTCCAAAGAGGCAGGTAGCCATACTTGGCTCCCGCTTGCGAATACGTGAGGATGCCGCCTGCGTCGTTGTCGACCATGGCGGTGATGAAGCCCGGGCCGATGACCGAGAAGAAGATGGCAATTTGATACTTGAACCGCTTTAATAATTGCGTCACTGTTGCCTCAACACGGTGACGACGTCGTCCACGTTTATTACGCCTGCGAGTTTGCCGTCCTTGCCGATCACAGGCAGCGCCAGCAGGTTGTACTTGTCAAACATTTCGAGAACGCGATCTTGCGATTCGTCCACGGACACCGATCGCTTCTTCTCCGATACGAGTGTCGCGAGTGGAGTGTGACCGTCGTGCAGGAACAAGCGGGCGACCGGGATGGAGGCCTCCAGCCGGTCTTCCGCATCCACCAGGAAGATGGTATTGAGCGTCTCCGGCATGTCTTCCATTGCGCGCAGGGCTTGAATCGCGTCTGCGACGGTCGCGGTCTGAGACACGGTCAGATACTCCGTGTCCATCAAGCCGCCGGCCGAGTCTTCGTCGAACTCGAGCAGTTCGCGGACCTCTTCCTGCTCGTCGTGTTCCATTTCTTCCAGGATGTCTTCGCTGGCTTGCTCGTCCAGATCCGCAAGCACGTCGGCAGCTCGGTCGGCGGACATTTCCTCGACGATTTCCGCAGCCATTTCGGCCTCTAGCGATTCCAAGATGCTCGCCTGAATGTCGGGGTCGACTTCGGCCAGAGCGTCGGCGGCCACCTCGCGATCCATGTTTTCAAAGAGCGACTGCCGGTCATCCGGACCGAGTTCTTCTACAATGTCGGCCAAGTCAGCCGGGTGCATTTTTTCCAGCAGCTTGTTGGAAATGTTGAGGCGCAAGCGGCGCTGCGGGTCGTGTTCCAGGATGTTGCAGACTTCCCAACGAATGGAAAGCGGCGAGATGGGCCTTTGCAGTTTGCGAATCCAGCGCGGAGGCAGGATTCCCTGCACCAGACGGCGGAAGATGCTGCGCAGTCCGATATCGACGTCGTCAATCAGCAGGATGTCGCCGCCGTTTTCCTGGCAGATGCGGAACGTAAGATCGGTGACGCGGACGACTTTGCGGCCCTCGGAGTCAATGATTTGTTGGTCGAGCAGGTCGCGCGAGAGGCGCAACATGTATTCGTCGGAGTGGTACGGGGTGAGAATTTCGTCGCGAAGGTAGATGCCTTCGAGGGAGATGGAACGAACTTGATCGTGGCGGATGGAGAGCCATGCGGAGCCACCTCCGATCAGGAAGCGATCGATGCGGACGGGGTGGACTAGAGGGACAAGCGCGGCATCTTTGACCACACCGATGCGACGGCCTCGCAGGTCAAAGACCCGGAGGCCCACAAGTTCGGTGAGGAACAAAAAATCATCCGGCATCGATGGCCCAAGCCCATATGTGGAGTGGACGCACGCGATCTCGCGTCCATTCTCACTATGACGGATGGGGCGGCAGGCCGCAACTATTTTTGAGCGCGAGTAGCTTTGTTACGTTTGCGTTCCGAGTTGGTGGCGGAGTGGGCGAAGGCGGGTTCGGAGGCGTGTTCGGAGATCAACACGCGCGACGGGTAGTAGCCTTGCCGCAGGTAGTGGTCGTTGACGATTTTCATGCCGGATTGCTGGATCATATCCGGCACTTCGGATTCGACCAAGCGGCCCCAGAAGGCGCGGATCATGGCTCCGCCGAGGCGGTACATGAAGCGGAAGATGGGTTTGTTTTGTCCGATGACAATGAGGGAGAACCGGCCGCCGGGGCGGAGGACGCGCTGGGCTTCGGCCAGCGTCTTGTGAATATCGTCGTGGCTGAGAAGTTCCACCAAATAGCAACAGACGATGGCATCGAAGCTGGCGTCAGCGAAGGGCAGGTTGCGGACGTCAACGGCTCCGCAGTGCGCGGCGGCGTCGGGCCATTCGTTCCGGATGCGGCGCTGAGAATAAGCCGCCATGTTGGGCGCCAGATCCAGGCCGATGGTGGTTCCATCGCGGTTGATTTCTACCAGCTTGCGAAACATCTCGCCGCTGCCCATGGCGATTTCCAGCACTCGGTCGCCGTTGCGGATACCCGAATGTTTCAGGGTGTAGGCGTGGGCCTTGCGATGAAAGAAGTACGTGCTCAGCGGATAAACGTGGGCGATGGCGTCATAGACGCGACGAGTGCGCTCCGCGATGGTATGCGGCAGCGGATCATTTTCTCGTGGCAAGGAAAGTGAAAAGTTCAGGTCGCTCAATGGCGGCTCCGCATTGTCCGGCTACCTCTTATCAGTCAGTAATTCGACTTCCACTACGTTACCACTGACTTGCTCTGGAATTTCAACCCCCGTGGTGGTGCCTTCGCTGGGGCGGCTGTCGATCCACATTTTGTAGTTGTCGCCGTAGAGCACTTTTAGGCGCTCATTCACGTTATTTACGCCAATTCCGTTCTCAAAAAGGCGGGCGAGCTTGGCCTCCGGGATGCCGACGCCGTCGTCTTCTACCAAAATTTGTAGGCGTCCATTCGCCTGAAGTCCCCGGACTCGAATGGTTCCGCCGGAAACTTTGCTGGCCAGGCCGTGTCGGATGCTGTTCTCTACCAGGGGCTGTAACAGCATGCTGGGGACAAGCATGTCGAGGCATTCGGGTGCGATGTCTTTGACGAAGTGAAGCTTCTCGCCGAAGCGAACAATCTCGATCGCGAGGTAGTCGTCGATGAAGCTGAGCTCTTCGCGCAGGGTCACCAGGTTGTCCTGTTTGCGCAGCAGGCGGCGAAGAATTTTCGAGAGCTTGTAGACAACTTGCCGGGCTTGGTCGGGATCCTGGCGGATAAGCGATGCAACAGAGTTGAGGGTGTTGAACAGGAAGTGCGGGTTGATCTGGCTGGAGAGGGCGGCGAGGCGCGCTTCGTTCAAGCGGAGCTGTTGTTGCTCCAATAGTTTTTCGTAGCGGCTGGAATGCCAGATCTTGATGGGCAGGATGACCGCGAATACGGTGGTGGCGTACTGCGCGACTACCATCCACGTGTTCATGTCTTTCCAATCCTTCGTGAGGGCGAAGATGCCTTGGTTCGGGATTTGGTCGGCGATAGTGGAGCGCAGCAGCTCGGCTAGGAGTATCACCAGCATGCAAGTGATGCCGAAGACGGGCAGGCGAAGATCCCGTTTGCGGAGCAGCCGGTAGAGGCTGAGGTCGGGGAATGGGGTGATCTTCCAGATATATTCTTTGTCGGGAGCGAGGTCGCGCAGCAGGCCGCCCATGACGCCAGCCGCGGCCAGCAACGGCATCGACATAAGTTCGTTCGCGAACATGGCGGGCAGCGATGTGAGGATACCGGAGAGCAGGCCTGTGACGTAGCCGCCCAGCAATCCCATCACGAGGCTGGCCTCCAGGCCCAGGTCGAGGGCTGCGTAGGCGTCGGGCGCGGGCAGGTAACGGCTGGTGAGCACCCGGGTGAGAACTCCGGCTCCGTAGATCCCTGCGCAGACCAGCGCCATCTTGACCCGTTGGCCGAGGGTTCGCTCTTCGCGCAGCAGCATTCGTTGGAAGGTGACGGAGCGCGTGAGGATGCTGGCCAGGGCGGCGGCCACTGCGAGCTTAAAGAAAAGAAGTACGAGGTGCTGTGCGGTCACTTCGGGTCCAATTATAATGGATGTTGACCCCGACAACTCATTTGCGCAAAGTGGCCGAGGCCGATTTCCCCAGCCGGTATGGGCATTTCCGCATCCTAGGGTTCGACTGGCGTTCCGGCCAGGAGTCCGCCAAAGACGTGGAAGAGGCCGTGGTGCTCACTATGGGGGATCTTACGCAGGGCCCTCCCCCGTTGGTCCGCATTCATTCCCAATGCCTGACAGGCGACGTGTTTCATAGCGCTCGTTGCGATTGCGGCGCGCAGTTGGACCTCGCACTGGAGACGATTGCCGCCGAAGGGCGCGGGGTGTTGATCTACGAACAGCAAGAGGGTCGCGGCATCGGCCTGTTGAACAAGTTGCGTGCGTATGAGTTGCAGGATCAGGGCGCGGATACAGTGGAAGCGAATGAGCAGCTGGGCTTCGCGGCGGATCTGCGCGGGTATCAACTTCCGGGCGAGATCTTGCGGTTCTTAGGGCTGGCGGAAGTGCGGTTGATGTCGAACAATCCGGAAAAGATCGCCGCGCTGGAGAACGCTGGAGTCCGTGTGGCAGAGCGTGTGTCGGCGCTGGTGGCGCCGGTGGAATCGTCGGCGGAGTACTTGAAGACGAAGCGCGAAAAGATGGGGCATTTGGTCTAGCGCGTCATCCCAACATCGTTTTCCACGTGGCTTCATCGTGGCCGATGCTGATGAGATTCCCCGCGCGGACGAACGGCAAGCGCAACAATTTAGGCTCGCGTTCGATGCGCCGTAATAGGTCCGGGTCGGGCATACGGAGATACTTCAGGCCCGCGTCTTCGTACGCTTTGCTTTCGCTATCGATCAAGCCGTGGAGTTTGAAGCGGTCGACGAAACGCTTAATCTCGCCGGGAGACATGGGTTTCTGCGCGAGGTCCACAAAATGAATCTGGACGGCGCGTTCCTTGAAGAAACGCTCCGCCGCTCGTGTGGCCTGCGAGCCTTTGATGCCGAAAATCTGGACGCTCTTTAGCACGCTACGGGAGTTGGGCCGGCGCGTTCACGTGGATCAAGTCGATGTTATTTTCCTGGCACACGTATTCCATCAGTTCCTCGCCGGGCATCAAGCGCGCGCGGCCGGTGGTGGTGAACGGCTTCGTATAGGCGCCTGGATCGTCGATGGTCACTTCGATGTTGAGCGTGTTCATGTCGGTCCGCGTGTAGCGCTCAATGGTGTGCATCTTTTCGGTGTGCGGGTGGCCCAGGTAGTCGAGCCAGAACTTGTCATTGAAGCCGACCGTATCCACCACCAGCGTGTTGCCTTCCCATTTCCCGATGGAGTGGCCCCACCACGTTGGATCGGGGTCTTCGGGATGTTCGCTGACGCCCATGAAGATCTGGCGGAAGCTGTGGATGTTGCCTTCGTAGAGGATGTAGATGTGATTGCCCTCGCGCACGATGCGCCACGGGTACGGATTGCCGCGTGGAACGCCGCTGGGCATACAGTTGGCCTGCGGGTCGTCCTGCGACTTCAGGGTCTTCATTTTTTCCACGGCCCACGGGAGCATGGAAACTTCTTCGCCGGCCTTCAAGCCTTTGGTGATGTCTCCGGCATTGCTACCGAAGCCGGTCCACACGCCGGAGAGATCAGGGGTGCCGTCGGCTAGTTTGGGAGCGGGTGCTGCGGGAGGCGCTGCCTTGCCCTTACCTTTTCCATTGCCGCCCGCGGGACCTTGTGCCCACATTGCTGCACCAAGCGATACCAACGCCAGGATGGAGGTGAGAATGTGCCTCTTCATTGTTTCCCCTGCTGCACGCCGGTCATGGTGAGCACCTTGCCGTTGGGTAGCTTGATGGTGCTGGTAGCGCCGGTGTTGCTGCCATCCTTGGCGCGCGAGGCGGTGACGTGGATCTTGAGGCCTTCCTGCAGAGTCTTGCGCGTCCAGCCATTGCGGTTAAGCATGTTGGGGCTGGCGAGCTCCAGATTCCAATTGGTGACCTTGCCGTCCACGCCGGTCACGTCGATATAGTAGTGCGCGTGCGGGTTGGTCCACTCAACCTTGGTGACGACGCCGTCGAATTCCAGCTTCGCGTTGGCATCGTATTCCGCGGCGAAAGAATGATGTGCGGCCATGGGCACGGTCGCAGTGAGCAGAGCCGCTGCGATGGCTAGGGCAAGACTGGTTTTCACGGATGAAGCCTCCAGGGTTCTATTATCATAACGCCGGGAATTGACAGGGTTAGCGCTTGTTGACGGCGTTCACGATGGTGCCGGTCTTCAAGAAGTCGGCAATCTGCTCCGCTACTTGAAGTGCGACGTTTTCCTGCGCTTCGTGTGTGGACGCGCCCAAGTGGGGCGTCGTGACGATCTGCTCCATACCGAAGAGTGGATTCTCCTTCGCGGGTTCCACCTCAAAGACGTCGAGTGCCGCGCCCGCGACGTGACCCGATTCGATGGCTGCTTTGAGGTCGGCTTCCTGGATCAGGCCACCGCGCGCGCAGTTGATGATGCGGACGCCCTTCTTCGTTTTGGCGAGCGTTTCCTTGTTGAGGATGTACTTGGTTTGCGGCGTCATCGGCGTGTGCAAGGTGATGAAGTCCGCCGCGGCGAGCAGTTCGTCTAGCTCGACCTTTTCGATATCCAGGCTACGGGCACGCTCGTGGTCAAGGAACGGATCATAGGCGATCACGCGCATTTTGAGACCTTGCGCACGGTCGGCCACGATGGAACCGATGTTGCCGCATCCGATGATGCCCAGCACTTTGCCTGTGACTTCAACGCCCATGTATTTGTTCTTGAGCCACTTCCCCTCGTGCGTGGTGGAGTTGGCGGAGCCGAGCTGGCGGGCTACGGCCATCATCAGCGTGATCGCATGTTCGGCGGTCGCGGTCGAGTTGCCGAAGGGCGTGTTCATGACGAGCACTCCGTGGGCGGTGGCTGCAGGTAGATCCACGTTGTCGACGCCGATGCCGGCGCGGCCGACGACCTTCAGTTTGGTCGCGGCGTCCAATACTTTCGCTGTGACTTTCGTAGCCGAGCGGATCGCCAGGCCTTCATACTCGCCGATGATCGCGATCAATTCACTTTCGTTGAGGCCGACCTTTACGTCGACCTCGATTCCTGCTTCTTTGAAAACCTCAATGGCGCGCGGGCTGAGGCTATCCGAAATGAGTACTTTAGACATGAAGATTCCTTTGAATTAGAACTGTGATTGCACTTCCGCGTAGGCCCAATCGAGCCACGGCAGCAGCGCTTCAATATCCGAAGTGTCGACGGTTGCTCCGCCCCAAATCCGCAGGCCCGGAGGGGCGTCGCGATACGCTCCGATGTCGAATGCGGCTCCCGCTTTCTCCAACAAGGAGACCATCGATTTGGCGTGTTTCTGTTGATCGTCGGTCGAGAGTGACGTGTAGGCCGGGTCGACCACTTTGAGACAGATGGAAGTGTTAGATCGCGAAGCTGCGTCCGCTGCGAGGAAGCCGGCCCAAGAGGATTTCTCCACCCAGCTTTTGAGAGCCTGCAGATTTGCGTTGGAGCGGGCGATAAGCGTCGGCAGGCCACCGATGGATTCCGCCCACGTGAGGGCGTCCAGCGCATCCTCGACGCACAGCATGGATGGCGTGTTGATCGTCTCGCCCTGGAAGAGCCCGGAGATCAGTTTCCCGCCCTTCGTCATTTGGAAAATCTTGGGCATGGGTCGGTCGGGCGTGAATGTTTCTAGTCGTTGAACTGCGCGCGGGCTTAGCGCGATCATGCCGTGCGCCCCTTCGCCGCCGAGCACCTTCTGCCAGGACCAAGTCACTACGTCGAGCTTCTGCCAGGGAATCTCCATGGCGAACACGGCCGATGTAGCGTCGCAGATCGCGAGTCCCTGCCGGTCGGCTGCGATCCAATCTGCGTTGGGCACTTTCACGCCCGACGTTGTACCGTTCCAGGCGAACATTATGTCGCGGGTCCAGTCCACTTGCTGCAGGTCGGGGAGATGGCCGTAATCCGCTTTGAAGACGCGCAGGTCCTTCAGCTTGAGTTGGCTTTTGCAGTCGGACGCCCAGCCGCTGCTGAAGCTTTCCCACGCCAGAACATCCACGCCGCGCTCGCCCAACAACGACCACAGCGCCATTTCAACAGCGCCCGTGTCTGAGGCCGGGACGATCGCCAGCACGTAGTCGCTGGGGATGCCGAGGATCGCCTTGCTCCGCTCAATAACGTCGACCAGTTTGGTCTTGCCGAGTTTGGCGCGATGGGAGCGGCCGAGCGCTGCTCCTTTGAGCGCGTCCAGAGTCCAGCCGGGGCGCTTCGCACAGGGGCCGGAAGAGAAAAATGGTCGTTGCGGAAGGATGGTGGGTTTCATGATGCGCGGGGTGAAACTTCTAGAGTAGCGTTCCGCAGTTATAGAATCTAGAGATGGTCCTTTCCGACGTCGACATCCACCGTTACATTGCCGAGGGTAAAATCCGTGTGACGCCCGAGCTGCCTCCCGAACAGTTCGGTAGCTGCTCAGTGGATTTCCGGTTGGGCAATGAGTTTGGTGTGTTCGAACACAGTAAGCACGCGTTCATCGATCTGCGGGAGAAGACGGCGATCCAGGAATTGATGCGGACGATTGAAGTTCCGACGGGCGAGGCGTTCATCTTGCAGCCTGGGGAATTCGCACTGGCGATCACGGAAGAGAAACTGGAGCTCGATGACGACGTGCTGGGGCGGCTGGAAGGCCGGTCGAGCTTGGGACGTATCGGCATCATCGTGCATGGCACCGCGGGATTGTTCGATCCGGGGTGGCGCGGCAAGGCAACGCTGGAGCTGAGCAATCTGGGGCGGATGCCGGTGGCGTTGTATCCGGGCATGCGCATTTGTTCGTTTACGTTTGAGCAACTGTCGACGCCGTCGTCGGTGCCGTATCACAAGAAGGCGTCGAACAAGTACGCGGGGCAGGATCGTCCGTTAGCCAGCAAGCTGGTGAGCGAGACTTCGAAGTAGAACCGTCAGTAGTCGAGAAGCATCGGTAATTTGTGCTCGATGGATTCTCTGGCTAAGTCACGTAGAACGGAGAAGGCAAACCTCGCGCCCGATTCGAGGGGTGCACCATGTTCGGAACCCTCGCTGCGCCACGCCGAGATGGTCTCCCTGTCAGCCCTCCAAGTTCGGGCGTTGAGCGCATCTAGCTCCGCAGCCAAGGAGATGCTGGATCCGAACTGGGTGCTCGCCCCATCGAGACGATGAGATCGGAAGACGAAGTCAAATTCGCAAGGTAGCCAGCATTCGGTGTTTAGCAGGTGCAGGTAGTCAGTCTCAAACCCCACGGCCGTGCTTCGTTGATAGGCGGGATCTTCACCGAAGTCTTCCACGGTCTGAAAAGGGCGCGTAAGCGAGGGCTGCTCGGCGTAAGCCGCCCACAACAGGAGATCTGAGTAGCAATCCCAAGCAGGTTTGTCCGTAAAGTATGGCGTCTCCGCGTCCTCACGCCAATCGAGTGGGGCCGCAAGACTATCAGTTAGGCTCAAGGACAGACCAGCGCGCCATTCGATCACCATCGGCCGGATTGCCTCGGGATCGCGCTCGGTATCTTCGGTGTCCTGAGTCCGAATAACGTCGATGGTTAAGCCCATCTCCCGAGCAGCCTTTTGCGCAATCAACTCCCAGTCACCTGCGTAATAACGAGTGAACGATCCAACGTAGATGTCGAGGCCCATAGTTAAAGCACTGGTGGTGTGCAGACTTTCTTGGTGGATTCTAACGCCTTCAGCTCTACACTGCGGAATTCGATCTGGTGCGTCACCTTCTGATCCACGCCGGTCAACGTGTGGAGGATTTCGGTCTGCGGTCCGCACCACTGGGCGTAGAGTTTCAGATGCCCTAGCGCAATACTCAAGCCGACGTTCTTGTCGGACGGCAGAACATCGGAGGGCAGCGCCCGATCCTGCTGCAAGTAGGCGATCTTTTCTTCCTGCAGCGAATCGTTTTCCCAAACCGCTCGCTCTGCCGTCGGCTTGCCGAACTCTTTCAGCATGCGCGCGGCGATGGCGGCGTAATCGGAAATATAACTTGTGGGATCAACCGGCTCGGCGGAGAAGATGAACTTCGACCGCACCAGTTTGTCGTTGGCGAAGATGTACAGAATTCGGGCGGCGGCGCCACCCCATGCAGCGGAGTCCCGCTGGATGACGACTTCTCCGTCGGCTTCGACTACATTGTGCGCCTGATCGGGCTCAGCGGCTAGTACGGCTGCCCGCGAGGAACCCCAGGCCGGTCCGGGAGCTTGGGCAAACGCGCCGGTCGGCAGCAGCGCAAAAATGATCGCGGCTGGAGCGGAGAGTCTCATCGCCCTCAGTATAACGGGGCAAATGGTCGGTGCACGAGGTACTGCTGAACAGCACCTCGCGTCCTCCGCACCGGAACTGGGGCCTTACCGAACAAGGGACCAGCACTGTGAAAGATACGATAGTGAGTGCAGCGTTTCATTCGGGATTTGCCCTTGCGGGGGGGCCACGGGCGGCAACTGGAACAGCCGTGGTACTCTAAATACGTTATGGCAATTCCGAACGTAAAACGCTACCGCATCAGCAGCCCGGACGGCTCGATGACCGCCTCCTTGATGGCAGTTCTTCCCAAGGACATCGACATCAACGCCTACCTTTCCGAAGCCGGCAAGCGGTTTGACTGGAAGGCGCACCAGGAACAGATGGCGAAGCAGTTCAAGGTCCGCGTCGGTCAGCAGAAACAGAAGAAGGCGAAGTAAGCCCTCTCGTTTTTCCTTCCGCTCAACTTATCTCAGACGGGCCTCGAGTGTCCGCAGACTGCGAAGGCAGGTTTGCGCGACCTCGGGGTCATTATCGTCTTTCAACCCATTTAAATACGGGACGCTATCCTGTTGTCCGGATTCGGCCAATACCTGGCAGATCCCCGTCTTCTCGTCTTTCGTAGCGCGAGCCAGATTGGGGTAAATCGTCAAGCGGGCGGCGGATTCGCGCGATAGCTCGGTCAAAAAGGCCAAGGCGACGGCGCGGAACGTGGCTCGGTTCAGACCGTTGATCAAGTAGCGGAACGGACTGAGGTCGTTGATCTCCATGCGGCCCAGGGAGACCAGGGCGAAGGCCATGGAAAGTCGCGGGCCGAACTCTCTTTCGTCATTGAAGGCTTGGGTGAGGCGCTCGGCGTCGGCAGGATTCTTGATGCGGGCGAGGCCTTCCGCTGCGGCACCGCGCAGGGCCGGATCGCGCTGACCGAGGAAGCGAAGAAACACGCCGCGATCCACGGGGTCGGCGATCATCGCTAGAGCATCGCCGGCTTCACGCAGGATGCGAGGACTCGGGTTGTCGTCGATTACGGTGCGAATGCCGGGCGCGGCTTGCTTGGCTCGCAGGATGCCGCTGGCGCGTAGGGCCGCCGTCTGCACCTTTTCGTTGAGGTCGCGGACCAAAAAGGCCAGACTGGCTCCCGCCGCCGGGTCGCGGATCTTCTGCATGGCCACCAGCGATTCGTACATCAATTGGTCGTCTTTCGAATAGAGCGCTTCGCTGAGTTGCGGCACTGCGGATCGCGCGCGGAAGATGCCGAGCGCGCGAGCTGCGTTCGCTCGGGCTTCCAGGCTTTTCGATTTTGAGAGAACGTTGGTGGCGGCGGTGATAGCTTCAGGCGTGACATTGACGTAGCCGTCCACCACCAGATCGCCCGGCTCGTTGAACTTTACCTTCAATGCGTCGCCGGAGCGGGTGGTCGTACGCGCGATGCCGGATTTCAGATAGCCGGGGACGAAGATGTTGACGAGTCCGTCGATGGCGTTGATTTGAACCTCGGGGTCGGCGTCAGAGGTGAGCCGCACCAGCGCGTCCAGTGTACGGGGACCGCCGATGTCGTTGAGGCGTTTTACGACTTCCACGCGCACTTCGACGACGGGGTCCTGTACATAGGCAGCGATGCCAGGGATTCCTTCGACGGATTGCTTCGCGAGTTCGCGGACGGCTCGGATGCGTTCTTTGGGGTCGGCTGCTGGTTGGGCCGCTAAAGCAGCGGCGATCAGTAGAGAAATCGATACGAGTCTCACCGCTCGTATTCTAGCGCGACGCGGTGGAGGATGATGCATTGTGAACTCCATCGAACAGAAAACGGCGGCCCAGGTCGGAGGTTCCTGGGCCGCCGCGGGGCTTCCGGTTCTCCGCGAGCATGGAGAAGGTGACTGCGTCCGGAAACCCAAGCTGCAAGACTTGAGGCGCGAAGACTTATGGGTCTAGGCGTAGATCATTGGTGACGGTAAATGCACCGGGCATTGCGCGGATCCGGTTGTAGACGAGCGTTCGGTCCAGTTCGTTGTTCACCACGCCGGCTAGCGTGATGTTGCCGTACTTCACGAGGATGCGAATCGGCGGGCGCGAGTTGATCGCGTAACGACTGAGTGCCGGATAGCCGAAGATCGCATTGTAAGCTCGCACGCGGATGCTGTTATCGAAGGGCGACAGCGGCAGCACTTCGATTTTGTCTTCCACTCCCGCCACTCCAGCCAGGTGCTTCACGGCACTGACAGCGCTGTTGCGGACGGTGTATTGCATCACCTGCCCGGCGAGAGTTACAGTGCCCGCATCGTCAATGCTGAACGAGAGGTCGTCAAAGACTCCATAGTAAGCAAGGCTGTTGAGGGCGTGCCGGACGTCCCGTTCGAGGTTGGCGTTCGGGGCCGGGTTGGGCGTCCCCTGAGAGGCTGCGAAGCCTGGAATTGCGAGCAAGACTGCGGTCGTAACAAGAGCGGAAATCGTGTGTCCGATTTTCATGATTGTCCAGTGTCTCCTTCTGCTCAATTGGACGCTTTGATATTGGGCATGGTTGCAGAAATCGACTGTTTCATTTCTGATCATCCGGGCAACCTGCCATTCATAAGCCGGTATATGTAGGCGAGAATTTCTGCGACCGCGCGATAAAGGTGGCCGGGGATTTCCTGGCCGACGTCGACGGATTTGTAGAGCGCTCGGGCGAGCGGCGGGTTTTCCACGATGGGGACCTGGTGTTCCCGTGCCCGCGCTCGAATCCGGGCGGCTAGGAAGTTCTTGCCCTTGGCTACGACGCGCGGCGCGGAAGCAGTTTCGCCCGGTGCGCCCGGTAGCGTGTACCGGATTGCGACGGCATAGTGCGTCGGGTTGACGATGATCGCGGTGGCGTTGGCGACCTCCTTCATCATCTGCTTACGGGCCATGTCGCGCTGGAGGCGGCGGACGCGCGCCTTGATCTGTGGGTTGCCCTCGGATTCCTTCGACTCTTCGCGGATCTCCTGCTTCGACATGCTGAGTTGCTTGGTGTAGCGGTGGCGCTGCCACAGCAGGTCGATGATGCCGATGAGCAGGAAGAGCCCTGCAGCGCGCCAGAGTAGAGTTTCGAGTGTCATGCCCACGCGGGCCAAGGCGGAGCGTGGGTGGAGCCACGGCAGCTCCATGAAGGAGTTCAGGTTTTCCGTAAGCTCGTAATAGAGAACAATGCCGACCAGCGGCAAGAGCAACATCGCTTGCAGAAGCATCGGGATATTCTGCCCCGGAAGGCCAGTGAGGCGGCTCATCGGGTTGAGGCGATTCAGGTCCGGCGCGAGTTTTGCGAAGGAGATGCCCAGCTTGGTGCTACCGAGTTGGATCGCAATCACCAGGGCGGCGAGCGCGAAGCCGCCGAGGATCAGGGGGATTAGATCGGGTGCGATGAGCGTGCGCACCATTGCTACGAATGTTTGCTGAGTGAGCGAACTGGTGAAGGCGAGCGCCAGCAGATGGCGGGTGAGGCGCATGACGCGGGTGAGGAAGTCTCCGCTGAACATCGAGATGATGACGACCACTCCGGCGAAATGGACGGCCCCGACGAATTCGCGGCTGGCCGGAAAGTTGCCTTCTTTGCGAGCCCGGTCGAGCCGCCGTTGTGTAGGTTTTTCGGTTTGTTCCGCGTTCGCCATGGTTTATCCCAACAGCCGCCACAAGGAACTCATGGTGCGTTCGGCCGCGGTGGAGAAGATTCGCGGCAGCATCGGCGCGAGCGCGGCTAGAATGATCAGCGCGGCGAGCATCTTCGCGGGGAATGCGAGCGAGAGCAATTGCAGTTGCTGCTGCATACGCCCGAGTAAGGCCAAGGCCAAGTCGATCAGGAGCAGCAGAGCTGCAACGGGTAGAGCCAAGCGGACGCCGGTCACCAGCATGTTGCCGCCTAGGCGTACGATGCCGTCGAGGCTCGCTGCCGAGGGAGCCCACGAGCCAGCGGGGAAGCGTTCAAAGCTGGCTGCCAGGATGCGAATAATTTCGCGGTCGAAGCCGAGGATGAAGAAGAGCCAGCCGGTGGTGAGCATCAGCATTACTTGGAGGACGCTCGAATCGGCTTGGCTGGTCGGATCGACGGTGAGGGCGTAGCCGTAGCCGGCTTGTAAGCCGACGATCTGCATCGCCATTTGGAATCCTTCCATCAGGAATGCGACGGCGAGTCCCACCGCCAAGCCCAGCCCGGCTTCAGAGAACGACCAGAGGAGCAGTTGTGTCACGGTCGGCAAGGTATTCGGAAGGTTGGGCCACACCGGGAACAGCGCGAAGGTGAGGGTGAATGCGAGTACAGCTCGCATCGGCGCAGGGGTGGAGCGAAAAGCTGGGAGCGGAAAGAAGGCCACAAGTCCCGCGACGCGGGCGAGGACCACCAGAAAGGCGGAGATGGTCGCGAGTGGAAGGCCGAGGGTCATGGCTAGTGAGCGAACCGTCCCAAATCTCCCAGTAGGACGCTGGTGTAGCTGACTAAGCGAGCGAGCATCCACGGCATCGTGAATAACAAGACACCCAGGAACACGGTGAGTCGCGGGACGGTGCTGAAGCTTGAATCCTGAATGGACGTCAAGATTTGAGCGAGGCTCACCACGATTCCCGCGATGAATCCAGCGGCCAGCACGGGCAAGGCGATCCAAAAAGTTGTCGTGAAAGCGTTGCGGAGAAGGTCTGTTACGGTGGCCGGGGTCATCAGTTAAAGCTCCTCACTAGCGAACCCACGACGAGGTTCCACCCATCGACTAAGACGAAGAGTAAGATCTTGAATGGAGCCGAGACCATGACCGGAGGCAGTTGCACCATTCCGATCGAGAGCGTTACGGAAGCGACCACGAGGTCGATCACCAGAAACGGGAGGAACAGCACGGCTCCGATCTGGAATGCGGTTTTTAGTTCGCTCAAGACGTAGGCGGGAGCGAGCGCGCTTAAGGGAACGTCGGCAGGAGATTTAGGCGCCTGGGCATGGGATAGCTCCATGAACAGGGCGATGTCCTTCTCGCGAGCGTATTTCAGGAGGAACGTGTGGATCGGGACAGAGGCTCGCTCCCAGGCTACGCTGGCGGTGATTTGGCCTTGTTCGAGCGGCTCCCAGCTTTGATGGATGAGTTCCGTTCCGACGGGTTGAAGAACGATCAGCGACAGGAAGAGTGCGAGGCCGACCAGGACTTGATTGGATGGTGTGGTCTGGGTGCCCAGGGCTTGCCGCAAAAAATGTAGCACGACCACGATGCGCAGAAAGGGTGTAGCCGACATCAGGATCGCGGGTAACATCGTGAGCAGCGTGAGCAGGAGTATGATCTGCATCGGTGCGCCGAGCGACTGCCCGGATTTATCCGCGACGAGCGTTACGCCCAGCAACGAATCGCTGGGGGCGGCCATAGCTGGTAGGGCAAGCAAGAAAAGTAGCCGCTTCATGCGTTGGCCTTCTTCGCGACTTCTGTGGTGGTCTCGTTGAGTAGAGAACACCCATGAGGGTGCGTCGCGAGCATGAACTCCCGGCCATCCATGCGGACCAAATGGACAGCGTGCTGCGGGGTGAGTGCAATGCGGCCGACCGCCGCGAGCCGTGGACCATCGGAACGAGTGCGTGCGAGCGGGGAGCCTCCCCGCAGTTTCCAGACGGCTGCTCCCAGCAGCGCGAAGACCGCGAGAACTCCTAGCACCTGACGAAACAAATCTCCTTCAGCGACATCCATGTCGTTTACGATTCCTCCTTGAAATCGGTAATGCGCACTCCGAAACGCTCTTCGATGATCACGATTTCTCCCGATCCCAAAAGGGACCCGCCAGCGAGAATGTCGATGTTCTCGCCGGCCGAGCGCGGCAACCGGATCACGCTGCCCACGCGAAGCGACAAAATCGCGTCGAGCGTCATCACTCTGCGCCCCAACTCGGCTTCGAGGTCGATGGGCACGCTGGCCAAATGCGCGGTTTGTTCGAGTACAGTCACGTTTGCTTAACGCTTCAGATTGATCGTTTCTTGGCTGAGTTCGTCGACCGTGGTGATCATTCGAGCATTTGCCTGATAGCCGCGCTGATACACGATGAGGTTCGTAAACTCGCGTGCGATGTCGACCGTGGAGGCTTCGACGGTGCCTCCCAGGACGGAGCCGCGCCCACCGGTGTCCGGCAGTCCAACTGCGGGCAGAGCGGTGCGAGCACTCAACTGGAAGGTGCTGTTGCCTGCTGCAATCAAGGATTCCGGGTTGCGGACCGTGGCCATCGCCACTTGTCCCACTACGACCTGTTGCCCGTTCGAGTACTGCGCGAGAATCTTTCCGCCGTTGCCCAGACCCACGCGAACCAGATTCGCGGCGGCTGAGCCGTCCTGCGACAAGGCGGAGCTGGCGGAGGGTTGTGAAAACTGGGTGAGGCGCGGGGTGGCGCCTTCGAACAGGTTCCAGGAAATATTCATGTCTGCGGCTCCGTCGGCCAGACCTGCCGCAGCGAGAACGATAGGCGGGTCAGTGACCGCCGGACTCGTCATCTGTCCGTTGGCATCGAAAGTGATCGTCCCTGTTACGGGTGTGCCGGCGGCGGTTAAGTCTGCATCGGGGAACGTTAGCGAATAGTCCCACTCGTTGGCAGTGGCGGTCTTCGTGAAACGGGTCGTGATGATGTGCGAATTGCCCAGCGAATCGAAAACTTCGACCGAGGTCGAGAATGCGTCCGCGGGCGGGCCGTCGGTGGCCGAAGCGTCCAGGTTCACATCCACCGACATATTCTTGGTCGCGATGGGGGCTTTCAGAGTGCCCACCGGGACAGTGATGTCGCCAATGGGTAGGTTCACGTCGAGCGGGGCCCCGACCGAAGACCAGCCCTGCAAGCGTTCTCCTGTGGCCATTGTCAAATTACCGGCCGTATCCACTTGGAAGTTGCCGCCGCGTGTATAGAGAGTCTGATTCGCGCCGCCCTTAATGACGAAGAAGCCGTCGCCTTGGATGGAGGCATCCAGCGGCCCTCCCGAGCTCTGGATCGCGCCCTGGGAAAACTGGCGCAGGGTGACGGGAACCCCGACACCGAATCCGACCTGCGTCTCTCCCAGGCCCGCGCCCAGGGACTGCGTGACCAGGTCGTGGAAGGAAACGACACTGGCTTTGAATCCCGGGGTGTTCAGGTTGGCCAGGTTGTTGCCAATGACGTCGATAGCCGTGGTGTGCGCGGCCAGGGCCGAGAGTGCGGTTGCAAATGAGGGCATAGTTTTTAAGGCTCCTTTGAAATGTTTCTCTATTTGGATGAAGTGCCGGTTTGGGCGGTCAAGGCCGCGCGAATGGCGGCGAGATCGTCGCGCATCTGCGTGGATTGTTCGAGGGCGGTGAATTGCGCCAACTGCGTGACGAATTCGATGCCGTCGGACGGGTTGAGCGGGTTCTGATGCTGCAGTTGCGTCACCAGCAATTTGAGAAACGTGCTTTTGTCAGCCCCCAGCTTGTCGGCGGGGAGCTGAAGTTTCGGTGTAGTGGAGCTAGCTGCGGTGCTGCCACTTCCAGTAATTCCGTCAGTCGTCATAAGTTTGGTCCTCTCTGGTGGGTTCGATCATCGCTTCCATCCATTCCGAATGTCGTGCGGAGTTCTGCCGGCGTTGCTGTTGTTGCTGGCGCGCGCCGGAATCAGCTTGGTTCTGCTGCCGACCCGAGCTGTCGCTGTCTTGCGAGCTGTCGTGGTTCGCCGTTGTGCTGGCGGTATCGGTGACTGCGTGGGCGCGGAAGCTGCTCGATAAGTCGAAGCTTTGGGTGTTCTCGATTCGCGTACTGGACGAGGTCTGATGAGGAACCAGCGTCTCGGCGTGAAAACCGGAATGCTCCAGGCGGTCGACCAGCGTGCCGAGGTCCTGGCGCAGCGACGTCTGCAATTCAGCATCGGCCGTGCGCACCGCCACTCGGACTTCTCCACCGCGCTCCGCGATGTGCAGGTCCACGGGGACTGCATCGGGGGCCGAAATGCGGACCGCGATTGCATGGGTGGAGCCGGTGCGAACCTCGGGGCTGGGGGTGGGTTCTTTTGCTTGAAATGGAGCTGCGGTGTCTGGAGCCGCGCTAACCACGGGATTCGGCGATGGCCTCTGGGCTAGACCATGAGGTGCCGTAATCTGGACTGCCGATGCGCCAGTGGAGATGGAGGAGGCAACCGGAGGGACTGGAGCGGACTCAGTTCGGGGCGGCGCGAGCTTGGGTGCGGACTCGCGCTCGGATTTCGACGGGATCGGCTGCTGTGGCTTTGATTCTGGTTGCTGCGAGTCCGCTCCCTCCCCCGCTGACTTCTCTTCTGCTGAGGTGGCTGCAACGAGAGGAACCGCTGACTCCTGAGTTGCGGGCCGCGGGCTGAGCGGCGGTGCAGGTGGGCAGTTCTCTCTGCTGATGGGAAGACCGACTTCTTGAAGCAATGGTGGGGAAGGCAACAGCGGAGATGTTCGTGTCTCGGCTGTGCTCGCAATCGCGGGAGCTGTTGCTGCCGGTATGGGCTGTGTTGCGGGTTCCTCGTGGGCAGTCAAACGGAGTGCGAATACCAGTGGGGATGGCCGCTCCGTCGCGAGCCTGGGTGCGGGCGGCAGCGTCAGCTTGCCCGAAGATGGCGGTTCGGCTGATGGTGCCGTTGGGAGTGGTGACCTGGCTACTTTCTCTGGGGCGGGCGACTCCGTGAACGCAGGTGTGGCAACCGGTGCTGCCGCCATCGGCAGAGCGTACGGTTCGGCCGAGTCTTCATGTTGGGCTGGCTGAACGGGGGGCAACGGCGCGGTGGGAACAGCGGGGACAAAGGGGAGACTGCTAGGCACGGGAACAGTCGGCAGCGCGCCTGACTCTGGAACTGGCGGAACTTCTACAGTTTTCTCCGGTTCAGGGCTATCGATAGGAGTAACCTCTCGATCGGACTCTTCTATAGGCATTGCCTTTTCTACAGGCAGCACCGGCTCGCTTGGATAGAGTGGCGCGGGTTCGGAGATGGAGATGGGGTCCATTTGCACCGGCTGCGTGGACCCTGCGTTCTGCCGAGTGCTCAAAGCGCTGGTGTTCAGCATTGAGCGAATGAGGGCGCCAGCGATCAGTTGCGGCGCAGCAACGACGACGGATGGCTCGATATCGGTAGGGGCCGATTCTGATTGTCCTGGTTCCTCCGCAACTGGATTGTCGATCGGCGCATCGCCTCCGAACAACCATAAGAGGTTTAGGAAAGGCGCGCTGCCGGGCTCTATGGAAACTCCCGGGATTGCGAGGGATGGGGCGGCTAACGCTGGACCTCCAAGCAAGGCTCCGACGGCATTCGCGGGAGGTGCGGTGCTAACGATGCCGGTCACGGCGAGGATAGATGCAGGTGGGGGACCAAAGTGGAATGGTCGGTTTTCCCTGCATTTGTTGGGCTTCTCTCCGCATGAACAAGTGGAAGCGCCAATCCCTTGCCGCAAATGGAATCCGAAACGGCACAAATTCGCCGCACGATCCCGAAGCGGGACACCAGAAAACGCTTTTTACTGGCCTTTGCGAACGGCGCATCAATTGCAATGAAGCTCGCAGGAAGTTGAATCGCGCATGGACCCTCTATTAATCACGGCGGCAAGCGGTATGAAAGCTCGCATGGAATCGCTCGACATGTTAGCCAACAACATGGCCAACAGCGGTACCAACGGCTTTAAGGCGGACCGTGAGTTTTACAGCGTATTCAAGCAGGAGCTGCCGCTCATCGAAAAGCGTTGGACCGATTTCAGTCAGGGTAGCGTGCAGCCTACGGGCAATCCACTAGACCTTGCGTTGGACGGCAAAGGCTTCTTCGCACTGAACTCTCCTGCTGGTGTGGTCTATTCCCGCAACGGGAGTTTTCAAGTATCCGGGTCCAATCAACTTGCAACAGTGGAAGGTTACACGTTGCGGAACACGCGCAACAACGGGCAGCCGATTCCGGTGGATCCGCTCCGGCCTATTGAGATCGATCGAACCGGGGTCGTGAAGCAGAATGGACAAGAGCTCGGCCAGATTGAGATCTCTGGATTCGGCAACGCGACGGAGGCATTGGGCAAGCTGGGGGCGAGTTACTTCGCCCAGTTGGATCCGGCAAAACCAGCGGGTGCCGTGCCCGAGGCCATCGTTCGGCAGGGAGCAGTCGAGCAGTCCAACGTCCCAGTGACCGACGCAGCCGTTCGCCTCGTCAGTGTCATGCGGCAGTTTGAAATGCTGCAGCGCGCTATGTCGGTGGGTGCGGAGATGAACAAGCGGGCGATCGACGAAGTTGCTCGTACAAGTTAGGAGACCAATATGATTCGAGCCTTATACAGCGCTGCCAGCGGGTTGAACGCGCAGCAAATGAGCATCGACAACATCGCGAACAACTTGGCCAACGCGAACACCGCGGGCTTCAAGTCGCGCCGGACGCAGTTTCAGGACCTGCTCTATCAGAGCTTCCTACAGCCGGGCGCGGCGGCCGGATCGCAGACGACTGTGCCGAGCGGACTGCAATTGGGCTTAGGTGCCCGGCCCTCGGGGAACAGCATCATCTTCACGCAAGGCAACTTCCAACAGACCGGCAATCAATTGGACGTCGTGATTCAGGGCAAGGGTTTCTTCCAGATCCGCAAGGCGAGCGGAGAGGTTGCCTACACCCGCGCGGGTGCTTTCCAAATGGACCGCGACGGCAACATGGTCACGGCGGCGGGCGATCCAGTGGAGCCGCAAATCACGATCCCGCAGCAGGCACAGACGGTCACGATCGCAGCTGATGGCACAGTCAGTTACACGCAGCCGGGGCAGACTGCGGCGCAGGTGGCGGGCCAGATTCAGTTGGCGAATTTCACGAATCCCGGTGGATTGAATAGCGTCGGTGGAGGATTGTTCTTGCCCACAGATGCCAGCGGCGATCCGACGGTGGGAAATCCGGGGGGCCAGGAGGGTTTGGGAACCCTGCAGCAGGGTTACGTCGAGGCATCCAACGTCAGCGTGGTGGAGGAATTCATCAATATGATCACCAGCCAACGCGCCTACGAGGCCAATACCAAGGTCGTGAAGGCCGCGGATGAAATGTATGCCCAAGTGAATAACATCACGCGATGAAACTGGGAACAATCATTTCCGGGCTCTTGGGGTTTGCCACGTTGTCGCACGCTTGTACGCCGGTCGAGGGCGATCGCATCTTCGGGAAGGACCTGGCGGTGGAGCACTCAGCCTTCGCTGGTATCGATCCACGGGCAGACTTGGGACCGGCCCCTGCGGCGGGCACGCGGCGGACGTTTCAGTATTTTGAATTGGAACGGATAGCGAAAGAGCGGGCGGTGGTTTTGGAGACGGGAACGTCACGGGAGGCTTGTTTCGAGCGAGCCTCCGTCCGTTTGAGCTCCGAGATCTTGCACGACGTCTTGAGCTCGGCTAACGGTGTGCCGGACATAGAGATCCTCGACTTCAGTCGCAATGCCCTGCCCGTCGGAAAGCCCGAGTTCCGGGCGGACGGACTCTCCCCCTCTGGCCTTTGGCGGGGTCGGTGGCTGTACGGAGAGAACCGCAGTGTTCCAATTTGGGCGCGCGTTCAAGTGACGGGCCGCACCGTCCCGCCCCACTCAGTTTCGGAGCCGGAAATTAAACCCGGAGATACGGTGCGCGTGGAAGTCCGCAGCGGAGGAGTCCTTCTCGCGTTTGAGGCGGCTGCGGAAAGCTCGGGACACGTCGGGGAGCCAGTCACTGTGCGTAATCCGGCCAACGGCCAGCGCTTTCGCGCCGTGGTTGAAGATCGAGGAAAAGTGGGGATCCGGAAATGAAGATTACTCTAGCGTTGTTGTTGCCTGCGGCCATGTGGGCGCAGTCCCCAGGCTCCTTGTTCACGGCCTCGGGAGCGCTTTCGAACGCAGCTCGGGACGTTCGAGCGAACGCGCCGGGTGACATCGTCACCATTGTTGTCTCCGACCAAGCATCGGCGACGGCGACGGGCGGTACCAACACCTCACGGCAGTCGACCGGGAATGCGCAGATTTCATCGCTGGCAGGAACGCTGGCTGCGGGGAATCCGCTCGGGAGCCTGCTCGACTTCTCGAATGAGCGCAAGCTGCAAGGACAGGGCGAGACGACTCGCGCCATGACGTTGACGACTACGATCTCGGCTCGCGTGGTCGCAACTACGCTCAACGGGCTCCTTGTCCTCGAAGGAACCAAGCAGACAGTGGTGAACTCCGAGCGCCAGACGATTGTGGTGCGGGGGCTGATTCGCCCCGTTGATGTGACCCCTGGAAACATCGTGCGTTCGGACCAGATCTCGGATCTCACGCTGGAAGTAAACGGCAAAGGCGTGGTTAATGACGCAATCAAGAGACCCTTTGTCCTCTACCGAATCTTGTTGGGGCTGCTGCCATTTTGAGGACTATGAGAAAACTGCTTGGGTTGCTATTGATGACCGCGATGGCCGCGCCCGCGGCGACGCGTTTGAAGGAACTCGCCTCGCTGGAAGGCGTTCGGGACAACCAATTGATGGGCTACGGCCTGGTGGTGGGGCTCAACGGGACAGGCGACAAGCGGCAGACGGTCTTTTCGGCGCAAGCTCTGACCAATATCTTGCGGCGCATGGGTGTAACCGTCAATCCGACTGCGATCCTGGTCCGCAACATGGCGGCGGTGATGGTGACCGCCACGCTACCCCCGTTTGCGCAGACCGGAACGCGGATCGATGTCACGGCAGCGGCGATTGGCGATTCGACGAACCTGCAAGGCGGCCTGTTGTTGCTGACCTCCCTGCAAGGTCCCGACGGCGAAGTCTACGCCGCTGCGCAGGGCGCACTCTTGACCGGAGGATTCGTGGCCGGCGGTGGAGGAAATGCCCAAACGCTGAATCATCCCACTGTGGGGCGGATTCCCAGCGGAGCCATTATAGAGCGCAGTCCTCCGACCGTTGCGCCTACCGACAAGTTCCGGCTCCAGTTGAGGCAAGCAGATTTCAGCACGGCGGCGCGTATCGCCGAAGCATTGAATCAACACTTTCCCAACGCGGCAACCCCGACTGCCCACGCCGAAAGCTCGGGAGCGATTCTCGTGACCATGCCGACGGCGTTCACCAACCGGTCTGTGGAGTTTGTAGCGGAGATGGAGAACCTCACCGTCGAGGCCGATCGCATGCAGAAGGTCGTGATCAACGAACGCACCGGCACCATCGTATTGGGCAAGGAAGTACGCATCTCGCCCGTGGCCATCTTGCATGGCGCGCTGAGTGTGGAAGTCCAAACCACGTTCGAGGTCTCTCAGCCCAACGCGCTAGCGCAGGGCGAAACCACGACCGTACCCAAGACTAAAGTGGACGCGAAGGAAGCCAAGGCGCAGAACATCGTCTTAGGACAAGGGGCAACCGTGGAGGACCTGGTCCGCGCGCTGCAAGCCATTGGCTCTACGTCGCGTGACATTATCGCGGTGCTCCAGAACATGCGCGCTGCCGGGGCTCTATCCGCCGACATTGAGGTGATTTGATGGACCTTGCTCCACTTTCAGCGGCTACCCCTGTCGCCGGAGAGGGGGTCGCCAAACCCAAGAATGCGGCCGAAGCAGCCCAGCAATTCGAGGCTTTGCTGCTGGGGCAGATGCTCAAAGACGCCCACGCCTCGGAAGAATCCCCGGATCCAACCGCAGATACGATGTGGGATATGGCTGCTCAACAATTCGCTCAAGTCCTCTCTAAAAACGGAGGTTTGGGCTTGGCCAAACTGATTGCTTCGGGGCTGGACCGGAAACCCTGATGGACTTGGGCTACAATTGATAAAGTCCGTTTGGAGTCCCATGTCTTCCCATATACCCCGTAAAGACCTTAAGAATGATCCGCTTGTCGCTGCAGAGCTTGGCGTAGAGCACTATGTTGGCGCGCACAAGAGCCAAGTTGCCCGCTATGCGATGGTGGCTGTGGGCTTGCTGCTGGTCGGCGGTGGTTACTGGATCTACAGCACCCGTCAGGCCGCGGCCCGGCAAGAAGCACTGCGGGAGGCCCGCCGCCCGTTGGTGGCCTCGGTAGGAGCTCCGGCCACCCCGCCCGCGCTGAGTTTTGCAACCAAGGAAGAACAGGACAAGGCGGTGACCGCCGCGTTCACCAAGCTCGCCGACCAATACCCCGGCACCACCGAAGGTTCGATTGCGCGTATGTACTTGGCGTCGCAGGCGTTGGACCGTGGCGAGACGGATAAGGCTGTGGCACTGTACCGGCAAGTTGCCGACAATGCTCCTTCCGAGTTCGAGTCCTCCGCAAAACTGGCACTCGCGCAGGTCCTGTGGGGCCAAGGCAAGGCCGATGAAGGAAAGAAGCTGCTCGAAGGCTTGATCAATAGCCCGACCGCTTTCGTCTCTGCCGACCAAGCGTCGCTGACCTTGGCTCGTCTAGAGATCCAGAGTAATCCGGAGGATGCCCGTAAGCTATTGGAAAAGCTGCGTGAAGGTAGCACCACGGTGAGTACGCTCGCAGTCGAATTGATGGCACAGTTGCCACCCAAAGCAAATTGAGCGGCTGTTGAATTGGGTGCCGCACACGAGCCTCCGTTGAGCCGGCCCTTGGGACGATTGCGGTTCCCTGAGGAGCAGGCGCGTGGGCGGCGCTATCCGGAATTCCCTCATCCCTACCGTAGTGACTTTCAGCGGGATCGCGATCGCATCGTCCATGCACGGGCGTTTCGACGGCTGGAAGATAAGACCCAGGTATTCGCGTCCACCGTTTCCGATCACTTCCGGAATCGACTCACGCATACGATTGAGGTTTCGCAAATTGCCCGCACCGTTTCCGCCGCGCTAGGGTTGAACGGTGACTTCACGGAAGCTCTGGCCCTGGCGCATGATATCGGGCATCCCCCCTTCGCTCACTCCGGCGAAGTCGAACTGAATCGTTTGATGCGACGCTTCGGAGAGAGCTTCGAGCACAACCTCCAGGCCCTGCGCATCGTCGAAAGTTTCGAGAATCCGTATGCGCGGTTTCCGGGGCTAAATCTTACCTTTGAAGTTCGCGAAGGGATCGTGAAGCATTCCCGCGATCTGGTCCCCGGGCAAACGCCTCTGCTGGAAGAATACCTGCCAGCACTGAAGCCGCCGATTGAGGCGCAGCTCATCGACCTGTGCGACGAGATCGCCTACAACGCAGCGGACCTGGACGATGCCTACACCGCCGGCATGCTGCGGATTGAGGACGCCCAACGCGCGGTTGGTAAATTCGCGGAGCTGTGGGATATTGCGGAATCCATGTTCCCGGGAGCTTCTGAACGGGTCCAGATGCACGAAATCGTTCGCGGCTTGATCAACGTCATGGTGGGCGGGTTGATGCAAGGGACGATAGCGGCGGTTGAGGGACTTGCGGACTTCGAAGCCGTTCGTATGGCTCCAGCACGTGTAGCACGGTTTACTGAGGAAGCCGCTCAATGCAGCCGCCAACTCAAGACGTATCTGCGAGCGCAAGTCTACGAATCCGAACCGGTGCGTTCCGCATCGCGAATCTCGGTGGGCCGCATGGAAGCACTCTTCGACTTGCTTCTAGCGCATCCTGAGCGCATGCCGGAGGACTATCGTGAACAAGCCGCCAACGAGCCGCTGCACCGCCAGGTGTGCGACTACATTGCCGGTATGACCGATGGTTTCTTTCTCAAGACCTGCGACCAACTAACGCTGAAGTAATTGATATTCCGGGGCTTTTGGGCTGAATATCACCAAAACGTTTCCAGGCCATTCAATCTTTCTATTGGACTCGTTTCAGCCCCGCCGGTAGTATAGAATCCTCAGGGCATCTCCGTTCCATTCCCCTGAACCGCCCCGTCTCGCGATCGCGATAGAGTTGGCTGCGCATTGCAGCCGAGGCTCCGATGATCACCGACGCATACACCCTACAGTTTCTGTTGGAAGGAACCCTGGCACAGTCGCCCAGCATCGTCTGGCGCGAACTCCCCGCTGAGGCGGTTGGATTTGCAACCCAGGTTGGCGATGTCGAGATCTCACTGACGGAAATCCACGCGCGACCGGCCACTCGAATCGGGTTGTGCCTCCGCTGTGGCGTAGAAGAGTATTCACTCTATGCTCCGCTTCCCGTGGGTTGGTTTGGCAAGACCTACGCCTCCGATGCAGAGGCGGACCTGGCGGAACGCTTGAAGCGGCTGCTGCATGCGGCATCGCAACAATGTGCGCAACGGCACGCGCGCCAGTACGAACATCCCGACGAAATACGGGAACGGCTTTATCAGAGAGTTCTATTCGGGCAGCCCACGGAACCGGCGCCCAGCGAATTAGTCCGGGCATAGTTACACGCGAGAGCGAAAGGAGCATTACCAGATGGTATTAGTCGGCTTGGCAGTAGCAGTATTGGGGTTCGTTATCAGTTTTATGAGCCTCGGTGTGGCGTCAGATGTGACCACGCGAATGATCATGACGCTAGTAGGGATCGGCGTCAGTCTCTTTGGGATTCTAGGGCTCATCAGTAAGGCCTATCTCAAAGACGCCATCTGGAAGAAGTGAGTCGAGAGGAAACGAAATGAAACGAGCTATCATGAAACTGACCTGCCCCCATATTCCGCCCACCATCACACCTAAGTTTGCATGATCGGTGCCTGGGCCGCACGCCACTGCTGCACGAACTCGTTGGGCGTGCGGTAATCGAGACTGCTGTGCGGCCTCTCCTGGTTGTATTGCATCAGCCATGCAG
>CALQCC020000008.1 GCA_943328975.2 Bordetella parapertussis | reverse complement strand
TCATTCCGGCGCCCTTGGCGTCCTACAATCTGGTATCTTTCCTTCACGGCGGTTGGTGTCCTTTCAAGGATTAGGTTTGGCGACTCGATTCTATCGAATCGGTCACCCACCGCCGCACTAACCTTCAACTAGGGTTGAGACACCATCAGCCATTCGCATAGGTTCCATTGGCGTTGATATAACCGTTCACCATCACCTCACCGCCGAACTTCAGCGTATGGTTGGCGCGGACCCAAGTCAGACTGACGTTCCCCGTCGGCTTATAGTAGGTCACATTGATGTCCTGTCCGGGGCCCATCGTGGACGCATTGCCGCCCTGGGCGTTGCTCATGCCGGACATATTCGGAAACAGATTATTGTTGGTCCCGCGCAAGCCAATCAAGGCGACTGGATCCAAGCGTTCATGCGGCTGCCAAATTCTAGTAGCCAGCAACCCCGCGCCGATGTGGAGCAAGATGGTCGGGGTAATCGTCTGATCGAAGTTAATGCGGCTCGTCTTAGACGAAATCTGCATGGGTAGTCCGCCCCGGATGGGAGCCGGAAGGATGTTAGTGTTTGGTGTGTACTGCCGGTTAAGTGACCAGAATCCTGAAATCTTCGATTTCGCACTGATCTGATAGTCGCCCTTGAGCGAGGGAATTGTGGTCTTGCGAGGATTACTGAAGCTGGGACGGTAGTTGTTGATCAATCCTGAACTATCGGGCAACGGGATCAGTGCCTGCACTTTTTGGGCCACTGGGTCGAAACGAGTGACTGGAATCGTGCTATTCGGGAACAGATTTCGGTAGCGGAGACCATCGGCTTCCACGCGGTCGGTTAACGGATCGTAGATGCTGTTTTCGAGCACCGGCCGTCCCAGTCCATCGGTAAACACGTTCCGGTTGGTTTGCGCTGCGCGGAAATCGCCAGCTCGATACGCCACGGTGGGAACCGTCGTGGCGACATTGTTCGTGACAGTAGTCTCGCGGTACTGCTCCCAATTGAAAAAGAAGAAGGCCTTGTCATGGCCGTCGTACAGTTTCGGGATGAGCACTGGACCGCCCAGCGTAAATCCAAAATCATTGCGTCGCTGGCGAGGCCGCAATAAGTGTCCGCTACCGTCACTGGTGAATGGCGTGCCTGCATTGAGTGCTTCATTGACGAAATAGTTGTACGCAGTGCCGTGGAACTGGTTCGTGCCCGATTTCATTGTGAGGTTGAATACGCCACCCCCCGCCTGCCCGAACTCTGCCGCAAAGTTGCTGGTTTGAATCGCGAATTCCTGCACTGCGTCCATGCTCGGTTGAGTCTGCGATTGAGCTGAATACCATCCGTTGGTAGCATCTTGACCTTCGATGCGCATGGCCTGCGAATTCGCAGGCATTCCATTGATGCGGACGTTGGCGTCGCCACCAAAGCTGGCTCCTGGCAGTAACTGCACCACCGAATACGGGGAACGAATGCCGGAAGCGCTCACACCAGTGCCGATCGCAAGCACCGGGAGATTGTTCATGGTCGCGGTAGAGACAGTGTGGCTTAGTTCGCCAGTTTCTGTCTTCAACAGTGGAGCAGCATCAGTAACAGTCACCGACTCGGTGGCGGAACCGACTTCCAGGACCACATCGATGCGATAGGTCTGCGCAACGCCAACGGTTAGCCCCTGCCTGACATATTTCTTGAAGCCTGGTATTGACACAGTTAGCTCGTACGGCCCCACGGGCAACTGCGCGAAAGTGTAGTTCCCCGTCGTGGAACTTGCAGCCTGATAAACGGCGCCGTTATCCACGTTGCGAATGTCTATGGGAGCGGAGGCAACTACTGCGCCCGCCGGGTCGGTGATCGTTCCCGTAATGGTCCCCCGATCACTCTGGGAGAATGCAGGAGAAGTCAAAGTGACCAAACAGACTGCCATCGGAAGAAAGCGCATGTGACTCCTTCTACTACCCGCGAATCTAAAAGTCAGGTGAAAAGCCAGTCCTGACCCGGCAAGAGCATACATGCGCGGATGTTCCTCGTCAAGGGGGCCCGAGCAGCAAACACCCATGCCACTGTCGAGGGGGCGAATTCCCATGATCGTAGCTGTTGCGAAGGTTCGAGCACGTCGCCTTCACTAGTCGGGCAGCAAAGGCCACGTCGAGGAGGTGGCAGAATGTCGGCGTGTCTTCGGCGACGCGATGGTACGCGCCTCGCGGGTGAAGCTCCCCATGAACTGGGAGTTGCTGGCTCTGATCGCGACGTCGTGTGTCAGGCGATCGTCGAGCACTCGATACACCTCTCCCATGCCGCCCTTTTCCGACAAGGGCGCTGGTTTCGTAATGTCCGGGCTGGTCACCTTTGGATAAGAGATAGGCATATGACTGATCTAGCTAAATGCTCGATCACGAAACGGATAGTTCCATCTGGATGACGGGCTAACCGTACATTACTTTTTCAAATTCCCGTTTGGCGTGGGGTTGAGCTTTCACCTAAGAAGTAGTGGACGAGTGGCCGACCACTCGGGAGCTATCCAGCCATCTGCTTAAAAAGCATTGAGTTTCCGTTACAAGTTGCGAAAAGCGTGATTTCACCCAAGATCCCACGTCCGGGCTGGCGGCCTACTTCTTCAACCCCGCCTGCCAGTTCAGCACCACCGTCATCGGCACCGTGGCCGATTGCTCCACCGGCGACGCGATTAGGAAGCGACCGTCCGCGCTCACGTCGTAGCTGCGGTTACTGGAGGCTCCTATGCGTACATTGAACAGCGGCTGGGGGACCCCGGCCTGGAACTGAGCGCCAGGAGTAATCGCAGCTGCCATCAATTTGTTGTCCGAGCCCATGAAATACAGTTCGCGGCCATCGCGGCTCCAGACCGGTAACAAGCCGCCATTGACCGAAACCTGCCAGTGTCCGTTCAGGGAGGGAAAGCCGACCACGTAGACCTCCCATCGCTTGGACTCATCCGACATGTAGGCCAGCCAGCGTCCGTCGGGCGACACGCGGCCGTGCCATTCTGCAAACTCGGTCTCGCGCAGCGGCACGGGCTTGGCACTTTCCTTGCCGCGGGGCGCCTTACCGCCCGAGAGCGGCAGCGCCCACAGATCGTTGCTCGTTTTGGGATTCGTGTTCGATTGCGCGGAGATCAGGAAGCCGCCATCCCGGGTCCAATCCTGGGGAAGTGGGCCGGTTGTCTCCAGCACCTCCTCCTGGCCGGTGCCGTCCGCGGATTTCACCATCACCTTCCCGCCTCGGGTATAGGCGACGCGCAAGCTGTCCGGCGACCACACAGGATAAAAGTTGCTGTCCGCGAAGGTCAGGCGTTGTTCGGAGCCGCGCGCCAAGTCGTGCAGCCAGATGTCGCGCTTGCTGCTTTGCGGATCGAGCCGATCCACCGCCACCATCTTCCCGTTCGGCGATAACCGAGGGGTCTGCATGTCCGCCGGTTTGCCCACCGTCCCCACCACTTTGCCGAAGCGGTCATACCAGGTGATCTGCAAGTTGGTGCCACCGCCGCCGGAGGCGTAGGCCAGCGTTCCATTCCGCGATGAGCCAAAGTAGCCATAATTGGCCGTGGTCACGTTCTCGGCGACAGGCACGGCGTCGCCCGTAGTGGTGAGTTTGCCGGCGTCAAAAGGCTGCGCCATCAAGGTGCCCTCGCGAACGAATAGCAAGAAGCCACTTGCTCCACCGGCACCGCCCTGGGGTTCCACGTAGTTCGCATTGCTGTTCAATTGCAGAATCAGCTTCTTGTCCGCGTTCTTGTTTGGCGATTGCAGGTCGCCCACGAAAACAGCAGCCTTCTCCGTATCGCTGGACGGCGCCGTGTATAGGAAGTAACGTCCGTCCGGCAAGAAATGCGGGAACACATGCCGAGTTTCATTCCGGCTCTTGTCCAGCTCTGTCACCGGCGTGGGAGTCCCGCCCGCCGCGGCAACGCGGAATGTACCTGAATTCGTGCCGAAGACGATCACATCGTCCTGATTCCAAGTCCCGCCGAACACGGTTGATGCGGCGGTAATTGTGGTGGCCGGTCCTCCCGTGACGTCGATCTTCATCAGCTTGCTGCCGGAGAAGAAGGCCAGTTGGCGGCTGTCTGGCGCCCAAAATGGAGAGGCGGGGTTCTCCGTACCCGGCAGCATCCGCGCGTTGAGCGAATCGAGGTCACGCACCCACAGCATACTTTTCCCGTCCGCAAAGGCCCGGTACGCCACGCGGCGGCCGTCGGGCGAGACGGCCGGAGGGCCGTTGTCTATGCGTATCGTACCGTTTTCCGGCGGCGCGAATTCGAACTTCGTCAGCTTCGGCGGCTCCTCGCGCAGATGGAAGAAAGCCAGCGTCCCCGCAGCGGCCATCCCCACCACCGCGACCGCCGCGACGGCCCACGGCAGCTTCGAGGCCTTGTGGGGCAGGCTATCAGCCTGCGCGGGACTCCCGGCCCCGCCCTCCTCCAACATCCTCCGAGCATCACTAATCGCCGCCAGTCGCTTCTTCCTGTCTTTTTCAAGACACCAGCCCAGCAGCCGATGCACCCGCGCCGGCGCAGCCGAAACATCCGCCTCCTTGTTCAGCACCCCGCCGAGGATCTCCACAACCGACTCGCCCTGAAACAGCCGCTTGCCGGTCAGCATCTCGTACACAACGACGCCGAACGACCACACGTCCGACCGCTTGTCCGCTGCCTTGCCCTTGGCTTGCTCCGGGGCCATGTACGCCGCAGTGCCCAGGATCGTGCCCGCAACCGTCGCTCCCATGGTCAACGTGGGTGAGTTGCCCGGATCGGCGTCGTGCGACGGCGGCGGCTCCATCGCCTTGGCCAACCCAAAGTCCAGAATCTTGACCACGCCTTCGGGAGTGATCTTGATGTTCGCTGGCTTCAGGTCACGGTGAATAATGTTCTTCTCATGCGCGGCTTCGATGCCGTCGATCAACTGCTGAATGATCGGCAGCGCGTCCTCGAAGGAGAGCGGACCCTTGAGGTCCTCGCCTTCGACGTACTCCATGACCAAGTAGTTGGGGCCGACGTCGTAGAGGTGGGCGATGTTGGTGTGATTCAGCGACGCGATGGTGCGGGCTTCGCGGGTGAACCGCTCGGTGAACTGGTCCCTTGAAACCTTAATCGCGACGTCGCGACGCAGCCGATCGTCGTGGGCGCGATACACTTCACCCATCCCGCCTTTGCCCGCTAAGGCCAGGATTGTATATGGGCCGAGTTTGTCGCCGGATGAGAGGGGCATGTGACTGATCTAGCTAAGCTTACACGATCAGAAAGCAGTCAACTCCTGTATTACGGGCTACTCGGAAGTTATCTCGCCCATCTCTTACAGTTCGACTCCCCGCAGGCCCCACCACTCCTTTTCGGTTCTGGGGCGTGGCGGGTGTGCGAATGGCCTGCCTGTGAGGCTAGACGGCTTCGGCGAGATTCGTCCCGCGGGTGCGAAAATTCGCCACGTGACCTAGCTTGGGTGGTTTGAGCTAGAGTCATGCGTGAACTCTTGCTTGCTAGGGCATCACGTGGATGGACGCTACCGCCCAATTTCCGATAGTCCGGCGTAATCCCAGAAGGGCTTTGTGGGAAGTTGCTATCGTTGGCGCTGGCGTTCGAATTTCCGGAGTTCGGGCCGCAGACTGAGCACTCGAAGGCTTGGCGCGAGTGCCCGAGGTTTGCGGCCCTGGCTGCCGACGCTATTTGGCGCGACCCTTGAATCCCGCTGCCTGCATGGGGATCTTATACACGGTCATCGAGGTCGCGCGCACACCGGGGGCGAACTGGATCTGCTCGCCGCCGAGGCTCGTTGCGCCCATGGCGCCGATGTATAGCAGCTTCTTGTCCGGACCGGAGAACGCCAGCGTGATCGGCGGGCGAGGAGTCGGAATGAGTCCCAAGTATTTGCCGGTCTTGTCGAGCACCTGCACGCCTTGCATCGCGCCGCCATTCACGGTTACATACAGGCGTCCGTCCGCATCGATCACGATGCCGTCCCCGTTTGCGCCCTGCCCTTCCAACTTACCGAACTCGCGCTGGTTCGTCGCTTTGCCATCGGTACCGATATCGAACACGGCAATGGTGCCGCCGTTGGTGACGAACAGTTGCTTCTCATCGGCGCTGAGCGTGATGCCGTTGGTGCGCAGATTCTGATCGATGCGGGTCACCTTGCCGGAGGGGTCCATCGCCAGCGCGCCGGTACCGGTGAAGTAGATCCAGCCGTTCTTGGCGACCGTGAGGTCGTTGATGCGTCCCAGCCCCGCACCGCCGTCGGCCATCTTGTCGGCCAACACTTTGCGTTCCGGCGTGAGCACGGCGATGTCCGTCAGCTCCGTACAGGCCGCGCGCGTTACGGCATCGGGGTCGGTGCAGCTACGTTCCACGGCGTAGATCGCGCCGTTGGCGGCGACGGCCAAGGCGCCGGGTCCATGCGAACGCGCGAGGAGAATGGTAAGGTTGTCGTTCGCATCGATCTTAAGGATGCGGTTCGACTGTTCCTGTGCGACGATCAGCCCTCCGTCATCGGTTCCGACCATTCCATCCGCAGTGGCTTCGCCCTGCCATGCCATCTTCCACTTCTGGCCTGCGCCAATCACACCTGGAATCGCGGTGCTGGTGACGTCTTGAGGCGGAACCGGCTTCGCGGCTGCAGGGGCGGGTCCCTTGCCTTGACCAGCTTGGGCAAACGAACAGGCCGCGGACAGAGCGACTAGAGCGAAGAGTTTGGTTTTGGACATGCTTTTGATTTAAGCACGTCTCTTGATCTCTGTGGGCGGCCTGCCGGTCTTGCATGGCCTTGCAGCGGGCGGAGGCAAGACGTCTCACGCAAAGCTCGCTAAGTTCGCAAAGGGAACGCCCCTGGGTTAGAGAGATCAGGGGCGTTTCAAATCAGGACAATCGAGGCGCGGGCATGTCGCGTCCTGCTCGGTTCAGAATCAGACTCGTAGCTCGACCGTCGGGGCCCGTTTCAAAGGTGACCTGATTGTTAGCCACCTTAGCGAAAAAGGTCTTCTCGCCTTCGGCAAACAGTTCGAACTTGGGCAGGGGGACGGACTGGTCGGCCATCTGTGCGAAGCCCTGTGCGAAGAGGCGGTCGCCGTCGCGGGTGATTTCGAAAATGAGATTCGGCGTCACTTGATAGCGCCCGGTGTAGTGATCGAGGAGCTTGGGGTCAATGGGAATCTCGGTGTGCTGCTTGGGAGGCTCGGGACTGGCGAGCGGCAGCTTCGGGTTCAGGAGATGAAACCCGATGTCATCGACACCGCCGGCATTGGACAGTACAACGATTCCGACACGCGCTTTCGGATCGTATCCGAGGAAGGAGCGGAAGCCTCCGGTGCCTCCGTTATGCCAGGCGATCTCTTGGCCGTCCGGTGAGAGAACAAGCCATCCTAGGCCGATCTTTGCCTGGCCCGCGGGACGGCGAACGTCCAGCATGGCGTTCATGGCGGGGGCGAGGGGCGATTCCTGGTAGCCGAGGAACGCTTCCAGGAACGTCAGCATGTCATTGGCGGAGGAGCGCAGTGCGCCTGCACCGGCTAGCGTGGGAAGGTCCCAGTTGGCGGTGGGCGCGAGCATCGCGGTGTGACCAGTGGCCATGCGCTGCTGCATCGAAGACGTGAGCGTAATACACGTGTCCGGCATGTCGAGCGGTTGCGTGATGCGGGTTCGGATCAAACTCTCATAGTCCATTCCAGCGCGGTATGCGAGCAGGTGGCCGAGGAGCCCGCCGCCCAAGTTCGAGTACTCGAATTCAGAACCGGGGTCGCGTGGCAGGGTGTAGCTAGAGAGGAACTGGTACAAGTCGTCCACACTGTAATCGGCGTAAGGATTGCGTAGGTTCTTCGGCTTTATGTTGCTGGGAAGTCCTGGGAACCCTGAAGTGTGGGTGGAAAGATCGTGCAGCGTGATGGGTCTTCCGCTTCGCTCCGGCAGCGTGACCGCTTCGGGAAGATATTTGCCGGCTGGGTCGTCGAGGGCGACCTCTTGGCGGTTCACCATTTCGGCTAATAACAGTGACGTGAAGACCTTGGTGACGGATCCAATTTCGAAGATCGTATCACCGTCGAGCGTGCGTGGATCGCCGGTGGCGAGGTTGCCATAGGCGACGACGCGACGACCTCTGGGCTCGATGACACCCACGACGATGCCGACCGCTTGCTTCTGTTGGTCGACGCGTTTGACGAGGATCTCGCGGATCTCGTCGTTGCCAAGAACTGGAAGGGGTTGAGAGATATTTGAATTCATAAAAATAGATACACGGGTCCGGATATGGACCTAGATTCCTTTGAAGAGACACACTTCGACCGTGACGCTGAAACGTGATTTAGGGTGAGTTGGCCTAGCGGGGACTGGCGGAAAGCAGGTAGGCCTGAAACGCGCCGATCATCGCTTTGTTGAGCGGATTGAATTCGTATCGCATAGCGGATGTACCTCCTTTGCTTAGGCTCGGTTGAGAGCTCCTGGAGAATATCATGAGTGCGCGGCGCGCTGCAAGAGCGTTTGGGGACAGCAAGCCAGCGGTGCACGCTGTTACGGCAGGCGCGGATGACGATGTTCAGGAGAAATACGGTGATGGGTTCCGAGGGAAACTTCCGGATACCCCGTCACTTTGGGCACACTCCAGTTGGGTAGACTAAGCTAGATCCCTCCTATGCCTCTCTCTAAAGGTGACCGGCTCGGCCCGTACGAAATCGTTGCGCTTGTGGGCAAAGGCGGCATGGGCGAAGTGTATCGAGCGCACGATGACAGGCTGCGTCGTGACGTCGCGATCAAAGTATCCCACTCGCAGTTTACCGAGCGCTTCACCCGCGAAGCGCGCACCGTCGCCTCGCTGAACCATACCAACATCGCGCACCTCTACGACGTCGGCCCCAACTACCTGGTCATGGAGTATGTCGAAGGAGCGGACCTCAAAGGTCCACTTCATTTCGACGACGCGCTCCCCATCATCCAGCAACTGATTGACGGAATCGAGGCAGCGCATGAGAAGAACATTATTCATCGGGACCTGAAGCCCGCCAACATTAAGGTCACGCCTGAAGGCGTCGTCAAGATTCTGGACTTCGGATTGGCGAAGGCGATGGAACCGCCCGCTGAGATCGATCCTGAGAATTCGCCTACGTTGACCATGGGTGGGACCATGGCGGGGACCATTCTAGGGACTGCGGCGTATATGGCTCCGGAGCAGGCCAAGGGGAAGGCGGCGGACAAGCGGTCGGATGTGTGGTCGTTTGGCGTCGTTGTTTACGAGCTACTGACCGGCAAGCGGCTCTTTCAGGGCGAGTCGGTGGTGGAGATCCTGGGAGCGGTGTTGAACAAAGAGACGGACATCTCCGCCGCACCTCCTCACCTGCATAAGCTGTTGCGCTGGTGCTTGGAAAAGGACCGCAAACAACGATTAGCATCGATCAGCGACGCGCGGATGTTGTTAGGCGACGGGGAGACAGAACGCGCGCGGCCTGCGCCGACCCCGCCACCCCATCGAAAGTGGGCTTGGCTGGTAGCGGCAGGGTTGGGCATATTAGCGGCGGCGTTCGCGGGCGTGCGATACGGAACGGCGACACCGGAAATAGAGCGCCAAGCCGTGCGCTTCCAAATCCCCGTGCAGCCTGCGACCGGCCTTCGTCCCCTGGGCGCGATCTCCCCGGACGGTCTCGCCCTGGCTTATTTCGACATTCTTCGGGACGGAAGGTTAGCGCTGAAGATCCGCGCGATGAGTTCCGGCGCGAGCACCGAATACCCCGCGGCGGAGATGGCGCAGCCGACGCATATGTTCTGGTCGCCCGACTCGAAGATGATTTATTTCGGCAGCCGCCGGTTCCTGAAGCGGATGGAAGTTGGACCGGGCACGGTGAAACAAATCTGCG
Source organism: Bordetella parapertussis (assembly GCA_943328975.2). Classification (GTDB taxonomy): domain Bacteria; phylum Acidobacteriota; class Terriglobia; order Bryobacterales; family Bryobacteraceae; genus Palsa-187. The sequence continues at coordinate 126,336 of CALQCC020000008.1, read as the reverse complement.
AGTGTTCCTCCGATTCGGGAGCGGTGAACCAGGACGGCGTCATCTTACTCGGTTCCACGCCGACCAGACACGAAATCATACGGGTTTCCACCAGTGGGGAAATCGCTACCGTTCGGAAGGGCGTGGATCAGAACTCGCTACCCGGTTCGCCTTACTTTCTGCCCGATGGACTCCGGTACTTATTCACCGAAAACGGCGGTCTATTCCTGGCGGCCTTAAATTCCCCGGAGCAGCCCGCACGCCGCCTCTCAGATGCGCCAGACAAGTTCGCCTTGGTGCCAGGTTTGGGTGGAACCTTCCTGCTCTTCAACCAACCCAATCAATTGGAAGTGCTCCCCTTCGATCCGCAAAAGGGCGAGATTCCCGGACCCCCAGTCGCCCTGAGGCTGGACGCCGCATCAGAAGGGTTGGCCCCCCCGTCAGCATCCGCAAGCGGGATTCTGCTGCGTCTGGTGAACCTTGAGTCCCGCCAGAACGCAGTCTGGTTCGACCGGCAGGGAAAGCATGTGGGAGACATGGGCATTGTCGAAGGGTATGTCGGGGTGGATCTATCTCACGATGGGGGGCGCGTCGCAATCACGAACTCCTCTGGCTTGCGGATTCGCGATTTGGAGCGGGGGACGGTCACTAGGCTCGCCCAACAAATCCTGCCGGAGGGCTCAGCGATGTGGTCCCCTGATGACAACTCCGTGGTGTTTACTGCTCGGGACAAGAACCGCGTGCAACACCTCTATCGAGCGGATGTCAACAATACACGGCCGGAGTCGATGATTCTGGAGGAACAGGGACTCCACTGGCCCAACGACTGGTCGCGAGATGGGAAGTACCTCCTCTACGCCTTCGATGAAGGGAAAACATCCCGCGACCTTTGGGTGCTACCTATGGACAAACCGGGAGCCAAGCCTTTCCAGTACACTCACGGGGCTTCTTTGATCAAACAAGGACAGTTCTCGTCAGATGGACGGTTTGTAGCGTATACGTCCGATGAGTCCGGGCAATATGAAGTCTACGTGCAGCCGTTTCCGGACGCTTCCCAAGGGAAGTGGGTCATCTCGCAGGGAGGCGGCGTCGAACCTCAATGGAGCAGGGATGGTCGCGAGCTATTCTTCTTTTCCGGACAAAAGATGATGGTGGTGGACCTCCGGATGAGCAACGGGACCTTCAGTGCCAGCGCACCGCGTGAGGTTCTTTCGGCGCCTGTGCCGGTCGGCTATAGCAACGACAGTCACCGTTGGCAATTGTCGCCGGACGGGAAACGTTTTCTGTTGTTGATCCCGTCCTCCGGTGCGGCAGCCGCCAGCTTGGATGTCGTGATCAACTGGGAACAGCTGTTGAAGCAGTAAAGATAAAGACAGTCAGCGGTGCAGCTTGTTCCGGCGGGCGCGGATGGCGACTTTCAGGAGAAATGCGCTTATGGCTCCAAGAGGGACCAGTAAGGCCGTGACGATTGGCCACGAGATGCGTGCATTGGGCGGGGCGTTCACTAGCGAGGCTAGACCGACCAGGAACGCGATGCCTCCCAGCACGCCGGGCACGACGCGACCGGGGCGGCACAGCTCGACGTAGACGCAGAGCAGGCCCATTGCGATGAGGGAAATTGCGAGGTTTGGATCCGTAACCATCCTTTCTCACAGTACCCTATAAGATTGGACCCCAACAAAATTCTAGTGCGCGCGACCAACTGGGTCGGGGATGCGGTGATGAGCCTCCCTGCCCTGCGAGCGCTCCGCGGGCGCTATCCTTCGGCGCACATTGCGATCCTGGCGAAGCCGTGGGTGGGCGACCTCTACGGTCGTGAGCCGTTCTGCGACGAAGTAATTCCTTACTCACCGAAGACGCTGGTGGAGAAGTGGGCTGCTGGCCGGGCGCTGGCTTCGCGCAACTTCGACATGGCGATCCTGTTGCAGAACGCGTTCGAGGCGGCGGCGGTCGCATATGCGGCTCGGATACCAGAGCGGATTGGTTACGCTCGCGATGGACGGTCGTTGTTGCTGACAAAAGCTGTCGCCGTGCCGCTGGAAAAGGTGCATGAGCGGTTCTACTATTTGGAACTGCTGCATCGTGCCGGAATCCTGGATCGTGTGCCCGAATGTGAAGCGATCCGGTTAGACGGCGCACCGGCTGCGCGAGCAGCGGGGTTGGAACGATTTCGCAAGCTGGGCATGGGCGAGACCATCGTCGGCGTAAGCCCGGGCGCCGCGTACGGCTCGGCCAAGCGGTGGTTGCCGGAACGGTTCGCGGAGTCGGCAAGTCAAGTTGCTCGCGAGATCCGCGCACAGGTTGCGATCTTCGGGTCGGCTGCGGAACGGGATGTCTGCGAGGCCGTCGCGCGCGGTGTCACCGTGCCGGTGCACAACTTCGCGGGCGAGACTTCGCTAGGAGAATACATTGAACTCGCGGCGGCATGCCGCGCGTACTTGACCAATGATTCCGGACCGATGCACATCGCCTCGGCGCTGGGTCTGCCTACGGTCGCGATCTTCGGGGCGACCAACCACGTCACTACCGGACCAACCGGACCGCTCGCTCGTGTGATCCGTGAGAACGTGGAGTGCAGCCCTTGCCTGAAGCGCGAATGTCCCATTGACCATCGCTGCATGACGCGAGTGGACGCGGCGCGAGTAGCCAAAACTGCTCTCGACCTGTTGAAATAGAGAGTCACCTCAATAAAACCAGTGGATACCCGAACCAAAATCATCTCGAACGACGAAGCTCGCAGAATTGCCGACGCGGTTATCGTCAGTGGCTACTTCGATCCCATCATTCACACGCACGCGGAACGCCTGAAGAGCTTGAAGCAGGCGGGCCGGCCGCTGCTGGTGCTGATCTCGACTCCGGCAAACGCTATCCTGCCTTCGCGCGCTCGAGCGGAATTGCTTGCGGGCCTGGCTTGCGTTGACTACGTTACTGAGATCGGCAGCACGTATCCTGAAGGACTCGCGCCGCACACGCAGCTGGAAACCGAAGACGCCGCGCGGCTGGAGCAATTGATCCAACACGTGCAGGCGCGGCAAGCGGCTCGCTAATCCATGTTCCGCATTCTAGTGATCCGGCTCGGCTCGCTTGGAGATGTCATCCATGCGTTGCCCGCGGTCGCTAGCCTGAAACATAGCTTCCCGCGCAGCCACTTGAGTTGGATCATTAAGCCGCAGTGGGCTCCGTTGCTGGAAGGCAACCCCTACGTCGACGAAGTTATTCCTTATCAACGAACGGCGGCGGGGCTCGCCGATGCGTGGCGGAGGCTGCGGCGGGAGCGATTTCAACTCGCAGTGGACTTGCAAGGCTTGATTCAATCGTCGCTGGTAGCGGCGGCGGCTCGACCGGAGAAGATCGTAGGGCTGGACCGATCACAGGCACGCGAGCCTTTAGCCGCTTTGGTCTACTCGACCGCGGTGAAGACAACGGCAGTGCATCGTGTGGACCGCTATCTGGAAATTGCAGCCGCTGCGGGAGCAACCAACACGGTCATGACATTCCCCTTGCCGCCGGGGCGACCCGAAGGCTGGTTACCCGAAGGTCCATTTGTGCTCGCCTGTCCGCTGGCGGGTTGGGCATCGAAACAGTGGCCGCTGGAATACTACGAAGAGTTGGCTGCGGGATTGAAGATGCCGCTGGTGTTGAACGGGTCACCCGCCGCTGCGGATACGTTGGCGAAAGTGCCCGGAGCACACATGCATATCTCGGGGATCCCGGGCTTGATCCATGCGACACGCAAAGCGCATGCGGTGGTTGGCGTCGATAGCGGACCGTTGCACTTAGCGGCTGCCCTGTCGAAACGGGGAGTCGCGATCTATGGACCCACCGATCCGGCAACGCATGGTCCGTACGGTGGGACGATTCGTGTATTGCGCAGCCCCGACGCAGTGACATCTTATAAGCGCCGTGAAGAGGAAGACCCGAGCATGCGAGCGATTCAACCAGGAGAAGTGATTGAGGTGCTGAATGCACTTTCCTAAGTCTTACGCCGACCGCGTGGCGAAGTTGCGCGTACCGGGAGGCTTCGTATTAGTGGCCGCGTTCCTGTGGCTCTCGACGCCAACGTGGGGATCGCTGATTTACGGACTTGCGATTTCGTTACTGGGCCTCGCGCTGCGGGCCTGGGCTGCGGGACATCTGGAGAAGAACCGGACGCTGGCGCAGAGTGGTCCGTATGCGTATTTGCGGAACCCGCTCTACATCGGCACGCTGACGGTGGCTGCGGGCTTCGCGCTCGCGTCACGACGTTGGGAGCTCGGGCTGCTCTTCGCGGCCGTATTCCTGTTGATCTACTTGCCGGTGGTGGAACTGGAAGAGCAGCACCTGCGCTCACTGTTCCCCGAATACAAAACCTACGCCGAACGCGTGCCACCGTTCATCCCGAACTTTTCTGGCACTGGTGGAAGCAAGGCGTTCCAATGGTCGGTTTACATGCGCAACCAGGAATTTCAAGCGGGCATTGGGTTTCTGGTGGGAGCCGCAGTGCTGACCTGGAAATGTATCTGAGGCCGCGTCACCGCTTCATGTTGATGTAGTTGACCCAGCAGGCAGTCACCCACGGAGACGAATCAGCGAACCCAGGTGCAAGAACATTGCTGGGTCTCACGGGCAAGTTCGCATCCACGGGCGTACCGGCTCCCCCTCGAAGTTGCTCGGCGATACTCTTTGACCACGGACGCGCGGGACCTCGGAGGTCCTTGATTGCGTCTCTGAAGTTGGGCGATGTGAGCAAACTGAGTGCAAGAATTCCGCAGAGACCGAGTTGGAATACCTTGACCCGCAACGCGCCGGTCGCCTGCAACTCGGGAATTCCGAAATACACCGCACACAGCAACAACAACCAGAACGGCCACAGATACCACCCGATTAACCTGCCCGGAGGTTCGCTCGCGGATACCAGTCCAACGAAAGCCGCCACACAGACGATCAAGCCCATCCCCAAGATACAGAGCGGAGCAAGCCACGCCGGATGAAGGATCAACGGCTCCCGGCGACGTTGCATGGATCCGGCGAATATCGGGACACACACGGCCGTCAGCAGCGGAATGGGACGTATCAACCAGTCGACAGCGTTCCTTAGTGCAAGGGCCACGTAACTGGGCGCATGCTGGAAATCCCACAACGCCTTGCCTTCTTGCGCGGCTCGTTCCCGGCCCGCAGGGGAGGCGACGACGATGGCCAAACTGATGGTAGCGATGGCGAGACACGCGATCCACTTACTGGAGGGCAGCTTAAGCACTCTGGCTACGGCAACACCCGCGGCCAGAAGGATGCAAAGAACCATACCAGCAACCTCATGTTGCGCGGGCACGAGGAGCGCAAGGGTGAAAGCCGCCATTGCTCCGATGCGTCCGCGGCTGGAACACAGCAGCGTGACCAGCAACAGGATGCCACTTTGTGAGAGCTGATATTCGGTGGCACCGGTGGCCCAAAAGATATTTTCGGCGGGACTGGGAATGCTGACGGCCCAACTCACATAGACCATCGCCGTCACGGCCAAGGCGGTCACCGGCCTCATTTGCAGCACCCAACGAAAGAAAGCCCACAACGCTGCCAAGTTGGCCGCCATCACACCCAAGAGCAACCACGGATAGGACGCGATCAGGTCGACGCGGCTGAACAGGGCGCTCTGCAGGAATGTCGAAGCCCAGCGCGCCGACCAACCCGTGAAGTACAACAACGTAACTTGCGTTGCACTGGACTGCGGCTGGCCAAGGTAGGACAGCGACGCTTTGCAGAAGTCATCCATCGCAGGGGTCGCGGAAAACAAGAGGAGGGCAAACACGGCCAGTACAAGACCCGCCGTCACAGGGAGGACGGCGTTCAGGGTCGCTTCAAGAGACCGCCAGGTGCCCAAGGATTTCATAGTTAGCGATACCGGCGGTTGATCTCAAGCAAGTCGCGACCGGCGCGGAGGAAGTCAAACGCGCGAAGCTTGGAACCTTCCACGTCGTCCCAGCGATGCAATGGGAACTCGTAAATCCATCCCAAGCTTTCCTCAGAGTGGAGTTGCGCAAACCGCGCGATCAGTTCCACGTCGAAGATCCAGCGTGAACAGAAGGGTTGGTGCAGAAGGTTCGTCAGCTCCGGGACCACACGTAGAATCTTGGCGCCGCATTGCGTGTCGTAAACCGGCATGCGCAGCACCATAGATGCGAAGGTTGCGAACACGCGACCCAGATAGTGGCGCGCGGCCTTGCGTTGAATCTCGCGCCCCAGCAACCGGACACGCGACCCCATGACGATTTGAATGGCGGGCTGCTGAGAGAGAATCCCTTGGAGGTCATCGATCGCCTCAAGCGGCGTGGCCAGGTCGGCATCCCAGTAGCCGACATAGCTGGAGGAATGCTGCTGAATCGCATGCAGCAATCCCTGACGGACGGCTTCGCCTTTGCCGGAGTTCTTGGGCAACGCGAACACATGAATCCGCTGAGGCATCGTCGCTCTCAGCGATTCGAGCACCTCAAGCGTGCGGTCTTTGCTCCCGTCATCGACAAATAGAAACGATGTATCGGGATGGTTGCGGAGGTAATCGCGGAAATCATCCACGCGCAGCCGGTTCGCTTCGTTGTAGCAAGGTACAACAATAGTGGAGGTTCCCATGAGGCGTTAGGTGATGCCCAGGGACTGCAGGCATCGTCCTATTCTCGCTCTTATTGGGTCGCCCACGCGAGTGTGAGAAAACGACAGCGTTACTGAAGCGGCGGGACGATCGGGCCACGTAGGCGGTCGGCCATTCCGAGAAATGTGGCCAGCCCCTCGTTGAGCGCCCCGGTCTCTTCTTCAGCTATCTCCCCGAGCACGGCCCGAAATCCTGCGCTTATCAATCGACCGAAGATGATCGATCAACGCAAACGAGCGGAAAGCGCTGGTCACCGATTACATCGGGATCGCTCACCACGATGCAGGGCCTCATCGGCGACAAACTTGCTGCGGTTCTGCGGTCACGCGTCCGGCGGTGGGCATTTCATACTCCCAGCATGATCATATGCCAGGTCGAGGATTTACAAGCTTCGATCCAAACGGAATCTCACGCAAAGCTCGCAAGGTTCGCCAAGTCTTCTCTTTGCGATTTTTGCGGTTTTGCGTGAGATCGGTTCAGCTACCAAGTCTCGATCGCCTAGCCCAGCGCGATCGGGTCCGGTTGCAACCGGCCGGTCGAATCGCCGAACTTGTCGATCTTCACGCCGGTCTTATCCATGATCCCGAGCAGTAGATTCGTCATCGGGGTGTCCTGCTTATAGACGTGGTGCAGGCCCGTCTTGATCTTGCCGCCGAGCTTACCGGCGAGCAACACCGGCATATCGGAGTGGCGATGCAAGTTGCCGTTGCCCATGCCGCTGCCGTAGACGATGAGGCTGTGATCCAAAAGCGACCCGTCGCCGTCGGGGGTGGCGGCCATCTTCTCAAGCAAGTACGACAACATCAGGACGTGGTGCGTATCGATCAAGGCCTTCTGCGCCATCAGGCTCGGATCGTCACGATGGTGGCTGATCGAGTGATGCGCGTCGGGGACGCCGATGAACGGGTACGGACGCAGGCTCAACTCGCGCGCCATGATGAACGTGAACACGCGGGTCATGTCGGTCTGGAACGCCAGCACCTGCAGGTCGAACATGAGCTTGGTGTGGGCGTCGAAGGTGTCCGGAATGCCCAGAGGACGGTCGGGGAGTTCGATGGACTGGGCTCCCTGCTTTTCGGTGTTCTGGATGCGCGTTTCGATTTCGCGGATCGACTCCATGTATTCGCTGAGCTTGGTGCGATCGGGGCGTCCCAGGGACTTCGCTAGCTTGGCGGCTTCGGCGGAGACCGAATCCAGGATGCTCCCCGTGGCTTTGGCTTGCGCGAGACGTTGAGCGCCGGTGCCGCCGTCGCCGAAGAGGCGTTCGAAAACGACGCGCGGATGGTTCTCCGTCATGTTGGGCGTGGTTTCGTTGCGCCAGGAGACGGTGTTGACGTAGAAACAATCGCCGGCGTCGCAGGAGCCTTGGCTCGGCGTGTCGGTGGTGAGTTCGAGGCTCGGCAGTGGCGTGTCTTGGCCGATCTGGCGGGCGATGATTTGGTCGGCCGTGGTGGCGAGCTTCATCTCGACGCCGGGGCGGGTGCGATCCCACGCGTGGACGCCGGTGAGCCAGGCAGCGGAGGCTCGGGTATGGTCGCCGGACCCGTCGCCCTTGGTGTCGGCTTCTAGATGGCTGAGGCCGGAGAGGATATTGAACTGGCCGTTGAGTTTCGCGAGCGGCTTCAGGTTCTGCGTGAGCTCGAAGTTAGCTCCAGCGGTCTTGGGCTTCCAGGAGTCCCAGATCACGCCGTGGGAGACGTAGACGAATCCGACGCGGGGGGTCGACTTTACCTGCGCGGAAAGTGCGGGTGCCATCGAATCCAGGAAAGGCAACGCGAGAGTGACGCCTGCGCCCTTGAGGAAAGTTCTGCGCTCGAGCGACTTCTTAGTGATGAAGTTCATACGGGGCTCCTGTTTATATCCTACTGCTGATTCCGAACGGGTAGTGTGGCGCGCATCTGGAAGGGCTTGGACTTGACCACCCCTTCTACCAAAGATGCGAATGTATTGTTCTTTTTGGCCGCATCGCGCACGATGATGCGGACCGCCGGGGCGTCGAAATACTGGACGTTGCGGCCGATGCCGTACATCAGCAACTTTTCGCTGACGGCGGTCACGAAACGCTCAGGGTTCTTTAATAGAACGCCTTTGAGTCCTTCTACTCCGGTGAATTTGGTGCCGTCCACCAGTTGCGTCGAGGCGTCAATCGTCTTACCGGATCCGTCGATATCGCGCCAACGGCCCACGGCGTCGAAGTTTTCGAGCGCGAAACCGATGGGGTCCATTTTGGCGTGGCAACCGGCACAAGCGGGATTGGCCCGGTGGAGCGTCATCGCTTCGCGCATGGAAAGTTGCACGTCCGAATTGGCACCTTCCGTCTTAAGCGACGGCACGTTGGGAGGAGGCGGCGGCGGTCCAGAGGCGAGTAAGTTTTCGAGCACGTACTTGCCACGCAGGACAGGCGAGGTGCGGGTCGAGTAGGAGCGGATGGTGAGGATGCTTCCCTGCCCCAACAATCCACCGCGCGGCACGTCGGCGGGGAACGTGACCTTGCGGAAGTTCGAGCCTTGGATGCCGGGGATCTCGTAATGCTTGGCGAGGCGTTCGTTCAAGAACGAGTACTTGGCGGAGATGAGTTCGGTTACCGGACGATTCTCGCGCAGGATGCTATCGAGGAAGAGCTCCGTCTCGCGTTGCAGATCGTGGCGTAGAACTTCGTCGAAGTCCCGGAACAGGAACAGATCGGCTTCCTTGGTTTCGAGATCGCGCAAGAAGAGCCATTGCGACGCGAAGTTGTTGACCATGCTTTCCGAGCGCGGGTCGGCGATCATGCGTTTCACTTGCGCTTCGATGACGCCGGGTTGGCGCAGCTTGCCGCTGCTGGCAACGTTGAGGAGTTCTTCGTCAGGAATGCTGGACCACAAGAAGAACGAGATGCGCGAAGCGAGTTCGAGGTCGGTGAGCAGATACGCAGTGCCGACGGGGAGATTCAGTTTCTCGCGTTCGATGCGATACAGGAATTGAGGACTCACCAGGATGCGTTCGATCGCTTTTTCAATGCCGTTGTCGAAGGTCGATTCTTTCTTGCCAGCTTCGTAGAACGGCATGAGATCGTTCACATCATCGGCGTCGACTGGGCGACGGTAAGCTCTGCGCATCAGGTTGGAGATGATCTGGCGAGCGCAGGGTGTGTCCTGCGTTTTGCAGATGAAAATAAGCTGCCGTGCCGGGGTGTCGCCGGGACCGGTAGCATCGAACGGACCACTAATGGTCACCTGTCCGATGGCGGGCTGAGTGCCTCGGTTACGCGTACGGGGTTTGACCACCGCTTCGTCCAACGCTTCGGTCTTTTCAGCAAAGGTCACCCCGATCAAGTGCGAGCCGGCTTTAATCGGAATGCGGAAATTAGGCCGAGGCGCGCCGCCGCGACCGAAGCCTGCGGCACCGGGTCCACCTGCAGGCGGCCCCGCAGGAGCGCCCGGGGGCACCGCGCCTGGAGCAGGCGGGGCCGGAGGAGCACCAGGACCAGCACCAGGACCAGGTCCAGCCGCACCACGTCCTCCACGTCCCGCCGCAGGACCACCTAGGTTCATCGTTTCCTTGCGTTCCCCGTCGACGCTGATTTCGATCAGGTACGCGTCGCGGCCTTGACCAGCCGTGTCCACTTTGAATTCATACGTTGCATCCAGCGGGAAGTAACTGCGAATGGCGACTCCGCCTCGGGTGCCCAAGGGCAGTCCTTCGACTTGCGCGTCTTGCGGATGTTGCCCGGCGACGGTATGGATATTCACCATCACAGGGGCCTTCGGATCGCCGACAGCCAGGCGGCTGATCTTGCGGGCCGCGTCGAGGTAGCGCTCCATCACAGCCGGTGAGATGTAGAGTAGGTCGGCAATGTTGTCAAAGCCGCTGCTGGAATTGTCGGCCGGCAGCAGAACCTTGTAGTCCATTTCCTGCGGCAGGTCGGCGATCGCGAGCAAATCGCGGATCGAGTTTTCGTATTCGGTGCGCGTCAGACGATGCAGCTGCGGCAGATCACCGACGCGAGGACGCGCTGCGGATTCTGCATCGAGCCGGGTTTCCAGAGCAGTCGCCATGCGAGCGTAGAGCGCATGATCGGGGCGCGGCACTCCGGGAGGCGGCATGGATTCGGCCCGCAACTGATGCACCACCTTCTCCCATGTCTCGGCATTCTGGTTGGCCTGCGCGATGGCATTGGGATCGATCACAACGCCGCCGGACTTCACTTGCGCGCTGTGGCAGCCGAGGCAGTATTGCTTGAACGCGGCACTAGCCGCGGCTTCCGGAGACTGCGCTGCTTTCGCTTGCGCGGGGGCTGCTTTTCCCTTCGGAGTGGTCTGTTGCGCTCGCGTATCAGAGGGCTGAACCACCAGGACGGCCATAGCGACTGCGACGAGGAGTAGGATTTTCTTGCTCATAAGCCTCTGCTATTATATATCGAAAGAAGAGGAGTGCATTCCTGCATGCAACTACGCCTATCTACTGCCGCCCTGCTGATCGCTTCCAGTTGCTTCGCCGCGACGTTAGCAGAGACTCGATTACTTGATGCCGTGAAGTCGGAGAACCTCACTGCCGTGAAGGCCGCACTCGCAAAGGGCGCGCCGGTAGCAGCAGCGGATCCCGATGGATCGACGGCGTTGCATTGGGCTGCGCAACGGAATAACGACGAGATTGTCGCGGCATTGATGGCCGCGGGCGCGAAGGTGGACGTTAAGACTCGCTTCAATGTGACTCCCCTATCTTTGGCGGCGCAGAACGGCAACGCTAAGATGATCGCGCGCATGCTGGACGCGGGCGCGGATGCCAACGGCACCTCGAACGAAGGGCAAACGATTTTGATGACCGCTGCGCTCAACGGAAATCCGGACGCAGTGAAGCTCCTGATCCAACGCGGCGCGAAGGTGAACGCGGTCGAACCCTATAAGGGACAAACCGCACTGATGTTCGCTGCGGGCGAGGGCAACGCGAAGGCCGTGGCCCAATTGGTGGAATTCGGCGGCGATGCCAAGTTGAAGTCGAAGGGCGGCTACACGGCGTTTCTGTTCGCGGTTCGCAACCGGCACATGGAAGCGGCCAAGGTCCTGCTGGCGCACGGATCGAGCATCAACGAGACGGCTCCGGATGGTTCGGGCGTGCTCAACATGGCGATCGTGAACGGCTACTTCGATGTCGCATCGGAATTGCTGGACTTGGGTGCGGATCCCAACGCAGTGGACCCGCGCGGCTCCGCTCTGCATTCGCTCGCGTGGATGCGCAAGCCGGGTGCGCCGTGGGAAGCGGCCGCGTTGGCCGAAGATCCGGAAGGTCCGCCCAAGCCGAGCGGCAACGTGACCGGGCTGGAACTGGCGAAGAAGTTATTGGAGAAAGGCGCGAATCCGAACAAGCGAGTGGAATGGAAAGAGATCCGTTTCACCAAGGGCCTGGGCACGACGAAAGCTCCGCCGAGCATCCCGCTGGGTCGGCACTATTTGAGCTTCAACGGAACGACGCCGTTTTTTAACGCGGCGCGCAACGGCGATGCTCCTTTGATGAAGATCCTGTTGCAGTACGGCGCGGATGGCAAGATCCCGAGCATTCATGGCGTCACTCCGTTGATGGCCGCCGCCGGTCTGGACTACTACGAAGGTGAGACCCCCGGCCCTTATACCGGTGTTCCCGAAGCCGAACGTTTGGAAGCCGTCAAGCTAGCTCTGCAAGTGGGCCAGAATATCAACGCGGTGACGGATTTCGGCAAGTATGAGATGGAAGGCAGCGCGGAGTTCACGCTGAAGACCTATCCGACCAACATCGACAAACTGGTGGACCTGGGCATCGGAGACCCGCGTTTCAACGGCATGACCGCGCTGCACGGCGCCGTCATCTCGAATCAGTTATCGATCCTGCAGTACCTGATCGACCAAGGCGCGAAGCTGGACGCGAAGAACCAGTTGGGCTGGACGCCGCTGATGATGACCAAGGGTATCTTCATGGCGAACGCCTACAAGGAATTCCCCAACGCGGCGAAGATGCTGCGTGAGGCGATGGCCAAGCAAGGAATCGTGGAGTAGGTCTGCGGATCCATCGAATCGGCATTCTCGGCGCAGTGCTCTGCTCCGCCGCGCTTGCGCAGCAGCCTTTTTTTACCGATGACGCGGATGTCACCACGCGGCATCGCTTCCACATGGAGATCAGCAACCAGCAATCGTGGTTGCAACGCTCCGCTCTGCCGGTGACTAAGCAGAACACTACGGTATTCCAGCTTAACTACGGACTCACGCAGAATTTCGAAATCGGCATGGACGGCCCGCTCATCGGCCTGTATCAACAACTCACACCGACCACGATCGGCAAAGGCGACTTCAACCTCACCTTCAAGCTGCGTCTGCATCCAGAGGATTCCGAGGACGGCATTCCCGCCATCACCCTGAGTTGCGCAATTGAAACGCCCACCGGAAACCCACAGAAGCAACTGGGGTCGGGAATTGCGGATTACGGGTGCAACTCGGTTGTGCAAAAGACGCTGGGGCTGTGGACCCTGCGCGTAAATAACGGCGCGGTGTTTTCTGGGAACACTTTGACAGGCGTGGTCGGCTTGCGCGCGAAAGGCCTCGTCTACATTGGCAGCGGATCCATCACAAAGGATGTGCACCCTCGCTTGCTCTTGGGCGCCGAGATGAACGGCAGCGCAGCGCGGCAGGGCACGGTGCTGGGCAAAGCCCTGATGCAGGCTCAGGTGGGCGGAAAGTTTACGGTGCAACAGGGCCTCACCATCGACTTTGGCGTCATGGCGGGTTGGTTCTCCGGAGCGCCCAAAACCGGGCTCCAAATCGGGTTCTCAAAAGACTTCTAGCCGATTGGCATCCTTGACTTTAGCCTCGAATACGAGGTATCGTCGCAAGCGATATTCGTGGCGTTTTAACTAGCGCCTGAGGGGCTTCAAGGGGGTCAAGATGCGTACAAGAATTCTGGCGTTGTGTTTTGCTTTAGGACTGTCGATTTCCGCGTTCGCACAGGGCGATCGTGGAACGATTACAGGAACAGTGGTCGACCCGGCCGGCGCCGTGGTCGCCAACGCAACCATCCAAATCCGAAATATGGGAACAGCGGCGCTGTACCCGTCGGCCACTTCGGAAACGGGCAACTACACTGTAGGTCAGTTGCCGGTCGGCAACTACGAACTGCAAGTCTCTGCCCCTGGCTTCAAGCAATACAACCGCAGCCCGTTGGCGGTGCAAGTTGCGCAGACCATCCGCGTCGACGTAGCACTGGAAGTCGGCTCCGCTGCGGAATCCATCACAGTCACCGATCAAGCTTCGTTGCTCAAGACGGAAAGCGGCGAACTCAGCCACAACGTCACGGCGAACAGCATGAACACGTTGCCAATCCTCGGCGTCGGCAGCACCAACGCCGGCAGTTCCGGCATTCGCAACCCGAACGCGGTGTTGCGCCTGATCCCTGGAACCTACTGGGCTCCGAACTCCGACGTCCGCATCAACGGCGCGCCCAGCAACACGCAGTCGTATCGCATTGAAGGCCAGGAAGCCATGAACACCGGCACCCCGGGCACCGCGGCGCAGAATCAGCCGGGCGTGGACGCCATCGAAGAACTCGCGGTGCAGACCAGCAACTACGCGGCCGAGTACGGCCAAGCGGGCGGCGGCTACGTCAACATCACCATGAAGTCGGGCAAGAATCGCTTCAGCGGTAGCGGCTACGAATACCTGGTGAACGAAGCGATTAACGCAGGCACGCCCTTCACCGACAACGGTGCCGGCGGCAACTTGCGCCCGGCGCAGCGCCGCAACGATTACGGCTTCACCTTTGGCGGGCCGATCAAGATTCCGAAAGTCTACAACGGCACCGACAAGACCTTCTTCTTCTTTAACTGGGAACAGTTCCGCGAGACGATTCAAGTGAACGGCCAACGCCAGACGGTCCCGACCGCGGCCTATCGCGTGGGCGACTTCACCACCGCGATTCCCTCAATCAACGCTCGCACCATCGGACCGGACCGCTTGGGCGGCACCATGATCGAAGGCATGATTTACGACCCGCTCAACGTGCAGACCATCGCAGGCGCGCAAGTGCGCTCGCAGTTCCCGGGCAACAAGATCCCGGTTTCGCGTTTCGACCCGGTTGCAGTGAAAGTTCAGAATCTATTCCCCAACCCGCAGGGGCCGCTGGCCAATGCGTTGGTCGACAACTATATCAACTCCTATCCGAGCTCGCGCATCACTTCGATCCCGTCGTTGAAGTTGGATCACAACATCGGCTCGAAGGGTAAGCTGAGCTTCTTCTGGCAGCGTACGAACACCACCAGCGCGATCTCGCCGACCCTGGGACAATCCGACGGCTTGCCCGATCCGATCACGACGGCCATCGGAACCTTTGCCCCGGCTCCGCTGTACCGCTTGAACTACGATCACACCTTGTCGCCGACCATGCTGCTGCATTTGGGAGCAGGCTATCGTGAGACGAACTTCTACGTGCCCTCAGTGACCACCGCTGGTGCGGAAACCAGCTACGACGTCGAGAAGCAATTGGGCCTGAAGGGTGGCACCACGCATCGCTTCTTCTCGCCGATGTCAGGAATGTTGGCCGGCAACGGCACAGGCGGCATCAAGAACATTGGCTCCGCCGCGGGAACGCGCAACGTTACCCAGAGCCCCACCTTCAATGCAAGCTTGAGCTGGGTCCGCGGCAACCACTCTTACAAGTTCGGATCGGAATTCCGCACCGAAGGTTACCCCGTGGATTCGGTGGCCAACACCGACGGAGCCTACACCTTCTCTCAAGCAGAGACGGGACAACCGTTCCAGAACACTGCGGTCGGCGGCGCGAACGTCGGCTTTGGCTATGCCAGCTTCCTGCTGGGCCAAGTAAACTCGGTGACGATCGCGAACATGACCAACCCTCGACTGGGCAAGAAGCAGCTCGGACTGTTCGTGCAAGATACCTGGAAGATTACCCGCAAGCTGACCTTTGATTACGGCCTGCGCTACGACTACTCCACCTACTTGCGTGAGCAGTACGGTCGCGCTCCGTTCTTTTCGCCCACCACGATTCAACCCGTGCTCGGAGTTTTGGGTGCGGCAGTGTACGACGGCAATGGCGCCGGACGCTGCAATTGCAACCTCGCTCATAACTACGCCGCGGGCTTCGGACCGCGCTTGGGTCTGGCCTATCAGTACGACTCGAAGACCGTCGTTCGCGCCGGTTTCGGTATCGTCTACTCCGGTACGGCGCAGCACAACAACTCGGCTGGCGGCTTGGCGGGATCGTCCGCCACCAACAACAGCCCTACCTTTGGCACACCGGTCACCACGCTTGCCAACGGTATTCCGTCCAGCTTCCTACCGCCGTCTTGGCCTACATATAACGCGGCTCAGTATCCGACGTCCTCCCCGACGCCTGGTGTGGGTCCCGTCTTCATGGACCAGAACGCCGGCCGGCCGGCTCGACAGTATCAATGGTCCATCGGCGTACAGCGCGAGCTGAGTTCGAACCTCGTGATTGAAGCTTCCTACGTCGCCAACCGCGGCGTGTGGTGGCAGGCTCCTGGCCTGGTCAACTTCAACGCGACACCGCTCTCTCGCATCGCCGCCGCCGGACTCAACATGGACAACGCAGCGGACCGCACGATTCTCTCCGGCTTCGTGAGTTCCGCGGCTGCCCAACAACGTGGCTTCGGTCGCCCCTACGGGACTTTCCCCACCGCACAAACCGTGGCACAGTCCTTGCGGCCGTTCCCGCAGTACACCACCATCAACACCTATTGGGCTCCGCTGGGCAAGACCTGGTATGACTCGCTGCAGATGAAAGCGACCAAGCGTCTCTCGCATGGCCTCTCCGCCACCAGCACCTTCACTTGGGCGCGCGGCTTGGCGAATGGCTCCGAACGCGAACCGAATCCCGGCACCACCGGCAGCGCCGTTTTCAACGACGTCTACAACCGTGGCCTGAACAAGTATCTGTCGAGCTTCGACATTCCGTTCCAGTTCATCATCTCGGCCAACTATCAAACGCCGCGGCTGCAAACTGGAAACGTGATTGTCCGTCAGGCGCTTTCGGATTGGACCTACGCGGTCGTCCTGGTCTACCAGAGCGGCCAACCGATCCCCGTGCCCACCGCGCAGAACAACCCGTCGCTGCAGAACATGATCTTCCAGAGCACGTTCGCGGAACGCGTCCCTGGACAGCCGTTGTTCACGAAAGACCCGAACTGCCACTGCTACGATCCGCAGAAGACCTTCCTGCTAAACTCGGCCGCTTGGACCGATCCGCAGAATGGACGGTTTAGCTCCGCTCCGGCCTACTACACCGACTACCGCTATCAACGCCGTCCGAATGAATCGATGAACTTCGGTCGCACGTTCCGTCTCAGCGAGCGCGTTGCCCTCAACATCCGCGCGGAATTCGGCAACATCTTCAACCGCGCGTTCTGGAACAACCCGACAGCGAACAACGCCAAAGCGATTCAGGCCTTCCGTCCCAACGGCACCACCTCTTCCGGCTTCGGCTGGTTGAATCCGGTGCAGCTCGGCGGCGTCGGCGGTCCGCCGATCATCTCCCCGCGCAACGGCACCATGGTGGCTCGCATTACGTTCTAACCGGAATGTAATAGTCGGGGATTAAACTAAGGGGATGGAATCCCCACATGACAACGTCCTGATCGCCCTCCTCGAAGATGGCCGTCAGGACGTTCTTGTTTCTGTACGAGATCTTTCGGATGAGGCTGCGGCAACCAAGCCTGCCCCGGATCGCTGGTCCGTGCTGGAATGCCTGGAGCATATCGTCACGGTAGAAGATCGCTTCCTCGGCTGGCTCACCACCGGCGAAGTGCATCCGACCCCGCAGCCGGACGCCGAAAAGGAAGGGCGTCTGTTCGGGATGATTATGGATCGCTCCACCAAGGTGCAGGCTCCGGAGGCGGTTGTCCCCGCTGGGCGCTTCGCAACTCTCGCGGCTGCCGTGGACGCCTTCAACGAGGCCCGCGACCGGACGGCACAAATCGCCCGAGCCCGGGGAACCGAGCTGTACTCGGTAAAAGTCGCACACGCTCGGTTTGGGGAAATGAACGGGTCCGAACTGATGCACGTGCTGACCGGCCACGCGCGCCGACATGCGGCGCAGATCCGCGAGACTCGCGTCGCCGTAGGAAACTAGCCGTGCGCCGCCTCGCGTTGCTTATCCTGGCCGCTCTACCTCTGGCCGCGCAGATCGACACGTCGGTGGTGAATCGCATGAAGAAGGAGCTGCGGCCTTCCACCCAGGCATTCTCATTCGCAGCCATCGGAGATCAGCAATACGGCGAAGACGGCGAGCGCAAATGGCCCGCGCTGGTAGAATCCATCAACGCGGCGAAAGGATTGCGCTTCGCCATTCACGTGGGCGACATCAAGAGCGGATCTTCGCACTGTAGCGATGACCTCTTCGCGGATCGATTACGCGGCTTCAATCTATTCCTGCGTCCTATGATTCTCACGCCAGGCGACAACGATTGGACCGATTGCCATCGCCCCGCTGACGGCGGCTACGATCCGTTGGAGCGATTGGCTCAAGTTCGCAAGGTCTTCTTCTCTACCGACGAATCGTTTGGCAAGAAGAAGCTACGCCTGATCCAGCAAAGTGCGCCCTTCCGGGAAAACGCCGTGTGGGCCCAAGGGAACGTGTTGTTCGTGACCGTGCATGTGATCGGAAGCAACAACAACCTGGGGCGTAACGCAGCGAATGACGCAGAGTATGCCGCTCGCAATCGAGCCACCATCGAGTGGATGCGGGCCGCGTTTACCGTGGCCAAAGAAAATAAGTTCGGGAGCGTGGTGCTCGCCTTTCAAGCGGACCCCTTATTCCCCTTAGTGCCCGATGGACACGCGGAGCCAACGGCAGGCTTTAAAGACACGCTGCGCGCGATGGAAGACGAATCGATCTCATTTGGGAAACCGGTGCTCGCGATCCACGGCGATTCCCACTTCTTCCGCTTCGATCAACCGCTCGTGCGGACCAGCGATAAACGCTTGATCGACAATTTCTTCCGGCTGGAAGTCCCTGGCGAAACCGAGGCCCATTGGGTACGCGTAGATGTAGACCCGAAGCAGCCCACCTCGCCGTTCCGCATTCAACACATCACAGTGCCGGAAAATACGAACCGCTAGCTCCCCCCCAGAATATTGATTCCGTTGGTAAAATAGACGGGACCTCTTCCATAACCCAGGTTCAACTATGATGCGCAAAAGTCTTGCCCTATTCCTGATTGCGGCTGTTGCTCCGCTCTATGCTCAACGGACGATTTCAGGCGAAGCGGAGATCCGGCAGGCGCTGGAAAAGCTGAACACGCTGGGTAGCGTGATGATGATCGCCGCGCATCCCGATGACGAGAACACCGCAATGCTGGCCTATTTGGCCCGCGGCCGCCACGTA
Source organism: Bordetella parapertussis (assembly GCA_943328975.2). GTDB lineage: Bacteria > Acidobacteriota > Terriglobia > Bryobacterales > Bryobacteraceae > Palsa-187. The sequence continues at coordinate 107,378 of CALQCC020000008.1, read as the reverse complement.
CGGACAGCGTACCTGGCGCTGACGCGCGGTGAGGGCGGACAGAATCTGATCGGCTCCGAACAGGGCGACCAGATGGGCATCATCCGCACGCAGGAACTGCTCGCGGCGCGCAAGATCGATGGAGCCGAGCAGTTCTTCACCCGCGCCATCGATTTCGGATTCTCGAAGATCGCCGACGAAACGCTGACGCAGTGGCCTCGCGAACAAGTCCTCGCCGACGTGGTGTGGAACATCCGCCGCTTCCGTCCGGACGTTGTAATCCTGCGCTTCACCGGAACTCCACGCGATGGTCACGGGCATCACCAAGCCTCCGCGATCCTCGGAAAAGAGGCGTTCACGCTCGCAGCGGACCCCACAAAGTTCCCCGAACAACTCGCCTTCGTGCAACCCTGGCAGGCCAAACGCCTGATGCAAAACTCGGCTGGCGGCGGACCGGGCGGCGGTCGTGGCGGCGCAGCGCAAGCTGCTCCTGCCGAACAAGGCGTGGACTTGGACTTGGGAACGTACTCTCCCGAACTAGGCTTCTCCTACGGACAGATCGCCGGCATGAGCCGCAGCCAACATCGTAGCCAGGGCATGGGTTCCGCCGAACGCCCCGGATCGCAGCGCAACACTCTGGTCACGCTCGCGGGCGACAAAGCCACGAAGGACCTATTCGAAGGCGTCGACATTTCCTGGGGCCGCGTCGCCGGTGGAGCCCGTGTCGCTCCGCTGGTTGATCGCGCCCTGGCCTCATTCGAACCCGCGCATCCGGAGAAGCTGCTGGCAGCGCTCGCCGAGGCGCGTCCTCTCATCGCAGCGATCAACGATCCGCTCGCGCAGCGCAAGTTAGCCGAGCTAGACGAATTGATGGCCCTTGCCAGCGGCTTGCACCTCGAAGCCCAGGCCAACGATTTCGCCGTCACCCCCGGTAGCGACCTCCGCATAAACGCGACCGCGACGGTGCGGCTCCCCGTTCAAGTTTCCATCACTGGTATCCGCTTGACCGGCATGCAAGGCGCGCCTTCGCAAGACATCCCGCCCACGGTGCTGGTCAACAACCAACCGACGCAGTATCCGCTCACCGTCAAGGTCCCCGCGAACCAACCCTACTCCGGACCCTTCTGGCTGGCGAACCCCAAGAACGGAACGATGTATAACATCCCCGATCAGCGCCTCATCGGCAACCCCGCTAATGCCCCCGTGCTGGAAGCCCACTTCAAGGTCCGCATCGCCGGTACCGACGTGGAATTGACGCGGCCCGTGCAACACCGCTATGTAGATCGTGTCTGGGGCGAGTTGTTCCGTCCGCTCGAAATCGTGCCCCCCGTGGCGGTCGACCTCGCGACGAATGCGATTGTGTTCGCCAATGCAACGGCCCGCCAAGTCGAGGTCCCAGTCCGTTCGAATAGCGGCAAACAAGCCGGCGACGTGCGCCTCGAAGTCCCCGCCGGCTGGCGAGTCACCCCCGCCACGCAACACTTCGATCTCGGCTTCACCGATGAACAAACCACCGTCGCCTTCCAACTCACGCCGCCCGCCGCCGATTCCAAAGGAATCATCCGCGCCGTCGCCCAGGTGGACTCAACAGCGGTGTCGGCCGGCTTGGTTCGCATCAACTATCCGCACATCCCGGTCCAGATGCTGCTGCCCCCCGCGCAGACGGCTTTGGTCAAGGCCAACATCACCAACCTTGCAAAAACCGTCGGCTACGTCATGGGCGCGGGCGATGAAGTTCCCGACGCGATCCGCCAACTCGGTGCCGATGTCACATTGCTCAGCACTCAGGATCTGGCCCGCGGCGATCTTTCAAAGTTTGATGCGGTCGTTACCGGGGTCCGGGCATGGAACACTCGCGCCGACCTACGAGCCAACTATCAACGCCTTTTCGCCTACGCGAACAACGGTGGCACCGTCGTTGTCCAGTACAACGCGAATGAAGGTGGTCCCACCGGAGGCCCTCTGGAACACATCGGTCCCTACCCCATCCGTACCAGCGGCGATCGCGTGACCGTGGAACAAGCCCCCATCACCTTCCCCAATCCGCAGTTGAAACTTCTCCACACCCCCAACGAAATCACGCAAGCCGACTTCGACGGCTGGGTGCAGGAACGCGGCCTCAACTTCCCCAACCAGTGGGATGAAAAATACGCGAGCGTTCTGGAATCGCACGACCCCGGCGAAGAGCCGCTCAAGGGCGGCATGCTCTACACCCAATACGGCAAGGGCGCGTATATTTTCTCCGCCTACGATTGGTTCCGCGAACTGCCCGCCGGCGTTCCCGGCGCGTACCGCATTTTCGCGAACATGCTCAGCGCGGCGAAGGTTCAATAAGTGACCGAAGAAGAACGCCCCGTTATCGACGAACCACCACCGTTCCTCGGTAAGTGGTCCAGCGTCTATCGCTTTGTCGTCATCTACCTGATCTGCGTTATCACGCTGTTCTATATCTTCACGGCAGCGTATCGTCCATGAGGCCACTCGACTGGGTTGTTCTCATTGGCTGGCTGATCTTCCTGGTTTCCTACGGTTTGTATCGCGGCCGAGGCTCCACCTCTACCGATCAATTCCTGCTCGCAGGCAAAACCATGCCCTGGTACGCCATGGGTCTATCGATCATGGCCACGCAGGCCAGCGCGGTCACCTTCATCTCCACCACCGCGCAAGCCTACACCGACGGCATGCGATTCGTGCAGTTTTACTTCGGACTGCCATTAGCGATGGTCATCCTGTGCGCCACCGTCGTGCCCATCTTCCATCGAGCCAAGGTCTACACGGCGTACGAATATCTGGAGAAGCGCTTCGACGCGAAGGTTCGCCTGCTAGTCACGATCATCTTCTTGATCTCGCGCGGCCTGGGCGCAGGCATCTCACTCTCGGCTCCGGCGATCGTGTTGTCCGTAGTTCTCGGCTGGCCCTATCAAGGGACCGTCATCCTCATGGGCGGGCTCGTCACGCTCTACACGACGATGGGCGGCATCAAAGCGGTCACCTGGGCCGACGTGCAGCAGATGATGGTGATCCTCTTCGCTCTGATCTTGTCCTTCGGCGTTGCGATTTCACTGCTCCCCCCCGACGTATCGTTCACCGACGCCCTCACACTCGCAGGCGCAGCCGGACGGCTCAACGCCGTCACCACCTCCTTCGATTGGAACGACCGCTACAACATCTGGACCGGCCTGATCGGCGGCATGTTCCTCGCGCTCGCGTATTTCGGAACCGATCAGAGCCAAGTGCAGCGCTACCTAACTGGCAAATCGATTGGCCAGAGCCGCCTCGGACTCCTCTTCAACGCGATGGCCAAAGTGCCGATGCAGTTCTTCATCCTCTTCATCGGAGCCATGGTCTTCGTCGTATTTCTGTTCGAGAAGCCTCCGGTATTATTCAATCCGGTCCAGCTAGAACAGGTTTCAAAGACACCCGGCTTCCCCGCCCTGGAAGCTCGCTATGACGTAGCCTTCGACCACCGACAATCCGCGGCCCGAGCTTTGCTCAACGACGCACCAGGCTCGAAGGACCAATTCCGCGCAGCCCAGAAAGAACTGGACACCGTCCGCGCCGATGCGCAAAAAGCCGCTGGCGCGCCCGACACCAACTACATCTTCCTTTCCTTCGTCACCCATTACTTGCCGATCGGGATCGTCGGACTCGTAGTCGGCGTGATCTTCACCGCCGCCATGTCGGCCATCTCCGGCGAAATTAATTCCCTCGCCACGGTCTCCGTGATCGACGTCTATAAACGCTACATGTCGAAAGACAGCAGCGACAAGCATTACCTGGGAGCCTCACGAATCGCCACCGCCTTCTGGGCGGTCTACGCCATGGTCTTCGCCAGCTACGCCACCAACTTCGGCGCGCTCATCGAAGCCGTGAACTACGTCGGCTCGCTGTTCTACGGAGGCATGCTCGGCGTCTTCGTGCTGGCGTTCTTCGTAAAACGCTGCACCGCGAACGCGGCCTTCATCGGCGTCATTGCCGGCGAGATCGCCATCTTCATCACCGCGCAGTTCACCGGCGCCTACTTGTGGTTCAACGTGATCGGCTGCGTAGTGGTCGTCTTGACCGGCCTGCTGATCTCCGCTCTTTATCCAGGGAACAAACAAAGCCTAGCTACCGTATCCTCATAAGGAGGCGACCATGTTCTGTGACCGATGCGGTGCCAAGCTGGTAACAGGCGCGCAATCCTGCCCTTCTTGCGGAAAGTCTTTCGCGCCGTTCATGCCACCGAAACGCGGCATCGAGGGACACGTTCGTTTGCTGGGAATCCTATGTCTGGCCCATGCAGCCTTCCAAGCCGGACCGGGCCTTTTGCTTCTGACCATCTTCGGGAGCCGCTTCCTGCCACCGGAAGTCCCGCAGTTCATGCGCGTTTTCCTGCCCTTCATCGGTGGCTTGTTAGTAGCCGCCGGAGCCTTGTCGGTCCTCGTAGGAATCGGCTTGCTCATGCGCCTTGGCTGGGCACGCATCGCCGCCTTGATCGCAGGAGCCATTGGCCTGATCAACATCCCATTTGGCACCGCCCTGGGTATCTATACCATGTGGGTTTTGTTGCCAGCGGATCATGAGCAAAAGTACCGCGCGCTCACCCGCGTCGCCTAAATCCAAGACCCAAAAAACTTCGTAGTATGGAATGTTATGAGCACTCCTTCCAACTACGTCCTGGGAAATTCGGTCCATGAATACGAACGCCTGATGCTCCAGGCGCGGCTGCTACGTCCCTTCACAGAGAAGTATTTCCGCACCGCGGGCGTGTCTCCTGGAATGCGCGTGCTCGACCTCGGCTCCGGTATGGGAGACGTTGCGCTGCTCGCCGCCGACATCGTCGGTCCCGGCGGACGTGTCGTTGGTCTGGACCGCGACGCCGTCGCGTTGGAACGTGCTCGCGAACGAACCGTCGAACAAGGCTGCTCCTCCTGGGTGTCCTTTCAGGCAACCAACCTGGAAGACTTCGCCACCACCGAACTGTTCGACGCCGTGGTGGGCCGCTACATTCTGCTCTACCAGCCGGATGCCGGCGCGACCATCCGGCAGTTGGCGCAATTCCTAAAGCCCGGTGGTGTCGTGGTCTTCCACGAACTCGATTTTCCGGATCCACACGCGAGTGATCCGCCATGTGAACTATTCGATCAAGTGTACGCGTTGGTCGGTGAGGCCTTCCGTCGCGCCGGCGCCCCACCCGATTTTGGACGCCGCGTAGGCAAGGCCTTTGTCGACGCAGGTCTGCCCTTCCCCACGATCGTCGCGGAAAACCTCGTTGGAGGCGCGCCCGGATCTTATATTTATCCATGGGTCGCGAACACGCTGATCAGCGTTGCGCCTCGCTTGAAGGATCTGGGGTTGGAATTGCCGCCAGGAGTAATCGCGGATCACACACTGGCCGGCAAAGTGGAAGAAGCCGTCATCGAGGCAGGCAGCCAGATACTGGCGCCTACACAGTATGGAGCTTGGACTCGGAAACCGCTTTGATCCCGAGCACCGCATTGAGCGATCCCTGGCGATACCCTTCCAGGTCCAATGTCACGTAGTGAAAGCCGAGCGGCTTGAAAATGGCCGTGAAGGCTCGCGCCATCGCAGGGTCCAACGCGCGAGCCAATTCTTCCGGCGCGATCTCTATACGCACCAGGTCGCCATGAAACCGCACGCGGAACTGCCGGAACCCGAGCGCTCGGATCTCTTCTTCCCCGCGCTCAACAGTCTTCACGTTCTGAATCGTGACCGGTGTTCCATACGGAATGCGGGAACTCAAACACGCCGAAGCAGGACGGTCCCAAGTAGTGAGCCCCGCGAGCCGCGACAACTCCCGAATTTCCGCCTTCGTCAACCCCGCTTCCACCAGCGGAGCCTTCACGCTATGCAACTGCGCCGCCCGCTGTCCAGGCCGGTAATCGCCTAAGTCGTCCGAGTTCACTCCGTAGATCACGTGCGCGATCCCACGCTTCGCCGACTCCGCCGCGAGCTGCGTGAACAATTCGTCCTTGCAGTGGAAGCAACGGTCAGGAGCATTCTTCACATAGTCCGGATTGTCGAACTCCGCCGTCGAAATGTATTCGTGGCGGAACCCGTGCGCAGCAGCGAACTGCTCCGCATCGCGTTTGTGAGACTCGGGAATCGAAGCCGAGTCCGCAGTGATCGCAACAGCCCGATCGCCCAGAACGTGATGCGCAGCCCATGCGAGGTACGCAGAATCCGCACCTCCCGAATAGGCCACGATAACGCTCCCCAGCGCCCGCAGATTGTCGAACAGCGCAACTTGCTTGGCTTCGAGCATCATTTGTTACTTACTGCAGCGGAAGATCACCTTGATCTTCGCCCGCGATCACTTCGGTATCCGGGATCAAGCTCGCGGCAGCGACCAGGTCGCCCTTCTCCACGTTGACCAATCGCACGCCTTGCGTGGAGCGGCCAGCCTGACGGATCTCGCTGGAATCGATGCGGATAATCTGCCCGCCCTTGGTGATGATCATCAACTCGGAGTCATCCTTCACAGACAGGATGCCGATCACCTTGCCGATCTTCAGCGTGGTCTTCATGTTGATGACGCCCTTGCGACCGCGCGCCGTTAAGCGATAGTCCTTCAGCGGCGTGCGCTTGCCGTAGCCGTTCTCAGAGATGGACAACAACAGGCCATTCTCTTCGACCACCTCGACACCGACGACATAGTCGCCCGGATCCAGGTCCATGCCACGAACACCGCGAGCCGGACGACCCATCGGACGAACGTCCTCTTCCTTGAAGCGGCAAGCCATACCGTCATGCGTACCGATGAAGATGTAGTTGTCGCCATTCGTTAACCGAGCGGCAAGAAGATCGTCGCCTTCGTCCAAGCCCAGCGCGATGATGCCACGGGCCATCGGATTGTCGAACTCCGTAAGTTCGCACTTCTTGATGACGCCCTGCTTGGTGACCATCACGATGTACTTGCCCGCGACAAATTCCTTCACTGGCAGGAACGCCGTGACCGTTTCATCCGGTTGCAGGTTAATCAGACCCGAGCAATGTTTGCCCTTGCCCGTGGTTCCCGCATCAGGGATGTTGTAAATCTTCAGCCAGTAGAGGCGGCCCTTGTTGGTAAAGATCAACAAGTAGGCGTGAGTGGACGCGATGATGAGATGCTCCACTACGTCCTCGGCGCGCGTCGACATGCCGATGCGGCCCTTGCCACCGCGCGTCTGGCGGCGATAGGTATCGACCGCAGTGCGCTTCAGGTAGCCGCCGCGCGATACAGTCACCGCGACGTCTTCCACCTGAACCAAGTCTTCCAGCGAAATCTCGCCGGTGTCTTCGATGATCTGCGTGCGGCGCTCGTCGCCGAAGTCCTTCTGGACTTCCTTCAATTCGTCGATGATCAACTTGCGCAGCGTTTTCTCGGAACCGAGAATGTCCAGATACTCGGCGATCTTCGCCTGAATGTCGGCCAACTCGTCGATGATCTTCTGCTGCTCCATGCCGGTGAGGCGTTGGAGTTGCAGTTCGATGATGGCTTGCGCCTGCCGTTCTGAGAAGCGCGGTCCACGAGGATCCGCATCCACCAGCTTGGCGTAGGCTGCCGCTTCCGCCGGCGTGATAAAGGCCATCAAGGCCTCACGCGCTTCCTTGGGCGACTTCGAGGCGCGGATCAGGGCGATAACTTCGTCCAGATTATTCAGCGCGCGCTGGAAGCCCAGCAAGATGTGCTCGCGTTCCCGAGCCTTGCGCAACAAGAAATCCGTGCGACGGCGCACGACGTCGATGCGATGTTCTATGAACCGCTTCAACGCGTCGACGATGCCGAGCTCGCGCGGCTGCCCGTTGACGATCGAGAGCAGGATGACGCCGAAGCTGGTCTGCAGTTGCGTCTGCTTGTACAGGTTATTCAGAACCACTTCCGCTTGTTCGCCGCGCTTCAATTCATACACGATGCGCATGCCATCGCGATCGCTCTCATCGCGGATTTCGGAAATGCCTTCGATCTTCTTCTCGTTCACCAGGCTGGCCGTGTATTCGATCAGCCGAGCCTTGTTGACTTGGTAGGGAAGCTCCGTGACTACGATCGCCTCACGATCGCGCCCAGAAGATTCGGTGGCCGCCTTGGCGCGAATCTTGATCGATCCACGGCCGGTAGCGAAGTAGTTTTGAATCCCCTCGCGACCCAGAATAAAGCCGCCCGTCGGGAAGTCGGGACCCTGCACCACTTCCGCAATCTTCGCCAGCGGCGTCGCCGGATTCTGCACCAGCATGATGCACGCGTTGACGATCTCCGTTAGATTGTGCGGCGGAATCTTCGACGCCATGCCGACCGCGATACCTTCGCTGCCGTTCACCAGCAGGTTCGGAACGCGCGTGGGCAGAACTTCCGGTTCGGTCTCCGTCTCGTCGTAGTTGGCCTTGAAGTCGACCGTGTCCTTGTCGATATCTTCCAGCAGCGAAGCCGCGATCTTCGACAAACGAGCTTCGGTGTACCGCATGGCCGCCGGCGGATCGCCGTCCACTGAGCCGAAGTTACCTTGTCCATCCACCAACGGGTAGCGTAACGAAAACGGCTGCGCCATGCGGACCAACGCGTCGTAGATCGCCGAATCGCCATGCGGATGCAGCTTACCCATGACGTCGCCGACAACACGGGCCGACTTCTTGGTGGGGCGATTGTAGTGCAACCCCATCTCATGCATCATGTACAGCGTGCGGCGATGCACGGGCTTCAAACCATCGCGGACGTCCGGTAGCGCGCGCCCCACGATCACGCTCATCGCGTAATCGAGGTACGAGCGTTTCATCTCGTCTTCGATGTTGATCGGAACCTGATTTTTGGAGCCGCCATCACCGCCTAAAGGAATCTGGCCGCCAGCGGGCGGAATGGTGGGGTCCTGAGGATCTGCCAAGCGTTATGCTCCTAAAATGATCGTGTACCCGCGGCGGGGAAGGAGTGCCGCGACCCTTTATTTTAGCAGGTTTGAGCAGAAAATACCCAACACCAAACCGCGCGCGTCAGCAAGCGGACAAGCGGTGAATCCCGCGCTATCCTAACGGTGTGACGGCTAGCCCCTCGCCCCGTCCAAAAGGAATCCAATGACATTTCCAACCCGTATCAACATCGGTCTGACGAGTCTAGTGCTCTCCGCGTTTCTCCTGCCCGGCGTTGCACTGGCGGATTGCGCGGCTCCGCTCGATGCGCTGGCCAAGTCTTGGCAACAACCGCGGCTAGCCGAATACGACATGAAGACTCCGGAGCAACCGCTCCCCAAAACGCCCGCGACGGTTCGGATCGGAAAAACGATTTGGACGGATGCCGGCGGTTCGGGCAACTATCGAACCGACCCTGCGCCTTCGGAGCATCCCTTCACCGTATCCATCAGGCTCCAAGCCGCCAAGGGCCCAGTCAATTGTGAACTGGTGGGGAACGCGACCTACCGTGGCCAAGCCGTTGTGAAGTACAAATTGGACGCCTCAGCTGGGAGCAACACCACCGGCCGGGTAACGTTGTGGGTGAGCAAGACGAGCGGCTTGCCGGTGTATCACGAATACGAAAAGGCCTACCTTGGTGGATACGCGTGGGTCTATGGCGATGCGGTGAAGGAACCGGCCGGGAAGTAGGCTGCTCGCGTTTTGCTTAGCAGGGTTGAAGGCATTATTTCAGCGGTTTAAGTCCCGCAAGCATTTTCAGTTCAATTGCCGTCGGATGTCCGGCCCAGGGCGGATTCACCAGGTGCTCTGGGACGAACTCGATGACTCGTCCAAAGCCTATATCACTGTCGAATGACAGCGCAATCGACTTCGGTTTACTCCAGTGGCTCTCGTCAACGGCGCGAATTGCAGATACTGGAACCTTCACCGATTTATCGCCTCGGGAAATCACCAAGTCGGGACCATCAATCACAACCTGGAATTCACAAGCAAAGTAGTGGAACAAGAGGTAGCCGATCGAACCGACAAATATCAGCATGCTTCCGAGCACTACTAAGTTTCCTAGGGAAACAACCAGAGTGAAGGTCGCAAACAGGCCGAATGCCAGCCAGATAGGGACTCTGGCCCAACTCGACGACAATAGGCGCACCGTTACGCTGCCGCCTTGCACTCCGCGCACCCGCAAATCTTCCTCAAGTGGTCGAACGAATATATCCCCGACCCGTGCCCGTCGCTCCACTGAATCTGGATCGCGTACGCGCCCACTTCCTCCACCTTCAGCATCTTCAGCTTCGGCGTGAACATCTGGAACGGGTTCGCCGGCTTGGCTTCTTCCACCGCGTAGTTGGTCTTCTGCGGCTCCGTCCCATGCGCTCCGGTGCAGGTCGCGCACGGGCACTCATCGCGCAAGTAGCCGAGCGAATAGTCGCTATGGTGTCCGTCTTTCCAATCGATGTGAATGCCCTTGGACTTCGAAATCGCTATGTGTTCCGCTTCAGATCTCATTGACTCTCTCAATATCTCGAATTCCCGACACGCGCCGGATGGCCGATATGACGCGCTCCAGCTGTCGCTTGTCCTTCACTTCTAATGTCATCGCGACCACGGCTCCCTCATTCGACGGGCCGTCGCCGGGACGCGTCTCCAGCGTCCGAATGTTGGTCTGTTCGTTGAACAGCGCGGTCGTCACTTGGCTCAACATGCCGGGGCGATCTTCCGTCCGGACCAGCAGGCTCACGTGGAACGTCTCCTGCACTGCGCGCGCCCACTCGACTTCGATCTTGCGCTCCACTTCGTACATCAGGTTCTGCACGTTGGTGCAGTTGGCGGAATGGATGGCGATTCCCTTCCCGCGCGTCACATAGCCAACAATAGGTTCGCCGCGGATCGGGTTGCAGCACTTGGCCAGGTACGTGAGGAGATCATCCATCCCCTTGACCTTGATCACCAGGTCTTTGTTCGCTGCCTCATCCGCCGAATACTGCGCGCGCGGAGTTTCTTCCTCGCTCTCAGACGCTTCCTCCGGCACAAGCTCCGGAGCTAACTTCTGCAATATCTGACGAGGCGAATACTTCCCGTACCCCAGCGCCGCGTGTAGATCTTCGATCTTCGAGCAGCCGTACTCCGTCGCCACGGCTTCCATCTGCTTCGGCGTGATGCGGCTCAGGAACACACCCAAGCGGCGAGCTTCGCGCTCCAGATACTTCTCGCCGATCTCGATCGCCTTCACGCGCTCGGTCGTGTTGATGACGTGCTTGATCTTGTTCCGAGCGCGCGGCGTCTTGACGATCCCGAGCCAGTCTTTACTCGGCAGATGCCCCGCCTGCGTGAGGATCTCCACCACGTCACCGTTGCGCAGGCCGTACTTCAGCGGCACGATTCGCCCGCCCACCTTGGCACCGGTACACGTATTGCCCACCTGCGAGTGAATCGCGTAGGCGAAATCGATGGGCGTCGCGCCGCGCGGCAACACGATCACCTTGCCTTGCGGTGTGAAGGTGTAGACTTCATCCGGGTACAGATCCACTTTGAGCGTGGACATGAACTCGCCCGAATCGCGCATGTCGCGCTGCCACTCGACGAGCTGCCGCAGCCACGTCACGCGCTGATCATCATCCGCCGCGTTCGCCTTGCGACCCTCTTTGTACTTCCAGTGTGCCGCGATGCCTTCTTCCGCGATGCGATGCATCTCTTCGGTGCGGATCTGCACCTCAAAATGCCTGCCCTTGGGACCCATCACAGAAGTGTGCAGCGACTGATACAAGTTGGGCCGCGGAATCGCGATGAAGTCCTTGATGCGTCCAGGAATCGGCCGCCATTCATTGTGGATCACGCCCAGCGCCGCGTAGCAGTTCTTCACCGAATCGGTGACGATGCGGATCGCCAGCAGATCGTACACCTGGTCCAACACGATCTTCTGCCGCCGCAGTTTCAGGAACACCGAGTACGGGCGCTTCACCCGCGTCTCTAGATGCGCTCGAATCCCTTCCCGCGCCAGCTTCACCTCGATGATGTGTTTGACCTCATTGAGGAATGCCTCGTTCGAGGCGCGCGTGCCTTCCAGTTCCTTGTTGAGTTCCTCGGCGGCTTCCGGCTCCAGATACTGGAAGGCGAGATCTTCCAGCTCCGCGCGGATCTTACCCATACCGAGCCGGTGCGCGATGGGCGCGTAGATGTCTACAGTTTCCTGCGCGATGCGAGCTTGCTTCTCCGGCGAGAGACTACCCAGCGTGCGCATGTTGTGCAGCCGGTCCGCCATCTTCACCAGCACCACGCGAATGTCATCCACCATCGCGAGCAACATCTTGCGCAGGCTTTCGGCTTGTCGTACTTCACGCGAAGCGAAGTCGAGCTTGGTCAGCTTGGTGACGCCATCCACGCAGCGCGCGACGTCTTCCCCGAACATGTTCCGAACTTGGCTCAGCGTGACGGAAGTGTCTTCCACAACGTCGTGCAGGATACCGGTCTGCAAGCACGTCATATCCAGATTCATCTCCAGCAACTGGCGTGTCACCAGCAGCGGATGGATCATGTACGGCTCGCCCGAAGCGCGCTTCTGCCCCAAGTGTTGCGCGGCGGCGAAACGGTACGCCCGTTCCAACGGCGCGGCATCTTCGGTGGGCCTCAGTTCGTGCAGCCGGGCTTCCAGCTCTCGATAGATGGTTTCGACGGGATCGTCCGCAACCGGCGCAGCCGGAGACACACTCGTGGGAGGTTGAAGGGCGGGATCGCTAGAGTCCTGAGGCATCCGATCACTTCAGTGTAACGGATGCTCGCGGCTCACTTATAGTTGGGTCCGGAGGTGCCGCTATCGTAATCGCGGCCGTACTTGTTCTTGTGCGGCACCGTCAGTTGGCCGGAGTCGACCAGTTGGATGATACCTAAGGACTCCGATTCGGCTGATATGGTCAAGTCGCGCGGGTAATCCCCTTTGGTCGCCAACTGCGCGCGTTCATGCCACACGGTCACGCGATAGCGGCCGGGCGGAACGTTGGGAATCAAGAACTTTCCCGAGGCGTTGGACACAATCACATGCGGCGTATCCACCACCACGATGATCGCGGTCATCTCGGGGTGAATGTTGCAGAAGATGTAGCACACGCCCGCCTTGGGGAACGATGCGGTGCGGGATGCCCCCGCTTCGTATAGCCCCAGGTCGAAGCGGCGTCCATCGAACATGGAGAAGACGTTGTGGAAGAACGGATCGAAGTTGGGGAAAGCCACCATCGATCCCACAGGAACTGCCAGCACATGAGGATCGAAGGTCTTGTCCTTCTGGACCACGGTGAAGGTCGCGGGCGGTAGCTTCTTCCCCGCTCCTGCTACCAGCGGCATGGCTTGCAGAGAGATCACGGCACCTGAATGATCGGGTTTCGCTTTGCCGGGGCGCATGATGTTCACGGTACCGCTAACCGTGACCGTTTGAGCACAGGTCAGCGAGGCCAACAAACACAGCCCGACCGGCAGACTCCAAATGGCACGCGAACGCTGCAAACGATCCCCTATCCTCAGAACAGGATCCCCGCACCCAGACTGAGGTGACTTGCTTTCCGCTGTAGATCGTCAAATTGGGTGGTCCACAACTTGCGGTACTCCACTGAGAATAACAAGTTGGTGCGCGGCTGGTAAATGACGTTCCAGAACGCGCTGGAATTCCGTTTGGGACGCGGATCTTCCGCCGCGAACACGGACGGAAAACCGGGCCGCGACAGGCGGAACGGGAAGTCGCCGCCGTACACCGCGTTGAACTCCCAGCGTTGCAGTGGCTTGTACTTCAATTGCGCCCAACCGCCGCCGCTCTTCATGGCGAGCACCGAGGTTGTCGGGCTCGACGTCGGACCGCTGAGGAGCACGGTGCTGCTGGCTCCGCCACCCAGGCCACCGATCGCCCGGCCCCGGTAGAGTTCGCCGGATAGAGAGACAAAGCGCCCCATCGGCAGATCCCAGTCAGCCGTCATGGCCCAGGAATCCACGCGCCGGTTGAAGCCCCAATTCTGACGCGAATAGTAGGCGCCCAAGCCGCCGGTCGCCTGGCGCTGGCCGTTGCGCTGCGCCCCCAAACGGAACGCGTAGGCCGGCATGCGACTGCGCTCGCCCGCAGTGGGAATACGATCGTATTCGGCACCTGGAATCTCACCGGTCAACGCGTCCATCACACCGTACTGTACAAGGAGCTTGGTTTTCTGCGTCGCTTGCAAGCGATGTGTCATGTGGACTTGCGGAATCCAGGCCCACATATTGCCGCTACCCCATAGCGCCGGATACGCCGTCTGCACAAGCGAGGTGGGAGAAAGCGGCGAGATAAACGGTTTATCCTGAACAGCTTCCAGCGTATGATTCGCCCAATCCATTACCAGCTTGGCGGTCCGCATCCGAACGAATCCTGTGGTGACGCCATCCGGTTCCGACGGCATGCCGCCGAAGAAATCCAGCCGGACCTCGCCGCGTGTTTTGGCTCCCGCAAAGGTGGGTCCTTCGACGTCCAACCCGATGATGGATTGGCGCACCGAAGCTCCGAACGCACCGTTGCTTTCCCCCGGACCGCGCGCGGTAGCGAACTCAGGGAGGTCCAGACTGTTCACCGCTCCGCGACTGGAAACCATCGTCAAGAGGGCCAGGCCGGAAAGTTTGACCTTGTTCTTGGACCCACTTTCGACCTTGGTCTGATATTGATCGTCCACCTTGGCCGCGAGCAGCTCATGTTCTTCCTGTAGCGCCGCCAGTTGTTCCGCCGCAGGCTGCCCGCGCAGAGCGTTCAGCTCCCCTTGAATGGCGTTCAGTTGCTGCCGCAGCTCGCCCGATTCACGCTTTGAATCGGCGAGTTCCTGACGCATCTGGTTCACCAGCGTCGTCAATTCCCGCAATTGCGCAGCCACGGCATCGGGCGGCGCTTGCCCGTAGGCCTGCGGTACTCCGCCCAGACACACCAAAGCCGCTAGTAAGGCTATACCCCGCATGTCACCCCTCTGTGTGACTCCCTGAACCATGGGTCCGGAATGTCAACAAGTTGTCAAAAGAACGATTCCCAGCGTTTCGACCCGTAAAATCGCCCGTTGCTGTAGTATAACGGTTGACGAGGGCCCCCTTGCCGGAACGAATCCTAGTTATCGAAGATGATCGCGCCACGCGGAAAGCGTTACAGCAGATTTTCGAGACCGAAGGCTACACCGTCGAAATCGCCACCAATGGAGCCGAGGGGTTGGCGGCTTTCAAGGCGACGCGTCCGGACTTCGTCATGCTGGACCTGCGCATGCCCCAGCTCAGCGGGCAAGACGTGTGCAAACTGATCCGCAAAGAGTCCGAAGAAGTACCGATTTTGATCCTAACCGGTTCCGCGGACGAAGTAGACCGAGTCTTACTACTTGAACTAGGCGCTGATGATTATGTCATTAAGCCGTTTAGCCCAAAGGAGTTGATGGCGCGCGTCCGCGCTGTATTGCGCCGATCACGCCGCAATCCGCCGGTGGAACAAGTGGCGTTCGGGGATGTCATCGTGGACTTCACTCGAATGGAAGTATCGCGCATGGGACAGCCGGTATTGCTGGCACCGCAGGAATTCAAGATGCTTAAGTACTTCACCCTCAACCCGGAACGTGTCGTTTCCCGCGACCAAATGTTGAGTGAAGTGTGGGGCTACAACTCCTATCCATCCACACGGACCGTGGATTCTCACATCCTGACGCTGCGGCAGAAGCTGGAGAAGGATCCCAGCAGCCCGGCGCACTTTGTGACGGTTCACAACGTAGGCTACAAGTTTGTCCCATAGCGAAGATCCCCGGTGTTAAAGGGCAACCTCAGAACGAAGTTCATGCTGGCGCTGGCGCTGATCTCGGCGTTGCTGACCAGCGCGATGTTGTTGATGGTGCGGCAGCGGGTGCAAGTGCGGGTGCGCGAACAGTTGTCGCAGGAATTGCGCAATTCACTGGACACGTTCCAGGCCCTGCAGCAGCAACGCGAGACTACTCTGCAAGGAACTGCGGCCTTGTTGGCGACGCTGCCTCCGTTGATGGCGGCGATGACGTCACAGGATACGGCCACCATTCAGGACGCCTCCAAATCCTTCTGGGACCTCAGCGGTAGCCAGCTCTTCGTCATGGCCGACATGAACGGCCAAGTGTTCGCGCTGCATAGCACCGCTCCCGGAGTGGCAGGCATGGACGCGGAGGCTCCGTTGCGCGGCACCTTATCCGCGAAGCGGTCGCGCGATTGGTGGTTTCTGGACGGCCATTTGTTCCAGGTCTTCGTGCAACCCATCTACTTCGGCGCTCGCACGCAGAACGCGCAGATCGGCGTACTCGCGGTGGGTTTCGAAGTGGATGCGAAGGTGGCGCGCGATGTGGCCCGCATTGCATCCAGCCAAGTCGCCTTCCGGCATGAGAACGACCTGGCGGTTACTACCATTCCTGCGGCGCAGCAACGGGAGTTGCCCGGTCAGTTGGGGACGAAGGGAGCTCCGGTGGAGATCACGCTGGCGGGGGAGCAGTTCCTGGCCACCTCGGTGCGCCTTTCCCCTGCCGACGCCCCGCGCGTCACGCTGACCGTTTTCAAGTCCTTTGACGACGCAACCCGTTTTCTGCAAAGCCTGAACGGCTGGATTCTCGGGATCGGCATCGCCGGCGTGCTGGCGGGTAGCGTCCTGGTGTACTTCGTCTCCACCAGCTTCACTCGGCCTCTGGAACAACTGGTGAAGGGCGTGCAGGCTTTGGAGGCCGGCGACTTCGACTATCCGTTGAAGGTGCAAGGCAACGACGAGGTCTCCACTCTGACCGCCGCCTTCGACGGGATGCGGAGCCGCTTGCAGGAGTCGCAGCAGCAACTGCTCGCTACCGAACGGCTCGCGACCATCGGCCGCATGGCGACCAGCATCTCGCACGACCTGCGGCATCCTTTGACTGCGATCCTGGCTTACGCCGAGTTCCTTTCGGAGGCCCGCATCAGCGACGCGCAGCGCAACGATTTCTACCAGGAGATCCGCATCGCGGTGAACCGCATGACCGAAGAGTTGAACTCGCTGCTGGGCTTCTCCAAACAAGGCGAGGCGATCCGGCGGGTGAACGCGCGCCTGGAAGAAGTCATCGAACGCGCCATACAGAACGTCCGCGTGTTGCCGGAGTTTGAATCGCTGACCATCGAGTACGCGCCGGAGGGTGAGTGCTCGGGTTACTTCGACGCCGGCAAGGTGGAGCGCGTGATCCTGAACCTGCTGTTCAACGCGTGCGAGGCGGTGGTGCCCGGCACCGGCAAGATCCGCATCACCAGCCGCAAGGTCGGAGACAACCTGGAGGTCCGTGTGGAAGACAACGGTCCCGGCATCCCGAGCGTGGTGCTGGAGAACGTGTTCCAGCCGTTCGTGAGCCACGGCAAGGAACAAGGAATTGGCCTGGGTTTGACGGTGGTCCAGAAGATCGTCTCGGACCACGGCGGGGTGGCTCGCGTGGAGCATACGGGTCCGACGGGAACGGCGTTCGTGATCACGCTGCCCGCGAAGGTTCCGGTCGAAACGGTCTAAAACGGGGTTTTCACGTATCTAGTTGAAACACGGTGGGATGCGTGGGCGTGTTGGGCAAAAAGCTGGGTTCGTTTTGTTGTGGGGGATTTTTTCGGGGCCCATACTGCTGGGGATTTGGGTTGACGTCGCATTCACGCCTGAGGAGTAGCAGTAGGATGGTCGGTTGGTGGTCGCGCGAATCGGCATGATGATGAGCGGGCGGTGAATATATGGAACCGGCGTGCGATATTCTGGGTGTGGGGAACGCCATGCCTGTTGATTCGCTCACGACCATACAGCACGCCCATGAGTTGCTGGATCAGCTAGGTCCGGCCCAGATCGCCGCTGTGGCACGGCTGTTGGAAGTCATGGTTCATGAAGAAGACGGCGACGAGGAGTTGAGCGATGCCGACCGCCAAGCTATTCAAGTTGGCCTCGATTCTCTCGACGCACGAGGCGCTGTCTCCATGGAGGACGTCCTCGCAGACTTCGGGCTCACCGTGGCCGACTTCGAGAAGATGGCTGACGCTTCGGGCGAACCAACGTCGAAGACGTCAATCAACTCGAAGGCTTCGACCCACCGCTCTATCGCCTCCGTGTCGGTTCTGGGCGCGTTATTTACCGACACCGGGGCACCGATGTCATTGAGGTCGTCCGGGTACGGAATCGGAAGGACGCGTGCAGGTGAGGCTAGGGTTTCGGCTTGTCAGCAGGGATCGTGATCTCGACGTTCCTCATCCCATAAATCGGTAGCTGCTCGCTGTAAATCACTTTCAACCCACGAACCAGGAGCAGTAAGTAATCACCGCCATCGAATCCCGTAAGCTCGAAGGATCCGTCACTCCGCACCTTGGTTTCGACAACGGGCGTGTTGTTACCTCGGATTGAAACGAGTTTCACCCAATCGTCCGGACACGCCTTGGGTTTGAGGACGCCCTTAAGAGATGCTGCATCGGGAAAGTTCGCGACTTGAAGCATCACGCGCGTGAAGACTTCGGGTTGACAGACACTAATTCGTTGTTCGTGTATCTTGAAGCCGGGTTGCGCCACTTCAAGGATGTATTCTCCGTACGGAATCCCTGCGGCTCGACCGTTACGGAAGTTACCGACTGCCTTCCGAGTCCCCGACTCGGTTAGGGTCACGCGGGGTGCAGGCAGTCTTTCTTCTGCTGCAGTCCAGGCCTCAATCGAGACGGTTGCTTCTTGAGCCCAGCCCCATGATGTTCCCATTGTGAGAACCAGTAGAGCAAGACTGCGCAGTGTCCGAGTACTCATCGGGAATTCACGCCCATTCAGTGCCGGTTATTTGGCATGGCCCGCTTGCGCGGGCCACACCTACTCGAACTAGAACGAAATGCGACCGACCAGGGTGCCCGACCGGGGTTGGGAGAACAACTGGCCGACGTTGTTATTCGACGTACCCGTGGGCGCCGTGTTCGGGCCGGACACTGTCAGGTTGATCGTACCGAAGCCGCCGGAATACTGGCCTTGGGCGTTCTTGCTGACGGCGGTGGCCGGAGCGGTGGTGCTCGGGTTGCCGATTTGGAGGCGGTTGAAGATGTTGACGAACTCGGCGCGGAGGGAGAAGTTGACACCCTCTTTAATGCGGAAGGTGCGGCCGAAGTTCAGGCTTTCCGAGGGCCGGCGGGCGGCACGGAAGTCGCTATAGAAGGTCCCCGTCGCGGGACCGAAGGAACCGTTGACCGGGTTGGCCCAGGCTTTCGGATTCAGCACCAGATCCGTATAGGGATTGATGCAGCCGCAGTTGAGGTCCTTGGTGTAGAGCGGTTCGCCGGCAACGCGATACTGTTCGCTGCCGCCGATGAAGTTGGTGTTGGTGGCGGCGGGCGGGGTGAGCAGCAGGCCGCTGGAGTATTGCAGGAAGGCTCCGAAGTTCCAGTCCTTGGTGACGGTGGCGAGCACCTTGTTGTCGAACCATTTCTGGGTCGTGTACAGGATGTTCACGTTGAACACGAACGGTTGGTCCGTGGACTGGTGCGACTTCTGCGATTCCAGGAACAGGTTCGGGCGGACGGTGGTCAGCGACTTGGACCAGGTGAAGACGCCGTTAACTTGCAAGCCATGCGAGAGACGTTGGGTGCCCTTCACTTGCAGCGAATCATACCAGGTGTTGCCGGTGGCGGAGTTCTGCACACCGATGGTGGTGAACTGCGGGAACGGGCGCAGCGAGTTGAACAGAGTGTTGGTCGCGGCGTATCCGGCATACGGACGACCGTTGCCGACGCGGGCGATGACGGGGGCGGCGCTCAGCGCTTGACCGAGCAACAAATTGTCAGCCGGGTTGGAATACGGTGCGAGTCCGGCGGCGGCGAAGGCGGAGGGCGATACCTGGTTCAGGTAGCCGAGAGGACCGGTCCACCATGCGCCACGGTTGGCGACCCACGAGGCTTCCATGACGAAGTCTTTAGAGATTTCGCGTTGGATGCCGAAGCTCCACTGATTCTGGCGCGGAGGGCGCGAGGCGTTGCGGTCGAGCGACTGGAGGAAGGTGCTGGTGGTTGCGCCGGCGAGGGGCGTCTGGGCCGGATTGAAGTTCGGCCAAACCGGCTGCGGCAGAGAGCCTGGAGAGTTTACAAAGGCAAAGGCGTTGACGCCGGTGGGGGTGTTCGTCAAGTTGCCGTTGTTTTGAACGTTAATGTCATTCGGAACGGCGTAGGCCAAACCCCAGCCGCCGCGCAGTACGGTCTTCGCGTTCAACTGGTAGGCGAAGCCGAGGCGGGGGGCGACCGCGTACGGGTAGTTGGAGACGAAATCACAGCCGCAGGTGGCTTCGAAGATCGGCGCGCCAATGCGATTGCCGACCGAGGCATTCGGGATCATGCCCAAGTTAGAGGAACGCCCGTATTGTTCATGGGCCGCGGTGGCGTAATCCCAGCGCAGGCCGTAGTCGACCGTTAGCTTGCGGGTGACCTTCCAAGAATCCTGGACAAACATGCCCCACTGCTTCTTGTGCATGCGGGCGTTGACGGGAGCATTCTGAGTAGCGGCAGAAACGCCGCCCAACAGGAAACTCGCGTAGGCGAAGCCGGGAGAGAACGCGCCGGTCACGATGGACGCGGGGAGTCCGGTCGCATTGGAACCGAACGTCAGTCCAACGCCGGTGGGCGGGCCAGTGATGTGGCCTTGATACCACATCTCCGCGCCGGTCTTGAAGGTGTGATTGCCTTTGATCCAGGTCAGGTTGGCATTCGCCGAGGGCCGTTGCGTGTGCGTCGCTGCGTGGGCCAGCGCGTTGCCCAATTGCTGCATGCCGCCCAAGCGGACCGGAGTGGCCACGTTCGCGGTGATAATGGTCGGGAAGTTGAAGCTGCCGAGGCAACCCTGCAGTTGGATGCTGGCGCAATCGAACTTGTTACCGGCGTTGGTGTACGGACCGTTGTCGAAGAAGTAGATGTAGGAGTAGCCGGCGCCGAAGTGAGCCAGCAACGTCGGCGTCAAAGTGAGGTCGTAGTTGAGACGCCACACGGGTCCACCGATGGGCTTGGAACCGCGGGCACCGGTGAGGAGTTCCGGGAGTCCGTCGGCGTTACCGTTGGGCAGTGTGTACTGCGCGTTGGTTTCGGTGTGGTTGTAGAACATCGACAGCTTGTTGTTCGAATTGATGGTGTGGTCGATCTTGATCGACGGAATTTTTCCGACGCGTTCGCCGGGGCTGTAGCCGTTGTAGTTGTTGTACAGCGCGTTGTTGGAAAGTTTGGGATACAACTTTTGGATGGCCACCGCGACGGGACTGAAGCGGGCCACCGGAATTACGTTACCCGGGAACACGTCGGCGATACCCACACCACCAGAGGTGGTGGAGCGGCTAAGCGGATCGTAGATGGCGTTGGCGAAGACCGAACGGCCCAGGCCATCAGTCGCGATGGATGCAGCCGGAACGCCAAGCGTCGCATCGAAGGCGGATCCGCCAACCGGGGAGATGGCTCCGAAGTTGCCGCTCTGATACATTGCATTGGGCAGGGTGGCAGTGAAGGTCAGATCCTGATATTCGCGGAAGTATTCATACGAATAGAAGAAGAATGTCTTGTTCTTACCGTTGTAGAGTTTCGGGATGATCACTGGTCCGCCGAAGGTGCCGCCCACGTCCCAGCGGCGGGCGCGGGGACGAAATTTGCCACCTTCCGGGGTGTACGAAAACGGAATGCCCGCATTGAGTTTCTCATTCACGAAGTAGTCGTAGACGGTGCCGTGATACTGGTTGGTGCCCGACTTCATGGTGAGGTTGAACAACCCGCCGCCGGCTTGTCCATACTCCGCTGCGTAGTTGCTGGTCTGGATCGCGATTTCTTCTACCGCGTCGGGGCTGGGCTGGCTCTGGGTGTTGGCGAAGGCGACGGTGTGGTTGGTGTTGTCCAGGCCTTCGATGCGGTAGGCGGCGGTGTTGCTGGGCGCGCCGTTCACGATCATGGCGAAGTTGGGGGTGAAGCTGATGCCGGGGACAAGAATCGCGGAGTTGAACGGATTACGAATGCCGTTGCTACCCGCGTTGTTTCCGCCGATGCCTAGGATGGGGAGGTTGTTCAACTGCGACAAGGTGACGTTGTGCGCGACGTCGCCGCTCTCGGTTTTGAGCAGCGTTGCTTCCGCAGTGACGGTTACCGATTCGGAGACTGCGCCGACTTCGAGCACTAGATCGAGGGGTAGAGTTTGTCCGGCCGAGACGGAGAGTCCGGCGCGGGTCAGAGATTTGAAGCCAGTGACTGTGACGATTACCGAGTAGGGTCCGGGAGGCAGACGCAAGACTGTGTAGACACCGGTGTCAGTGCTGACGGTTGGATACGCAACGTTCGTTTCCGCGCTGCGGACTTCCACTGCAGCGCCGGGAACAACCGCTCCCGCGGAATCCGTGATGGTTCCGGTGATGGTACCCGTACCCGCCTGCCCAAACAATCCGGCGGTGAAAAATGCGCACAGCGCCCCAAGCAAAGCGATTCTCATAGGCCTCCCCAAAGTCAGGATCGGGATTGTATACAATCCGATCGGTTTCGGAGAAGTGTCGCACTCGGCAGCGCGGGAGTCAAGGCACCGCGCTAGAATCGCGTCAGTTCGACGATGATCGCTTTTGCCCCGACGGTTGAGCGGTTCGGCACTTGAAGCCCTAGCGACAACATCCAGCGTTCCTGAAAACGATAGACGACGCCTGGGATCCAGTAGGCGAGTTCGTGGTGGCCGGAGAACCAGTCGATTTGAAAGGTCCAGCGGCTGGACAGCGGTTGCTCGACGCCGCCCAGGAATCCGTTGGAGCGGGTTCCGAAGAGGATCTTAGTGCCGTCGGAAAATCCGGCGGTGAGGCGGGTTTTCGAGTGGGGCACTTCGGTGTTCAACATCGCGTACATCCAGTTGCCTTCGTGCGGATTGCGAAGGCGCGTCGGGTCAAAGGGGCGTTCGGTGAATTCAAACATGTCGCCGACCACTAGACGAAGGGGCAGCTTGGATTTCTTGCCAAAGCGGGCCTTCTCGCCAAGGATGGGAAGGCTGGCCTTGAATCCAAAGCTGAGTGTGGAGTCTTTGGGATCCTTGACGTCCAAGTTGAACAGAGTTGCGTCCAACTCAATGTAATGCCCGATGCCGTAGCCGTAGGCGTTGGTCTGCACCCAACTACGGCCTGGGTTCCACACGCGGGTTGTCGTCTGGTGCTGGAAGAACCAGTCCCTATTCACCGCGATATCGGCGGAAGGAACATTGAAGATCGTCTGCTGTCCCCATGCGGGGAGAGAAAAGAGGACGAACTTAAAGAAGCGCACTGGAGGCTTTTACCAGTTGAAGGGCAACTTGGAATAGATTGCGATCTGCAGGGTGTGGTTGTGTTCAAAGACGAGTCCGTCGCGGTGCTGTACGGTCTGTTCCAGGTAGCCGACTTCGAGCTTGGTCTCGTGGCCCAGGTTGCGGCCGAGGGCCGCGTAGGCGCGATTCTGATCGAAGACGTTCTTGGCTACGTTCTTACCGTAGTTGAAGAGGATTTCGTCATAGAGGCCAACGTAGTACTTGCCGCCGCCGACTTTGAGGGGAACGTTGGTGCGCAGCATGTAGCGGAAGCGGTTTTCGTAGCGCCAGCCGATGCGGTCGAATTCTCCGTTGGATTGCTTGGCCATGACGCCCAGGTTGCGTTGCTCGAATCGCAGGCGGTTCTGGAAGTCGAGTTTCTTGAAGCGTTGGGTGATGGAGACCTGTTCAAAAAACCGATGTTCGGGCGCCGTGGCGGGTGACGGAAAGTCGCCGTAGCCATGACTCTGGATGAAGCCGTAGCCTCCGGTCAGCGCGACCTTCTTATTCAATTGGTAGTTGACGGCGGGGCGCAGCAGAAGCTGCTGCCACTTGAGTCCGGCATCGGCGCGGCGCCATTGGCCCTCCAGGTGGAGGCCCCATTTGGATGTCTTGGAGAACGGATGATCTCCAAAGTACATGAACCAGACATTGGCATTGTTATCGGTGGCAGCGGCTAGAGGCAGACACACTCCGAGCGTTAACAGCAGAGCTGTAAATTTCATTATTAGTTTAAGGATATTACGCGGTACGCAGCACGCGCGCTGCGTGGGGGTGGCTGGAGAGGACCTTGTGGTTTTCCAGACCGGTGACGATGAGCTCGCGATTTTCGAGCGCCCAGTCTTGAGCCATCTCTTCCAGCTTTTTCATGCAACTATGATCGACCAGCTTGGCCTTGGAAAGATCGACGCGAACCGAGGGATGCTTATCCAGCGCGTCAATTTGTTTCCGTAGCGGCAGCCAGTTGGTAAACACGGCGGCGTCATGAACATGAACGACGGGCGCACCCGCCTCTGACATTTCGATGACGGCTCTGGGCTTAACCAGGGAGGCGGCCGGAGCACCGTTGATCAAGTGGATGATGATCTTGACGAGGATGCCGACGGCGATCCCGATGAGAAGGTCCGTGGCCAGGGTGGCAACCAGGGTCGCGAGGAAGACAGCGAGCTGTTCCTTGCCCACCATATACATGTGACGGAATTCTTTCGGGGACGCCAGGTTGTAGCCGGTGAAGACTAGCATGGCGGCCAAGGCGGCCAGCGGGATCATGTTCAGGAGCTGCGGGACGGCAGCGACCAGGATCAGGAGCAAGCCGCCGTGGAAGAAGTTGGCCCAGCGGGTTTTGGCTCCGTTGTTGCGGTTGGCCGAAGAG
This sequence comes from Bordetella parapertussis, assembly GCA_943328975.2. Lineage (GTDB taxonomy): Bacteria > Acidobacteriota > Terriglobia > Bryobacterales > Bryobacteraceae > Palsa-187. The sequence goes on along the minus strand of CALQCC020000008.1, from coordinate 82,875 downwards.
CGGACGATTTCGCTGATCATCGGCAAGCCGCCGATGGCGGCGGAAAGGGTGTTGGCGCAGCCCACGGCCAGCAGGTCGCGATTCATATTGGTGCGGCGCTGGTAGGGGTCGAGCAGATCGATGGCTTTGGCGCTCAGCAGTGATTCCAAGCTACCGACGAGGGCGAACATCACGATCCACTTAATGCTGTCGGCGCTGAAGATGACCGAAAAATCGGGGAACGCCATGGCGCCAACCAAGTTACCTGGCAGATGGACCAGGTACTTCGGACCGATGTCGAACTGGTGACCGGCCCAGGTATAGAGGTGGGTGTTTTCAATTCCGAAGACGAAGCCGAGAGGGGTAGCGACCAGCAGCACCAGCATGGGTCCGGGGATGGACTGGATGAATTTGTTCTTGATGAACATCCGGCCGACCAGAATCAACAGGCTGATCGCGCCGACGATGGCGATCTCTGGATTCATGTTCATGATGCTGTTGGGGATTTCGGCTAGCAGCTCCAGTGTTTCTTTCGAGTGCGGAGCGACGCCCAGTGCGACGTGCGCCTGCTTGGAGATGATGATAATGCCGATGGCGGCCAACATCCCGTGGACCGCCGCGATGGGGAAGAACTCGCCCAACGCACCGACCTTGAGGAGGCCGAAAAGGATCTGAATTACACCCGCCGCGACACCTACAGCGAGGGCCCGCTTGTAGCCCAACACCGGATCGCCATGTCCCAACTGCTGGACGGCACCGAGGGCGATCACGATCAAACCGGCGGCGGGTCCCTTAATGGTCAGTTCGGAATTAGAGAAGAACGGGGTCAGCAGGCCACCGATGATGGCCGTGAAGATGCCGGCGATCGGGGGGTAGCCGCTGGCCAGAGAGATGCCCAGGCACAGCGGGAGGGCGATCAAGAAAACCAGGAAGCCTGACAGCAAGTCATTCTTCCAGTAGGTCTTAAGACCCTGCATGGTGCCGCGTGGGATGGGTCCAGTGGGTCGTGACAGCGTCGCGAGATCAGCGGATGTGGACATGATGCCAGCATGCGGGTTGTCGCGCAATGCAACCATAGCCTCCGCAGGGGACGGAACGGACCTGCCAACCGGGGGCGTGGGCGGAACGGGATGGCACCAGCCGTAAAACCCCACCCCGAGGGGATGGTTCGCGGATGCGAAGCCTGCGATGCTAGTGAGCAAGCACCCCATGTCCAAGGAAGCGCACAGTTCTCATCCCGCAGATCCGCTGGAGAATATCCGGCACATCGTGGACCACGCGTCCCATCTGCTGCCGGCACAGGGGCCCATCGGTGTCTTTATTCACCACAACACGCTGCACGCCTTTCAGCACCTGCCGTTCGAGCAGGCGGTGCTAGAGGCCTCCAAGGTCTATGGCACCGAACCGTATATGCGGGAAGAAGCCTACCGTGCGGCGATAGGTTCAGGACGGATTTTGGTCGACGACATCGATGCGGTGCTCGCGACCGAAGAAGATGCGGAAGTATGGCCGGGGATGCGGCGGCGCGAGTTACGGCGCCGGTTGCTGGTTCCCGGCCTGCACCATTACCAGCCCGAGACAGTTCAATGGGAGCTGGACCAGGAGGGATTGCTGGACACTCATAAAGAGACACGATCCCTCTTTGAGATTTGTACGCGAAACACATCGGCAGACAGCGAACCGGAAGCCGTGGTCCGACCGCGAGACGGAGTGCTGGCGCTGACCGGCGTTGATATTGACGACATCGTCCATCCGTGGCTGATCCGTATGGGTGCGGTGTTCACCGATCAAGGGCTGTCCTACTGGCCCATGCCGAACAGGGCGGATGGGTTCCTGGCGGCGGCACTGACGCTGCTGAAACATCCCCTAGGCCTGCTACCGGTGGAACTGGCAACGATCGATCGGCGCTGTGAACAATTGGCGGGTCCTGGTGTTTCGGCGGAGGAAACTGTTCGCCGCGCCCTGGAAGTCCTGGGCGTGCCGGAATCCAAGTGGGAGCAGGTCCTGCAAGCGGAGCTGCTGGCACTGGGTGGTTGGGCCGGGATGATGCACCGGTTGGAAGCGGAGCCGGAACTCGCTCCGCACGAAACGATCCCAGCGCGGCTGATGGATTTCCTAGCGGTGCGGATGCTGCTTACGGTAGCGGCGGTGGACTCGCAAACGAGGGACACGGTGGCGTGGAAGACTGCGCGAAAAGAAGACGACGCATTCGCCCGGCGTCTGGCCAACGCGGCAACTCTGTTGGACGCGGCAGTGCAATTGGAAGCTCCGGCGAACCGGATCCCGGCGTTGCAGCGGGAACTTGCGCTATTCAGCGAGATGGAACGGCGACGGATCCTGCACGAGGCCTATGAGCGGCGTCACGAACGGCAGATCCTTTTGCCCCTGCAGGAACATCGGCGGCGCGCCCCGCTGCCGGAACCGGACAAACTTTCCGCGCAGGTCTTCTTCTGCATTGATGAACGCGAGGAATCTATCCGGCGGCATCTGGAAGAGATGGCTCCGGACATTGAAACGTTCGGCGCTGCCGGATTCTTTGGAGTGGCGGTCAACTACACGGGACTAGACGATGCTCACGGTGTGTCGCTGTGTCCGGTGGTGGTCAAGCCGGCGCACGCGGTAGTAGAACGGCCGGTCGAAGGGCATGACGAGGCCCACTCGAAACGCGCGAAATTGCGCAAAATATGGGCGTGGTTCGCACGAGAATGGTCGGTTAGTTCTCGAACCATGGTGCGCGGCTGGATCGGCACCACGGTGTTGGGGATGTTCAGCATCGTACCGATGGCGGCTCGCGTCTTTAGCCCACGGCGGTACGCGCTGTTGATCGAGTGGCTGAACAAGAGTGTTCTTCCGGAACCGCGGACGGAGTTGGTGTTCGAACGAAATGACGCGACCGGTCATGCTGCGGCGGAAGGACTGTTACAGGGTTTCACTGTGCAGGAGAAAGTGGACCGGGTGGCGGGCGTTCTCACTATGGCCGGACTGCGCAGGGGCATGGCGCGCCTGGTGGTGGTTCTGGGGCATGGATCGACCAGCTTGAACAATCCACATGAATCGGCGCATGACTGCGGCGCGTGCGGCGGACGGCGTGGCGGTCCTAACGGACGGCTGTTCGCGGCGATGGCGAATCATCGTGGAGTGCGCGCGGGATTGCGCGAGCGCGGGATCGTGATTCCGGACGACACGTGGTTCGTTGGAGGCTATCACGATACCTGCAATGACAATATCGATCTGTACGATTTGGAAGAAGTACCGCAAGGCCTGCGCCGCGACTTAGCGCAAATGCGCGCGTCGTTGGATAAGGCTCGGGCGGGCAGTGCTCATGAACGCGCTCGTCGCTTTGAAGCAGCGGACTGGCCTGCGGATTTCACCGCCGGCTTACATCACGTGCAGGAACGCGCGGAACACTTGGCCGAGCCCCGCCCTGAGTACGGGCACTGCACGAACGCAGTAACCGTCGTCGGACGCCGCTCTTCCACACGCGGATTGTTTCTGGATCGCAGAGCGTTTTTGGTTTCGTATGACATGGAGCAGGATCCGAACAACACGAGCCTCGCCGGATTGCTGGGGGCGGTTATCCCGGTATGTGCGGGCATCAGCCTGGAGTACTATTTCTCTTTCGTGGACAACGAACGCTACGGATGCGGTACCAAGCTGCCGCACAACGTCACCGGATTGGTGGGCGTCATGAATGGTTACGAAAGCGATCTACGCACGGGATTGCCCTGGCAAATGGTGGAGATTCATGAGCCAGTGCGAAATCTATTTGTGATCGAGAGCACGCCGGAACGGATCGAGGCAACGATTCGGGCGAATGCGCTGAACTGGGAATTCCTGAGCAAACGGTGGATCCGGGTGGCAGCGATGGATCCTGATACAGGAGCGATGCAGATGTACCGTAACGGTGTGTGGGAAGCGGTGGATGGCGACGACGAAACGCTGCCGTCAACGCGGTCGTCCGTGGAATGGTACGGGGGACATCGGGAACATTTGCCGATGGCGCGCATCGAGGTGGCCGCGAAATGATTTCCCTGGAACAAGTTCTGTTGGTCCTGGTGGCCGCCCCGGGCGTTTCCTTTTTGCTATTGGGCTTGGCCTGGCTGCTGGGCGTGCAGGTGCGGGAACGGGCCACGGCGCACTTCACCTCTTTCGTATTTCTGTTGATGACGGCAGCCTCGGCGTGGCTGGGATGGTCCATGCTGTCCGAAGGACTCACCAGCGTCGATCTCACCGCAGGCGATTGGTACAAAGCGGGCTCGTACGCCTTCCGGATGGATCTGGCAGCCGACGGTCTTTCGCTGCCCTTGATGGCGCTGACGTCAATATTGGCCGGCGTAGTTGGTAAATTCTCCGTTCGCTATCTGCACAGGGAAGCTGGATTCCAGCGCTTCTTCATGCTGCTGCACTTGTTTGCTTTCGGCTCCATGCTGATTTTTTCTGCCGGCACATTCGACCTCTTAATTGGCGGCTGGGAACTGGTCGGCATCACCTCCGTCCTACTGGTGGCATTCTTTCATCAGCGCCGCAACCCGGTGCGCAGTTCCGTACAAGTGTATTCGGCCTATAAGATCGGCGATCTGGGCTTGTTGTTGGGGGTGTTCGTGCTGCACTATTTCAGCCGCACGGCGGACATGAGCGTCCTCTTTCAGGGGACGTGGCCGATGCAAACAACCAGCTTGAGCCCGGTTGCGACGACGTTGACTGGTCTCTTATTCTTGTTCGCTGCGGCGGCGAAATCGGCTCAAATTCCCTTCTCCGGCTGGCTGCCCCGCGCCATGGAAGGGCCGACGCCATCCAGTGCGATTTTCTACGGAGCCATCTCAGTTCACGCAGGCGCTTACCTGCTGCTGCGAATTGAGCCCGTTCTGCGAGCATCTCCGCTGGCGGCCGCTGCTGTGATCGCGGTCGGCTTGCTCAGCGCAATTCTCGGGACCATGATCCATCGCGTGGCCGCGGATGCCAAGACCTCCATCGTTTATGCTGCGATGACCCAGTTGGGCGTCATCTTCATGGAAATCGGCTTCGGGTTTCCGCGCCTTGCATTGGCGCACATCGTCGGACACGCGGTGGTCCGGACGCTACAGTTCTTGCGCGCGCCGTCGATGTTGCATGACTACCATCGAGTGCACGCTGCCGCAGGCGGGCACCTAGCCACTACCGGCGAACACTACAAACATATTCTTCCCGAATCTGTCCGCATGTGGGCGTACCGGTTTGCCCTGGATCGTGGATTCTATGACGCTTTAGCCTCACGGATTGCAGTGGCACCCATTCTGGCTTTGTCGCGTTGGCTGGCCAGCTTCGAGCCTTACACTGCGGCTCCCCCGCCAAGTCAACACTTGTCAACTACGGTGGAAGAATTAGCGGAGACCAAGGCATGATCCTCGATACGCTGGCACTTACCTCCATGGCGCTTTTTCTCGCGCTGGCCCTGGTCACGCTGGCCAGTTTGCCGAAACGCGACCGCTCGACAGAACAACTAGCCAGCCTGGGATGCATCGTCGCGGGCACGCTGTTGGCGTATGGGGCGTCTTCCTTACCATTGTTTCTGGCGGGCTGGACGCTGACCGTTCTTCCCTACTGGGTGTGGATGAAGACGGGTCCGAAGACCGCCTTGGCCGCCGGAACTCTGGCGCTCGCAGTCGGCACCGGACTATCGTTTGTAGACGGAAACCCGGCTCACATCGCGGCCTTTGCAGCCTTGACCCTGGCGGTCCTGCTGCGCAAAGGAATCTTCCCGCTACATTCGTGGGTGGTGAATGGCCTGGAGCAATCTCCGATCCTTCCTCTGGGACTGTTGTTGAACGGACACCTTGGCGCCTACCTCATGATTCGCTTCGCGATTCCTCTGTTGCCGGATGTCGCCTCCCCTGCCCTCACGGGTCTCAGCATCCTGGCCCTGTTCACTGCGCTGTATGCGGCGGTGCTGGCTCTCTCTGAAAAACGTCCGCGCCGAATTTTGGGGCTCCTTTCGGTCAGCCAGGCATCGTTCCTGCTGGCAGGCCTGGAGAACCGCAACACCGAGGGCGTCACTGGCGCACTGGTCCATTGGTTCGTGGTGGCTACCGCGACAACCGGACTGTATTGCGTCTATCGTGCCCTCGAAGCCCGGTACCCTGCCGTCTCTTCTCCCGCAGGATATTTGGGCTTGGTCAACGTCACGCCTCGGCTGGCCGCGTTCTTCGGGTTGAGTGGGCTGGCCTTGGTCGGTATACCGGGCACACTCGGCTTCGCCGCCGAGGACTTGCTGTTCCACGGCTCGCTCGAATCGCACCCGTGGTTGGGCATCACCCTTCCGCTGGCCACCGCGTTTAACGCCATCACGATGTACCGGCTCTTTGCCACACTGTTCCTGGGTCGTGCTAAGTCCGCCACGCCGGTGATGCCGGACGCACTGCCGCGCGAACGCTGGGCGCTCACCGCAGCCATCGCGTTTCTGGTCGTGACCGGCATCGTGCCGGGACTGCTGGTCTCCCTGCGGTCGCCCGCAGCGGAGCACCTTGCAGCGATCCTGAGTGGCCAGTAACGACCTACACTGAAGGAGTTATGGTTGCTGACAAGGCGCGGTTCGTCGAAACCCACATGCTGCGAGGCCTGGTGGCCGGGCTTACCCTGGTGATTCTGTTACTGGGGGCCGCCAGCGTGGTCGCAGTTCAGGGCACACGCGCGATCGAAGACGACACGGCACGCGTGGTGCGTGAGCAGTTGGTCATGGCCCGGCTCCTCAATGACGCGCAGGCAGGCCAAAATATGCTGGCGGGTGTTCTACACCAATTGACGCGAACTCCAGAGACGGCCAACGAAGAGCAACTTCTGCGCGACCTGGAAACCGCCGACATCGCCTTGGACAGGGTGGCCCAATCGGCTTCAGCGACCCCGGAAGCGACACGCTGGAATGCGCTGCATGCGGCGGAGCGTGCGTTTTCTGGAGGTGTACGAGATTCCGTCCGCCAGCGCCGAAATCCCGAGACCTCGTTGAGCAAGCTCTTTGACGCGCATGATGCGGTTTTGCATCTGGAGCAAGAACTGCTAGAAGCCAGTGAGTTGCGGGTGGCGGAAACCGAGCGTCAGATCGAAGATGAGTCGCGCCAGTTGGCGACGCGCTCAATCCTGCTGCTGGGGGCTTGCTTGGCGCTCGCGCTGCTGTGTGCGGTGCTGACCGTTGCGTTTGCGCGCAAGAGTATTCGCAATATTGAGTGGCACGCCAGTGAACTGGGGCGAGTTTCTTGGCACATGTTACAAAGCCAGGAGGCCACGGCGCGGCGATTCTCACATGAGCTGCACGACGAACTGGGCCAGTCGTTAGCCGCGGTCCGCGCCAATCTCACCTCGGCCGACGCGCAAGATTGGACGCATCGGCGCGAAGATTGCGTGCAGCTGGTGGATTCGGCAATCGCCAACGTCCGGGAGCTTTCGCAGTTGCTGCGACCGGTTATCCTGGATGACTTTGGTTTGGACGCGAGTCTGCGGTGGTTGAGCGAACGATTCTCGCAGCGGACCAATATTCGGGTGGACTACAATTCATCGTTCCATGACCGGCTTGCCGATGAAACCGAAACACATCTGTTTCGCATCGCGCAGGAAGCGTTCACGAATGTCGCTCGGCATTCGGGGGCCACTGAGGTCCAGGTGGAGCTTAGCGAACGGGACGGTACCGTGACCTTGACGGTGCAAGACAACGGACGCGGACTCAGTCAGGATGATGAGAACTATTCACCGTCGCTGGGGATGACAGGCATGCGCGCCCGAGCCCGGCAGGTGGGTGGAGAATTCCGATCGAAGAAGCCCGCAGGCGGTGGGCTGAAGATAGAAGTTCAGGTGCCCATGAGTCGACCGGAGGAAGTCCATGTCAGCTAAGTCAATTCGCATTCTATTGGCGGACGATCACAGCGTGGTGCGTCACGGATTCCGGCGGATTTTAGACGCCCAGGAAGATATGGAAGTGGTGGGCGAGGTTTCCAACGGGCGTGAGGCCGTGGAACAAGCCGGCGTGCTGCAACCCGACGTCATCATTATGGACGTTACGATGCCGGAGCTGAACGGCATTGAGGCCACGCGGCGGATCGCGGAAATTGTTCCTAGAGCGCGGGTCCTGGCGCTTTCGATGCACCGCGACTCGGTCTATGTGCGGGAAATCCTGCGCGCCGGCGCACGTGGGTATTTATTGAAAGATTCGAGCGAGGCCGACCTCATTGCGGCGGTCCGCGCCGTGTCCCAAGGAGAGGGCTACCTTAGCCCCGCCGTCTCCGAAGCCGTGCTCAGCGACTACCGGAAACACGTCACAAATCCTATCGACATGTTGACCAGCCGCGAACGCGAAGTGCTGCAATTGGTCGCCGAAGGGAAGACGAACAAAGAAATCGCCACGGGGCTGAATCTGAGCGTCTATACGGTGGAAGCTCATCGCGGCAAGATCATGGAGAAGCTCAATCTCCACTCGGCCAGCGAGATGGTGCGCTTCGCCATCCGCAATGGCTTGATCGACTAAGCCACCTGCGGAAGCCCGCTGGCATAGCCCCACGAAGCTATCGTAAACAAAGCTGTTTCGGCGCATTCTAAAAGCGTAGGGAAGACAAAGTAAGTCGCCCTCAGGAGATGAATCCATGAAACGCTTTAGAATTCCCGTCTTAGTGCTGGCACTGGGCTCCAGCATGTTCGCAGCCCCACAGAACAAGGAAAAGAAGGCACCACCCGCCGTCCCATCCACCGTTGCGACGGACACAAAATCCCCAGCCACGAAAGAAGTCGCCAAGGGAAAGGTCAAAACAAAGAAGGCTCCAAAGGTAAAAGAAACGAACGATACCCACAAGTAACGAATCGTAAAGGAAGGAGGCCGCCATGTCGCAGGCACGTTCTTGGAGCGTTCGCGTGACAACCGCCGCAGTGGGTTTGCTACTGGCCGGCAGCGGCTTCCTAAACCTTTCGATTCTAATGCATGCTCCGGGCAGGCTCCAGCCGCCGGAATGGCTACGACTCCTATTCCCACTCGGAGCTGAGATTGGCCCCTCTCCAGTCCAGCTCCTGTTAGGGTTCGCAATCATTCTGACTGGATTCCACCTATGGGCACGGAAGAAGCGGGCTTTACATATGGCAGTATGTTTGGCAGCCGCTTCTTCCATTTTCTTATGGCGAAGTGGGCACTTGGAACGCGCAGCGGCCAGTCTGGGCGTCGCGTTGCTCCTGGTGTCGCTTCGCCGCCAGTTCTCCATGGGCAGTGGGAGGCCCAACTTGTCCCTGGCGCTCCGCCGGATCGCTTATGCAGCAACCGTGGCTCTCCTTTATGGCACCGTAGGATTCTGGCTGCTGAAGCCGCACCATTTTGGACAGGACTTCCATTGGTGGGAAGCGGCGGCACTGACAGCACGGGCAATGCTGCTGTTGGGCGATACAGGCCTTGATCCGTTGACTCCGCATGCGGTGTGGTTTCTGGAATCGTTGTTCTGGATGTCGGCCGCGACCTTCGCCTACTGTGGCGTGATCCTCTTCAAACCGGTCGCTTACCACTTCTTTTACAGCCACTCCGAACGCGAGCGGGCCAAGGTCATCGCGGCGGAGTACGGACGCACGGCTCAGGACTTCTTCAAGCAGTGGCCCGACAAGAGCCTCTTCTTTTCGCGCGGCGACCGTTCGTTCATTGCCTACCGCGTGGCGAACGACTTCGCCCTGACACTGGGCGACCCAGTCGGTCCGGAAGAGGATCTACCTGCGGCGATCGAGCAATTTATCGATATGTGCCGGCGGCGGGGTTGGCGAGTCGGGTTCCATCAAGTACGAGGCAATCATTTGCACCTGTACAAAAACTTAGGGTTCCGCGGACTCAGAATCGGCGATGAAGCGGTGGTGGATTTGGATCGCTTCAGTCTGGACGGTAGCGCCATGAAGGAGGCGCGCAACACGGTCGCCCGCGTGGAACGGGCGGGATACCGAGTCCGGGTCTTTGACTCTCCGATTGACGAACACCTCCTCGACCAGTTGCAGCGCGTCTCCGATCAATGGCTCAAACTGCCCGGGCATCGTGAGCGGCGATTTACGCTGGGTTCGTTTTCTCGCGACTACGTGCGGCGCACGCGGGTCTATGCGGCGTTGAACGCAGCTGGCGACGTGGTGGCATTCTTGAATCTGGTTCCTTCGTACGATGCCAACCTGGCCACCGTGGATCTGATGCGGCGTGGTTCGGACAATACTAACGGCTTGATGGATTACGTGTTCGCCATGGCGTTCCTCGATTCCAAAGCGCGCGGATGCTGCCGGTTCAGTTTGGGGCTGGCTCCGCTGGCTGAGTTCGACGAAGACGAGCAGCCATCGGTGGAAGAGAAGCTAGTGCAATGGGGCTTGCGCCGCATGCCGAACCTTTTCCGCGCCGATAGTCTGCGTCGCTTCAAGGCCAAGTATGCGAGCGAATGGGAGCCTCGCTATGAGGTGTATCGCAACCGTTGGGATCTTCCACGGCTGGCCTTGGCGTTGCGCAGCGTCACGGAGATACAGGATCGGAAGGCAGCATGAACTTCCATCTGGCGCTGCTGTTGCTTGCCCCCGCGTTACTTCCCGCGACCGCTGCGGAGTCCACCTTCAACATCCGTGGCAAGGCGCAGTCCGTCGAGATCTTACCGGCCGCAGGCAAATCGAAAGGCGCGGTGCTGTTCCTGCCTGGTGATGGCGGGTGGCGCGGCTTGGCTGTCACCATTGGGCAAACGATTTCCAGCTGGGGCTACGACGTCTACGGTTTCGACACGAAGAAATACCTGGAGTCTTTCTCCGACGGACCGACGCCCCTTACAGCGGAACAAATGAGTCGGGACGTAAACAGCGTGATCTCGTGGACAAGTGCTCGCGAATCCGCACCCGTCACTGTCTTTGGATGGTCGCAGGGAGCCGGAATGGGCGTCCTCGCGGCAGCCGTCAACACGAATCCAGTGCTGCGCGGCGTGTTGACGTTAGGACTGCCAGACTCTGCCGTCTTAGGTTGGAATTGGAAAGACATGCTGGCAGCAGCGGCCCATTTACAGCCCAACGAACCCTACGTTGAAATGGAACCGCTCTTACGGAAAACGAAGACAACACCGCTGTGGATGATCTATGGAACCGCCGACGAGTATACGAACATGGCCGTCACGGATCGCTTGTTCGCGGCGGCGAATTCGCCGAAACATATGGTGAAAGTACCGGGAGCGAATCATCGTTTCGACTCGCGGAGAACAGAGCTTTACCAAGCTCTACAGGATGGTCTGTTATGGGTGGACTCCGCCCGTCAACAAAACAGCGCCGTATCGCGTTAGCTCTGGTTTCCAGTTTCGTCACGGGCGCGGCGCTGTGGTTCGTATTCCGGCGCTTTGAGTGGAGCGCGTTCGTCACCCAGGTACGCGACCTGGACCCAGCATGGGTCGCCGCCGCGGTTGCCGCGGACATCCTCAGTTATGTCTGCCAAGGAGCTCGCTGGAGTTATCTACTGCGACCGGTGGCAGCCAATAGCGTCCTCGCCTCCACTCGCGCGGTCTACGCCGGACTGTTCGTGAATGAAATCGTCCCGATGCGGCCGGGCGAGGTTCTGCGCGGCATGATCGTGGCCCGCGAAACTCGCCAACCACTGCGGCGCATCGTACCTTCCATGGTCGCTGAGCGCGTCATCGATGCGGTGGTCTTGGTCACGGCGGGGTTGCTGGCCGCAGCCTACGTTCCTTTGCCGGCGAGCGTCACCGAGTTTGTCGTCGTCGTGGGAGCGCTGCTGCTGGTTGCGGGCACAGCGCTGGGCATGCTCCGTAATAAGATCCCTGCCGCATGGTTGGAGCCGCTGAGCAACCCCTCCGCGCTGATCCTTTCGGTGGGTGTGTTGCTAGGGCAGTGCCTCGCGGTTTGGAGTATTCTGCGCGCCTGCGGTCTCCCGTGGAGCTTCGCGGCGGGATTCGCCATCACCGTGATCCTGCGCATTGGAACGGCTCTGCCTCTGGCGCCGGCGAACGTCGGCACACATCAACTGGCCATGTTGCTGGGGCTAGCGCTGTTCGGGCTGACCGGACATCAGGCGACAGCGGTCGCGTTCATTGCCTTCGCTCTGCTTACTTTGCCCTTGCTGCTGCTAGGTGCTGTGGCGCTAGCGACGAGCCACGTTTCTGTACGCGACGCTACTAAGCCACGTCCACCGGTCCCAGTTGTCCCGCCGGGATCCTGGACACATTGGAAGTCGTACCCGACCGATAATTTCTGGTGGCACCGGCCGTAGACCTACGGCTTGTAGGGCTTCTCGGCGGACTCCAGAATCTTCTTCAACGTCGGAACGTCTTCGATCGCGGGAGCGTTCAGCCGCAGCGATCGGATGAAGGCGTAGAGGTCTTTCGCATCGCGATTGCTCAGCGCTTTTTCCGGGAAGTTCGGCATCGCGGTGGATGGCAGCAGTGGAGCCTGGTCCGCGCGTTGCCGGAGGAAGAGGATGAACGACTCTTCGGTCGCCAGGATAGGGCTGTTGGTTCCCACCAGATCCCGAGCGCCGGTTTCACCGTTAAAGCCGTGGCAACCGTAGCAGGTGTGGGCGTAGAACAGGTCGCGACCGTTAGCGGTGTTACCTGTCACGGGGCCTAACTTGAAGCTCACCTGCTTGGCGTCGGTCGCAGGCTGCTTGCCCTTGCCTTTTCCACCACCGCCCTGTGCAACGGAATCGCTTGGGATCGCTAGGAGCGCGGCCACGACTCCGGCGGCCACGATGAACATTCTTGCGTGCATCTTCATTTTCGATTTCCCCCTTGGCTCCCCTGCTTAGCGCGGTTGTGTCAGAACGTCGATCATGTACGGCTCGCCACGTTTCACCGAGTTCACGCCTCGACGGAGTGCCGCCGCCAACAGCCCCGGATCGGAGATGGGACCTTCGCTGGCCATCCCGTAAGCTTCCGCCATCTTCGCGTAACTGATGAACGGATCGCGCAGAGTGGTGCCAATATGACCACGATCGGTACCGCGTCCACGGACGCCAGCCATGTATTCGAGGAACATCAGTTCCTGGTGCCACGCGCGGTTGTTGTGCATCACGGTCAACATCGGTAACTTGTGATGCGCCGCCGACCACAGAACACCCGGAGCGTAATTCATGTCGCCGTCGGTTTGAATGTTCACGACAATGCGTCCTCGCGACTTCGCCGCCAGTGCCGCGCCGCCCGATGCTCCCGCACCGTAGCCCATGCCGCCTGCGCCTTGGCCACCCAGGTAGCTATACGGTTTGTTATGCGACCACAGTTGATTGTTGTGGCTACCTGAGAAGTTACTGGGCGAGGAGAAGCACCAGTCTTCGTCCATGATCAATGGCCACAGTTCAGCGTACAGGCGCGCAGTGCTGATGGGCACAGCGTCCCAGCCGATGCGCTTGTCGTCGAGTGCTCGCGTTAAAGCGGTGACATAGGCAGTATGATTCGCGGTCGCGTGCTGGGCCTTGCGTTCGTCGATTCGACGCCGCTGATCGGCGGTCATCTGGCGAGTGACTTCGGCGATGATCGCGGGGATACTGGCCTGTGCGTCGACCGGCGTTATCGGCGCGTTGGCGGGCGCGCCACCTTTGCCCTTCGCAGCTGCGTTACCGCCCTTGGCCGTCGCCGCAGCTACGCGCAAGCCGCCCCAGCCGATTCCAGTTTTGTCGCGAGTCGGGGTGAGCGATGGAATCTTTGGACCTTGTAACGACACCTGAGCGGCATTGGCCTCCAGACCCAACGTGTAGTCATACTGCGCGCTCGCGCCTGGGCCGCACAACGGATGACGTTGCGGGAAACTCATCGGACCATTGGTTGCGGCAGTGCTGGTGGAGGCTCCCACCAACTCAGCCAATGAGACCGCCAACTGGACGCCTTCGGGAGTCCGCAGATTTCCGACGGCGATGCGCGGATTGTTCGCGGCGAGAAGTCCCTGCGCGATTTCGCGAGCCATCGTGGTGTCGATCCCAGTGATGGTCGGAGGACGGTACGCCGGCACCTGCATGTTCCCTGCTTCGGCCTTCTGGAACTCCATGTCGATCACGACCAAGGTAGGCGCGGTCGGCGGAGTGATCGCTTGACGGTACGCCTCTTGCAGTGCGGTGAGCGTTCCTTCGAGCGAGGTCGGCTGCGCGTCCCACTTGGTGATGCTGCGGACGTAACCCGCCATGTCGTTGGCGGTGTGGGCGGCGATGAAGCCGTCGTCGCGTCCTGCAATCAACAGCAACGGCGTGCCCGAATAGTAAGCCTGGTAAATCGCCATGGACGCATGTTGCAGTCCGATGGTGCCATGCAGCAGCGCACACATCGGACGACCCTCGGCCTTACCATAGCCGTTCGCCATGTCGACCGAGGTTTCCTCATGCAGACACGTAATGAACTCCGGCATCACGTTGGGAGGATTGCCGTAGTTGACCAGCGATTCCTGAAGTCCCTCAAAGCTGGAGCCGGGATTCGCTGCGACGTATTCAATGCCCAGGTCTTTCAGCACCTGCACCATGAGGTCGGAGCCGCAACGGTTCACCGCTCGGGCGGGCGCGGTGGGAGGTTGGACGTTCCCTGAGTCACGAGCGATCTGTGCAGCGTTCGGGGCAGGCACTCCCGCCGCTGGTGTCGCGCCACCCGCCGGGGCTTGCGCCTTGGAGCTTTCGACACCAGTTACTAATGCGCTTGCGCCTGCGGCTCCAGCAGCCGCTCCCCTCAGAAACCCACGTCGATTGACGCCGTTCTTGTCGGTCTTTTCAGGAGCCTTTGCCATGTCTCACCTCAACGCGGAATGTAAGGAACTCTCCGCATGATAGGACTTGTTTGCAACCGTGTCAAAGGCAAAAAGGCATAGATAACGCGATCGGAGCTAAGCCGCGCGCCAGGCTCGCAGTTCGATTAGACGCCCACGGGCGCGAGCCAATTCGAGTGCTGCATTTCGAGAATCAATTCCTCGGTGGTCTCCCAATTGATACAGGCATCCGTAATGGAAACCCCGTACTTCAGGTCGGCCGTGATGGGCTGACTGCCTTCGTGCAGATGAGACTCGACCATCATGCCCATGATCGAATCGCTGGCGCGCATCTGTTCCACCACATCGCGGAACACCAGCGGCTGGCGTCTATAATCCTTCGCCGTATTCCCATGACTGCAGTCGACCATGATCCGCGCGGGCAGACCGGCCTTGGTCAGTTTCCCTACTGCATTCGCGATGTTCTCGCGATCGTAGTTGGGCTTATCCCCGCCACGCAGAATGATATGGCCATACGCGTTGCCGGTTGTGGAAACAATTGAAGTACGCCCGTCCTCATCCATACCGAGGAACATGTGGGGCACCTGCGATGCTTTGATCGCATTGATCGCGGCATCGATATTTCCGTCCGTGGTGTTCTTGAAACCGACGGGCATCGAGAGACCGGAGGCCATTTCCCGGTGCGGTTGGGATTCGGTGGTGCGGGCACCGATAGCTGCCCAGGCGATGAGATCGGCGAAGTACTGAATCGTGATCGGATCGAGCGCCTCGGTACCCGCGGGCATGCCCATCTGGTCTAACTGGACCAGCAATTTGCGCGCCTGCGTGAGCCCTTCTTCCATCTCGAATGTGCCGTTGCGATGCGGATCGTTGATGAAGCCTTTCCAACCCACGGTTGTTCTTGGCTTCTCAAAATACGCGCGCATCACAATCAGGAGCTTGTCACATTTATCCGCCACGGCCTTCAGCCGTCGAGCATACTCGAGTGCCGCTTCCGAATCGTGGATCGAGCAAGGACCCACAACCAGCAGTTTCTTGCTCGACTTACCCTCGAGTATCTGTTGGATCTGATACCGCGCGTCGAGGACCGTTTTTCGGCCTTGACCGAGAGGCAGCTTACTAGTAAGTTCCTTCGGCGAAATGATCGGGTGATAACCCTTTATATGTTGATCGTAAATGCGTTCCATGCTTTGGGGGGGCCGGTGATGTTCACCAAGGCGTTAGTACTATGCTAGCGCTTATGCCCTAGTTACGATACTCCCTGCAGTCCTGAGGTGGACATCGGCCAGAGGCGGCGCGGCTACCGTGACCGCCAAAAACAAAAAAGGACCGGATCGCTCCGGCCCTTCTTGTTTACTCCTCTAACGAGCAATGACTACTTCGGTGTCACGTGGATCAACGCGCCGGGGTTGGCGTCTTCGATCATCCACAGAGAGCCATCGGGCGCTTGTGCCACGTCGCGGATGCGCTTGCCTACGGCCCAGCGCTCGGCCGTTTTGGCTCCACCCTTGCCGTCGAAGACGATGCGGTTGAGCGACTGGGTGCCCATGCCGCCGATGAAGCCACTGCCGTCCCACTGCGGGAAGGCTTGCTTGCCGGTGTAGAACATGAGGTTGCCCGGCGCGATCACCGGTACCCAATAGATCGCGGCCTTCGCCAGGTCGGGGCGCGTATCGGGGTTGGGGATCGCGACGCCGCTGTAATTCGGAGCATGGCCGACCAGGGGCCAGCCGTAATTCTTGCCCTTCTGGATCAGGTTCAGTTCGTCGCCGCCGCGCGGGCCGTGTTCGACTTCCCACAATTCGCCGGTCGGGGACATCGCCAGGCCGTAGGGAGTGCGGTGCCCCATTGTCCAAGTCTCCGCAGGAGTCAGGTTCTCAGCCGGGAACTTATACATGCTCACCACCTTCGCGGTCTTGGCAGCTTCGGTGTCCGCGGGAGGATCGATCAGCGGAATGCTGCCCGCGCCGACTTTGCCGAAGTTCGGGTTGTCAGGAGCGGGTTTGCCGTCGAGCATCAAGTGCAGAATCTTGCCGACCGGTTGGTCCGGATCCTGAGCGGGCGTGAAGCGTTGACGATCGCCAACGGTGAGGAACAGCGACTTGCCGTCCTGCGCGAAGGCGACCGCGCCGCCGGGTTGGCCGCCCTTACCGCGGGGCATTTGGCGCCAAATGACGTTGAACTGTCCCCGCGCGATTGCCGCAGAGGTTGCCGTGACGTTCAGCCGGGCACGGGCCAGTGCGAGGCCGCCGCCGTAGTCACCGGGTTCGACGTAGGTAATATAGACGTTCTGGTCCGTAGCGAAGGTGGGCGAGAGATAGAGGCCGAGCATGCCGTTCTGGCCTTCCCAGTAGACCGGAGGCGTCCCCGCAACCGGCGCGATCTTCTCGCCTTTTGCCGACACCAGCCAAATCGGTCCGACCTTTTCCGTAATCAGCATGCGGCCATCCGGTAGGACGGCAATCCGCCACGGCAGTTCAAACGTAGCCGGTGCCGGAGTCATGTTGAAGGGTACGGTTGCTTCAGGCTTCTGTTCACCCGCATTCACCTGGGCCCAAGCCGCCACCGACATCAGGGTAAGAGGCAGTATTACTCTTGCCAATTTCATCGTCATTTCTCCTTGCTTTTCGAGCGCTCAACCCTGCGCGATCCGGGGAGCCGCTGTCCACTCTATACTACCGCAGAGCTCGCGCCGGGAGCGGACGGCGCGATGCCATCCACTTCTTGATCATGTAGACTTAGCAAGATCATTCACATGCCTCTCTCTAAAGGTGACCGCCTAGGCCCGTACGAAATTCTAGCCCTCGCAGGTAAAGGCGGGATGGGCGAAGTGTACCGAGCCCACGACGACCGGCTGCGCCGTGATGTCGCGATTAAGGTTTCCCGAGACCAGTTCACCGAACGCTTCACCCGGGAGGCCCGAGCCATCGCCTCGCTGAACCACACCAACATCGCACACCTCTACGACGTCGGACCGAACTACTTAGTGATGGAGTACGTCGAAGGCGAGGACCTCAAGGGTCCGATGGACTTCGACGACGCGCTCCCGATCATCCAGCAACTGATCGATGGCATCGAAGCCGCGCACGAGAAGAACATCATCCATCGCGATCTAAAGCCCGCCAACATAAAGATCACCCCCGAAGGCGTCGTCAAGATCCTCGACTTCGGACTCGCCAAGGCCATGGAGCCTCCGCCTTCGCACGACGCCGATCCTGGAAACTCGCCCACATTGACGATGGGCGCGACCGTCGCGGGCACGATCCTCGGAACCGCCGCCTACATGGCTCCGGAGCAGGCTAAGGGCAAGGCGGCGGATAAGCGGTCGGACGTGTGGTCCTTCGGTGTCGTTGTGTACGAGATGCTGACCGGCAAGCGGCTCTTTCAGGGCGAGTCGGTTGTGGAGATCCTGGGCGGGGTGCTGAACAAGGAGCCGGACTTTTCCGCTGCTCCGCAGCGTGTCCACAAGCTGCTGCGCTGGTGCCTGGAGAAGGACCGCAAGAAACGCCTCGCCTCCATCAGCGATGCACGCGGGGTGTTGGACGAGCCCACCGCATCGGAAGCCGCGGCTGTTGTGCAGAAAGCGCCGCCCTCCAAACTCCCGTGGCTCGCCGCGGGAGCCCTTGCGCTTGCTCTGATCGGTCTGGGCGCATGGACCTACACTCGTCCCACCGCCGCTGCGGCCACCACGCGCTTGAGTATCACGACCCCGGAAAACCGGCCCGTCTCCTTTCAGGGATATCCGAATCGATCTCTTGCGATCTCTCCGGATGGGCAGCAGCTTGTCTATGTGGGGAGGAATCTGGACACCCGCCAGGTTCAACTGCAACTGCGGTCATTGGCCAGCCTGGAAGTGCGCGAGCTTCCTGGGACTACCAACGCCCGTCAGCCCTTCTTCTCACCCGACGGGCAGTGGGTGGCCTTTTTCACTTCCAACGGCGAACTCAAGAAGATTTCGCTGGCGGGTGGCAGCCCCATCACCTTGGTGGAGAAGATTAACGGCCTGGGGGGGGGTTGGCGTCTGGGCCGAGGACAACACCATTGTCTTTGGCACGAGCAACTCCGGCCTTCGCCGGGTGTCGGCTGAGGGCGGCGCGGTCACCGATCTCACCACGCTCAAAGCGGGTGAACCTGGGCATTCGTATCCAGCACTGACGCCATCCGGCCGGGCGGTGCTCTTCGACAACTATCGCGCTGAAGGTACGCCTATCGAGGCGGTGATGCTCGATTCGGGGCAGCGAACGGTGGTAATCGAAAACGCGGCTTTTCCATTTGTTTTACGCAGCGGGCATCTGGTCTTCCAACGCGACGGGAATATCCTGATCGCCCCGTTCGACGCCACAAAGCTGGCCGTGACCGGCCCCGCCGTTCCGTTTATCGACAAGGTCCGTCAGAATACCGCCGGCCCGATTCCCGTGCCGGAAATGGCCGTGTCAGGAAGCGGCTCGCTGGCCTACGCGCCTGCCGCCGATACTGCGGGCGTGCTGGGCATGGTCAGCCGCGACGGGACGTTCCAGCCGCTGGGACTGCCGCCCAGCAACTTCGATCGGCCCCGGGTGTCTCCCGATGGCCGCTCCATCGCGTACATCGTGGGCAGTGGTCAGAAGA
Source organism: Bordetella parapertussis (assembly GCA_943328975.2). GTDB lineage: Bacteria > Acidobacteriota > Terriglobia > Bryobacterales > Bryobacteraceae > Palsa-187. The sequence continues at coordinate 63,603 of CALQCC020000008.1, read as the reverse complement.
GAGATGTCCACGTTTACGACTTGCAGCGCGGGAGTACAACAAAGTTGACGCAGGATAGCCAGGACGAGGGGATCACCTGGCATCCCGACAGCCGTGCGCTAGGGATCTTCTCCCGGAGAAAAGACGCGATCGGAATCTTCCTCAGGGAGCCGAACGGCAACGAGCGGTTGCTGGCGCCGCTCCTAGCGGGCGTAACCAGCCTTCGCAATTTCTCATGGGCGACGGACGGCAAACAACTGGCCTATACGGTGCAGGGGGGCAGCCAGCACGACATTTGGGTCCTGACTTTAGATGACAAAACGCCGGGAGAGAAGCCATCCATGAAGCTGTTTCTCAATAGCGCCGCGTCCGAGTTCAGTCCGAAGTTCTCGCCCGATGGCCGCTGGCTGGCGTATGTCTCCGACGAATCCGGTCGGCCCGAGGTGTACGTTCACGGGTACCCCCAGGGCGAGCGGCTCGCGGTCTCGACCGATGGCGGCAGCGGTCCGGTGTGGCGGCGCGACGGGAAGGAACTATACTTTCAGGGCGCAGTGGACGGTGTTCCGAAGATGATGGCCGTGGCGGTCACGCCGGACGGCGCGTTGCTGAGGCTCGGGAAGCCTGCGCCGCTCTTCGACCTGCGCGCGACAGGGCCCACAGGCGTCATCGAACAATATTCGGGTAGCGGCAACGGCGGAACGGGGTACGACGTTCTCCCGGACGGGCGCTTCCTGATGGTGCGGGGCCCGGACCCGACCAGCACGCGAGAGATCGTCGTGGTGCAGAACTGGTTCGAGGAAGTGAAGCGCCTCGTGCCAGGGAAGTGACGGGCGTCGGCTTCAAAACCGCCACAACACCCCGCCGGTGGTTCGGAAGGCCCAATCGAAATCGAGGGCTTTTACGCCCCGCACATCGAGGGTGACGCCAAGATGCCGAGTGAGCATGACGTTCACGCCAACCCCCGGTTCCACGGCGAAACGGGTCACCGCTTTGGGAGGCAACGGGGGTATTGATGGCAGCAAAACGAGCGTGTCCCATGACTCCCGAATGGCGCCAACACTGATTTGCGCGTAGGGAGCAAATCGAGTTTGCGTGGGCAAGGAGGCACGGAATCCACCCATGAACTCATGCCTACGGTGGTCCGCTCTCGAAACATCACACAACGTGCCTTCACAATTCGGAAGTTTTGCATCGGACCTCTGATTGTGCGTGTAGCTTCCAACCAGAGCCGCCCACCGTGTCAGCCCAACGGCAGCCTCGAATGCGTAGGTCGGATGGATGCGCCCGGTCTTGAGCGCGGCCCTCAGATCGACACCGGGGAAAAAGCGATCGAGGGAGTCGTAATTGGTCAAATCGTAGTTCATGCCGCCCAGCGCACGTGCCTCGATGTGACCGGGAAGCAAGTCCTGGGCCAAGCCTGTAACGCACATCAGGAACACGACACTCATCAGCGGGCGAAGCATCGAGCAATCGTAACAGGCGTGTGGACGGTGACGGCCGAGGGCCGGGGGCCGGGGCGACCGAACGAGATCCACATTAACGGCAACGGCGCGCCGTGTGGCCACTACATTCGGTCGATGATGGCGTTCAGTGTAGCGCTGGGCCGCATCGCGGCGACGCACTTCGCTTCGTCCGGGAAGTAGTAGCCACCGATGTCCACCGGTTTGCCCTGCGCGGCCAACAGCTCCTGGGTGATCTTGCCTTCGGACTCCGTTAGCGCGGCGGCTACCGGAGTGAAGCGTTGCTTTAGATCCGCGTCTTCGTCCTGCGCGGCGAGCGCCTTTGCCCACGCCAACGCGAGATAGAATGTCGAACCGCGGTTGTCGATCTCGTTCACCTTCTGCGAGGGGTAGCGGGCGTCTTCGAGGTACTGGCCGATGGCCAGGTCCAGCGTTTTCGCAAGCAGGGCGGCGCGTTGGTTGCCGCTTTTGGTTGCCATCAGTTCGAGCGATGGAACGATGGCACAGTATTCCCCGAGCGAGTCCCAGCGCAGATGACCTTCTTTTACCAACTGCTGTACGTGCTTGGGCGCGGAACCGCCGGCGCCGGTTTCCAGCATTGCCCCGCCCTGGAGCAGCGGCACGATGGAGAGCATACGGGCGCTGGTCCCGAGTTCGAGAATGGGGAACAGGTCAGTGAGATAGTCGCGCAGCACGTTTCCGGTGACGGAGATGGTGTCCTGGCCACGGCGAATTCGCTCGAGCGAGAATTTCATTGCGTCCACGGGCGTCAAGATCTTGATATCCAAGCTGGAGAGGGCACCGGAGGTGTCGTGATCGGCCAGGTAGGTTTTCACCTTCTGAATGATTTGCGCATCGTGGCCGCGATCTTCATCGAGCCAGAACACGGCAGGTGTGCCGGTTGCCCGGGCGCGCGTCACGCCGAGCTTCACCCAGTCGCGGACGGCCTCGTCTCTGGTCTGGCAGGCGCGGAAGATGTCCCCACGCTCGACGCTCTGTTCGAGCAGGATCTTGCCGCCATCCTCCACGACGCGAATCGTGCCGTTGCCGGGTGCGACAAACGTCTTGTCGTGCGAACCGTACTCTTCGGCTTTCTGAGCCATGAGTCCAACGTTGGAGACGCTGCCCATGGTCGCCGGATCGAACTGTCCGTGCTGCTTGCAGTCTTCAATCACAGCCTGATAGATCGTGGCGTAGCAGCGATCCGGGATCACGGCAACCGTATCTTGCAGCCCATCCTCTTTATTCCACATCTGACCGCCATCGCGGATCACCACGGGCATGGATGCGTCGATGATGACGTCACTGGGAACATGCAGGTTGGTCTTGCCGGCGCGAGAATCCACCATGGCCAACGCGGGACGATCGTTGTAACAAGCGGCGATATCGGCTTCGATTTCAGCCTTCTTCTCGGCGGGAAGCTGCTCGAGTTTGCTGAGGACGTCGGCCAGTCCGTTGTTTACATTGGCACCGATTTCCGCGAGGACGGCGGCATGTTTCTGCAGGGCAGCGGCGAAAAACTCTGCCACGCAATGCCCGAACATGATTGGGTCAGAGACCTTCATCATCGTGCATTTCAGATGCAGCGAAAACAGCGCATTGTCGGCTTTGGCGGCAGCGATCTGTTCTGTGTAGAACTTTCGCAGTGCCGTCACGTTCATGACAGCGGAGTCGACAATTTCGCCTTCGGTCAGCGGGATCCTTTGCTTCAGGACTTTCACGGCACCGGTGGAATCCACGAATTCGATACGCGCAGTGGTGGCGGAACCCACTGTCACGGATTTCTCGGTTCCAAAGAAGTCTTTGTCGTTCATGTGGGCGACACGCGTTACCGAGCCGGACTTGGGCCAGGGCTTCATCTTCGAGGGATGCTTCCGCGCGAACGCTTTCACGGCCCCGGCAGCGCGGCGGTCGGAATTGCCTTCGCGCAACACGGGATTCACGGCCGAGCCAAGGACCACGGCGAATCGCGCCTGCACCGCACGCTCATCGTCCGTGGAAGGGGCGTCGGGATAGTCGGGAATCTTGTAGCCCTTCCCTTGCAGTTCCGCAATGGCGTCGCGGAGCTGCGGAATCGAGGCGCTGATGTTGGGCAGCTTAACTATGTTGGCCTCGGGTGTCTTGGCCAGCTCGCCCAGGCGCGTCAATTCGTCGGGAATCTTCTGGTCGTCCGTAAGACGCTCAGGGAAGTTGGCGGCGATGCGGCCGGCGAGGGAGATGTCGGCCGTTTCGATCTCCACACCTGTCCCTTTGCAGTAGGCCCGCAGGATGGGCAGTAGCGCGTACGTTGCGAGGGCCGGTGCCTCGTCGGTCTTGGTCCACGTGAGCTTCATAAATGTGAGTGAGTTCAGAGAAGGCGGTTGAAAAACCGGTCTCAAACTGAATGCGTAGGATAACATGACTAACCGGCTTAATCCCATAACAGAGCCCCTGATACAGTTGGTTGGCTTGCTCCTCCGCAGCCACTGGTACTGGGGTTCGAGCCGACGACCCACGGGACCAATCAGGCGCCACGATTCACTCTGCCTGAATGGGATATAATTCGCCTGGTATCTTCACCCCAGTCGAGGAGAGACGACGATGGCATGGTCCGGAACGAAGCAATTCCTGAAGGTTGCACAGACGGTGGGCGCGACGGCGGCGCTGCTGGCTCTGTGGGCGCCGCGCGCCACGACGCAGCAGGCGGTGACCAGCCAGAATTGGCGGAGCTACGGGGGCGATGTCGGGAACACGCGCTATTCGCCGCTGAATCAGATTGACGCCAGCAACTTCGGCAAGCTGCAACTGGCTTGGAGCTTCAGCACCGCCAATTTCGGCCCGACGGCGGAGCAGAATCTGGAATCGACACCGCTGGTGATGGATGGCGTGCTGTATTCCACGGCCGGGGATCGGCGCGATGTGGTCGCGCTGGATGCCACCACGGGCGAGGTTTTGTGGACGCATCGCGAAGACGAAGGCAAGCGTGCGGAAGTTTCGCCGCGCCGTCTCTCCGGCCGCGGTCTCTCGTATTGGGCGGATGGGGATGACAAGCGCATCGTCTACTTCACCACGGGCTACCGCATGATCGAACTGAATGCCAAGACGGGCCTCCGCATCCCGACCTTTGGCGTGGATGGCGCGGTGGATCTCATGCTGGAGGACGATCAAACCATCGATCCTCTCAAGGGGGACATCGGCATCCATTCCACACCGGCCATTGGCAGGAACACCATCGTGGTGGGCGCGGCTCACGATCCGGGCGGCTCGCCTGCCAGCAAAACGAACGTGAAGGGCTACGTTCGCGGATACGATGTCCGCACGGGCAAGCGTAAGTGGATCTTCCACAACATCCCGAAGCCGGGTGAGTTCGGATTTGACACGTGGCTGAATGATTCCTGGAGCTACACCGGCAACACAGGCGCGTGGGGCGAGAGCTCGATCGATGAAGCGCTTGGGGTCGTCTATGTCGGAGTCGAGGCGCCGACGGGTGACTTCTATGGCGGACCGCGGCCCGGGAATAACCTCTTCGGGGAGAGCCTGGTTGCGTTGGATCTGGAAACGGGCCAGCGCAAATGGCACTACCAGTTCGTGCATCACGGCATCTGGGACCATGACAATCCTTCGCCTCCGATCCTGGCGAATGTCGAGATCAAGGGCAAGCGCGTCCCGGTTGTGGCGCAGCCCAGCAAGCAGGCGTTCCTGTATGTTCTGAATCGCGAAACGGGCCAACCGGTATGGCCGATTGAAGAGCGTCCGGTGGAGAAAGGCACGGTGCCGGGCGAGTGGTATGCGCCCACGCAGCCGTTCCCGACCGCTCCGCCGCCATATGAGGTGCAGGGTGTCGATGAAAGCCTGCTGATCGATTACACGCCGGAGTTGCGCAAGGAAGCACTGGAGATCGTGAAGAACTATAAGATGGGTCCGATCTTCACGCCGCCGGTGGAGAGCAAGGCCGAGGGTCCGTGGGCGACGTTGGTTTCGTCGCTGTCCGGCTCCAATTGGATGGGCGGGTCGATCGATCCTGAAACAGGAGTTGTGTACGTCGGCTCCAGCCGCGGTGTCATCGGTATCGCTCTGGTGCCGTCGGGGGATCGTTCCGATGTTGGGTACATATCCGGTCGAGCGAAGGGCGCGCAGGGAGCGCTGACCGTGAAAGGGCTGCCTCTGTTGAAGCCGCCTTATTCGCAGATCTCGGCGATTGATCTGAAGACGGGGACCATTCTGTGGCAGGCCCCGCATGGGGACACTCCGGCCAGTGTTCGCAACAACCCGGCCTTGAAGGGCGTGACGATTCCGAAGACCGGACGCGGCGGCGCAGCGATCACGCTGGTGACCAAGAGCTTGGTCATCGCGGGCGAGAAGGGTACCGACACGCTACCCGACGGTCGGGTGGGCGCAATGTTGCGGGCCTACGATAAGGCCACGGGCAAGGATGCGGGCGCGGTGTACATGCCGGCGCAGACCACGGGCGGTCCCATGACCTACATGGTGAACGGCGTGCAATACATCGTGATCGCGGTGGGCGGCAACATCAACGGGAAGAACCAGGCGCAGTTCATGGCGTTCCGGTTGCCGAACGAAAACGCTCGCAAGTGAGGTGCGATCCCATCAGGAAGCGGATCGCACCTGGTCGCTTTTCACCAGTCCGTCGACGATTTCAACGATGCGATTGCAGCGATCGGCGATGCGCGGGTCGTGAGTCACGATGAGGAAGGTCGTGCCGAGTTCTCGGTTGAACCGGCGCATGAGTTCGAAGATTTCATCCGAGGACTTGGTGTCGAGGTTTCCTGTTGGCTCGTCGGCGAGTACCAATGGTGGGCGGCGCACCAGGGCGCGGGCGATGGCGACGCGCTGCTGCTGGCCTCCGGAGAGATCCGTCGTCTTATATTGTACGCGGTCCGAAAGGCCGACGGCGTCAAGGATCGCTTCGGCCCTTACCCGCATCTCGCGTGTCGCAATCCCCAGGTCTGCCCACTCGGGTAGCATCACATTTTCCACCGCGGTGAAGGCGGGCAAGAGGTGGTGGAACTGGAACACGAAGCCGAGCGTTCGTGCGCGGAACGCGGTGAGTGCGCGCTCATCCAGGTGAGAGGTGTCCGTGCCGGCGAGAATGACGCGACCCGAGGTCGGGCGATCCAGCAGACCTACGATGTTGAGCAGCGTGCTTTTTCCGGAACCCGATGGGCCGATGAGGGCGGCGAATTCGGCCGGCTGCAGAACGAGATCGACGCCGCCCAGCGCACGGGTGCGGACGTGTTCACCGTACTCACGTACGACCTGCTGAACGGACAGGATCGGGTCAGCCACTGCGAATCGCCGTCGCGGGATCGAGCTGCGCTGCTCGCCGCGCTGGAATCACTGCTGTAATCAGACCCACGCCGGTGGCAAGCGCTGTCGCGCCGACAAGCAGGTTGAGATCGACCTGCACCGGGAATCTGGGGAGGCCATTGGGATCCCTTGTGGCGGTCTCAAAGGCCCTGGCGAAGGCTACGCCGAGGGCGGAGCCGAAAAATGAGCCGACGAGTCCGAGCACGCCGCCCTGAATTAGGAAGATGGCCAGCACACGGTTTGCCGGAGCGCCGACGGCGCGAAGGATCCCGATCTCGCGCGATTTCTGCACGACTGAGACGATTAAGACGCTGGCGATGCCGAGCGCGACGGTCAGCACTACGCAGACCTGGATCATGATCTTCGAACTGCTCTGCGCCGATAGGCCCGATAACAACTGGGCATTGAGCGCCATCCAACTGTCTGCCAACAACCCGGTCTGAGATTGGATCTGGTTGGCGATTCGATCGGCCTCGAAGACGTCGGCCACTTTCAGTTCAATGGTGGTCGCGCCGCCGGGCAAGGCGAACATGGACTGCGCGTGACGCAGCGACGTCACCACCCATGTCTTGTCTACCGCCGCACTCCCCAAGGTGAAGACGCCGGAGATCTTCAGGACCTCCTCAATCCCCTCAGTAGATGCCACCCGCACTTTGTCGCCAACCTCCACGCCGAGATCGGTGGCGAGCGTAGAACCGATCACAACGCTGTCTCCGGCGATGTCGAATGTTCCCTGAATCATCTTTCTTGGGATGTTGATGATGGCCAGAAAGCGCTCAGGATCCACGCCGCGAATGACAACCGGCACGCGTGCGTCGGCGCGGGTTGCGATTCCAGACCCGGTGACAGTCGGGCTTGCGGCCGTGACACCGGGGACGTGTTCGGCATCGGCCATCACGACCGGCCACTGGTCGATGGAACGGAGGCGCTGTGAGGCCGGCTGAATCAGGCGTGCAATGGCCCGCTCCGAGTTGGGTTCGACCAACGGGCGCGGCTCTTCCCGTGGCACGCGGAGGGTGACGTGCGGTTGCGAGCCCAGAGTCGTCTCGATCAGGGAGGATTGGAGCCCGTTGATGAGAGCCGACAGGAAGACAATCACGCTGACGCCCACCGACACTGCGGAGAGGATCAGCGCCGTTTGCCCTCGCGCGTCCCGCATGTAGCGAAGCGCTACGAACCACTGAAACGGCATCAGCGGGTTCCCCGTTCGGCGCGAACCTTCTGCCCTGGGAGGAGAGATTGATCGTCGGACAGAACAATCTCAGCGCCCTGGTCGATTCCAGATTCGATCTCCGTACGGCCCAGACCGCGAATCCCCAACTTGACGGAACGGCGCGCGATGAGGCCCTGATCCACCACGAGCACCCATGGGTCAGGGGTGGACACGCCGCGGATCGCATCACTCGGAACCGTAACCACGTTCGATTTGGAGGCGACCGTCAGATCGACGGAGATGGTCATATCCGGTTTGAGGAAGCTTGGTGGCTTGGGCACCCGCAGCCTCACCTGGACGCTGCCGCGCTGCGAGTTTACGGAAGGCGCAATGTAGCTGACTTGCGCTTCAAAGGTCTGCTGCGGAAACGCGTCGGCAGAGGCGAGGGCCTTTTGGCCGACCCGGATCCAGGCAAGGTTGCGCTCGTCTGGTTCGATGGCGAGTTGCGTCTCTCCCTGGGCGGCCATCTCGAACAGTGTTGTTCCTGGCTGCACTGTGTAGCCGGGCTCGACCATCCGGCTCAGGATGATGCCGTCCTGCGGAGCGACGATGCGGCTCTGTTGCAGACGGACCACCGCGGCCGAGAGCTGGGCTTGGTTTTGACCGAGCGCGCTGGCAGCGATACGGGAATCGGCACCGGCAGGCGTCGAAGCTGTCTTCTGTACTTCAGCCGCGTTCTTCTGCGAGCGAGCGATCTCCACGCTGTGCTGGGCTTCCTCTAAGTTGACGCGTGGCACATCACCGGATGCGAAGAGCTTCTCGATGCGAGCGAGGTTGACTAGCGCGCGGTCCAGATTTGTCTCCGCTTGACGCGACGCTTCGGTTGTGACGATTGCGCCCACACTGCGGAGCTGTTCGACACGAGCGTCGCCTTGACTCACGACCGCATTTGCCTGCGAGACGACCGCGTTCGCCTCGGCATCGTCCAACTGTACGAGCAGGTCGCCGGCGCGAACCCGCTGGCCTTCGACAACGCGGACAGACAGCACGCGTCCGGAGGTTTGGGGGGACATTTGGACGCGTGTCACAACCCATACTCGCCCGCTGGCGATCACGTGCTGTTCTAGATTGGTCCTCGACGCCAGTACGGTTGACACGATGGGTCCGCGAGCACGCATGGCGGCAATGACACCAGCGACGATGAACAACGCGAGGACGATCCATACGCTGGGGCGGAAGAAGAGCGAGCGTAAGCGTGAGCCGGATGGAGAACTGGCCAACGCCGTCAGATCTGTATTCTGTACGGGGGTCTCTAACTTCATCGAGATCTCGTCATCGCTAGTTCCAATTATGCCGAATCGTCGAGCGGGCTGCGTCGTGCGGTTCCCATCCGGATGCGCAAGTGTTAAGATAACCGGCGATACTCAGTTGGGGGATCTATCCATGAATACACGTTTACTCCTGCACACCGCACTGTTTGGGACATTATTGGGGACAACCACCGCGCCACTCTGGGCCCAGGGAGGACGCGGCGGGGCTCCGGCCCGGGAAGCTCCGGTGAAGCCGGTTCCGTTTGCGCGGATCCTACAGGCCAATCAAGAGCCACAAAACTGGCTGACGTATTCGGGCAATCTCAACGCGCAGCGCCATAGCGCGCTCACGCAAATCAATCCGGCGAATGCGGGGGATCTGGTGCTCAAATGGGTCTTCCAGTCACGCTCGCTCGATAAACATGAGGTCACGCCGCTGGTGGTGGATGGCGTTATGTACACCGTGCAGAGCCCCAACGACGTGGTCGCACTGGATGCGGTGACTGGCAAGACGATCTGGACCTATTTGCACAAGCCAGCGGAGGGGACGCGCAATCCCTGCTGCGGAAATTTGACGCGCGGGCTGGCGATTTTGGGCGACAAACTATTTCTCGCGGCGCTCGACTCCAAGATGATCGCGATCGATGCGAAGACCGGCAAAGAGTTGTGGAATACGCAGATTGCAGACTACAAACAGCAGTACGCGATGACGGTTGCTCCTCTGGTGATCAAGGACAAAGTGATCTCAGGTGTCGCGGGTGGCGAGCACGGCGTCCGCGGGTTCCTAGCCGCTTACGACGTGAACACCGGCAAAGAAGCCTGGCGCTTCAATACGGTGCCGGGTCCGGGCGAACCGGGCTACGAAACGTGGCTGGGCAAAGACGGCAAGCCGAACGATTCCTACTTGCATGGCGGCGCGCCCATCTGGATCACCGGGTCCTATGATCCGGCGACGAACCTGACCATGTGGACCACCGGCAATGCGGGTCCGGATTACAACGGCGATAACCGGTTGGGCGACAACCTTTACAGTTCGTCGGTGATCGCGCTGGACGCCGACACAGGGAAACTGAAGTGGCACTACCAGTTCTCTCCGCATGACGAATTCGACTGGGACGCGACGCAGATCCCTGTGCTGGCCGATATCAATGTAAAAGGCACGCCGCGCAAAGCAATGATGCTGGCGAATCGGAACGGCGTGTTTTATGTTCTGGACCGCACGAACGGCGAGTTCCTATCCGGCAAGTCTTTCACCAAGACCAACTGGTATACGGGCTTCGACGAAAAAGGCCGCCCCATGCGCGCCCCGGGAATCCTGCCGACCAATGAAGGAACCTTGGTCTACCCCGGTAACCAGGGTGGAACAAATTGGTACAACTCTTCGTTCAGCCCGGTGACTAATTTGTTCTACATCCCAGCCTGGGAGAATAGCTCCAGCGTTTACAAGAAGGGCGAGGACCCGCCGGAGTTTCACGATGGCCAGAGTTTCGTTGGAACCAGCCCGGGCCGCGCAACCACCAGCGATGACGTTTTCAGTTCGATCATCGCGATGGATCCCAACACGAACGAACGCAAGTGGACGTTCAGAATGTCGGCTCCGTCCACCGAAGGCGGAGTGTTGACCACGGGGTCCAATGTTTTGTTCGCGGGTGGACGGGACGGTCAGTTCTTCGCGCTGGACGCTCGCGATGGCAAGCTGCTGTGGGAGACGAACCTGGGACCGTCTGTTTCCGCGGGCCCGATGTCGTACTCGGTCAACGGCAAGCAGTACGTGAGCATTCAGTGCGGGAGCTCCTTGTACACGTTCGGGCTGCGATAGAGGGATTTAATCCCGAGTTTCACGCAAAGGCGCTAGGATCGTAGCGCCTTTGCGTAAATGTCCCCGTCTCAACTGTAAGCACAATCCCCCGCCCCCGTTGTATAATTCATAGAAGATCCCGGACAGAAAGCCCCCAGTTCGTCGTGCCGCCTTTTTCCGCGTCACGCCCTAGGCCTGCCCGGTCAACGTTGCAAGGTCAATCAGGAGACATCTCAATGAGTGAAGTGCTCAGCGGAGCCGAGTTTAAGAAGCAACTGCGCGCGGGAACCCCCAAGTTAGGGCTGTTCCTGAATTCGCACAGTCCCACCGTGGCGGAGCAACTGGCGCACAGCGGCTACGATTGGCTGCTGGTCGACATGCAGCACGGTCCCATGAACTACGAGAAGCTCTCCACCATGTTGGGCGGCATCGCCAATGGCGGAGCGAAGTCTTTGGTCCGCGTGGCGGGCTATCAGGATCGTCAGGGCATTCAGCAATCGCTCGACACCGGCGCCGATGGCGTATTGGTCCCGTACATCAACACTGCGGAAGAAGCGATTCAAGCGATCAGCTGCTGCAAGTATCCGACGGCGGGTACGCGCTCGGTGTACTTCCCCCAGCGCAGCATGAACAAAGACGGCTTGCTCGGCTATGCCGGCGCCGCGAACGATAACACCATTGTCGCTCTGCAGGTTGAAACCGCCGATTGCATCAAGAACATCGACGAGATCGCAGCCGTCCCCGGCCTGGATCTACTCTTCCTTGGCCAGAACGATCTCTGCATGTCCATGGGCCTGTTTGAGAAGTACAAGTTCCCGGACATGTACACCTCGCCTGAGCTTCTGGACGCTACCAATAAATTGATCGCGGCCGCCAAGAAGAACAATGTCATTCTGGGCTTGTTCCTGTTCGGCACATCGCGCGTGGGTGAGTTCCTGGATAAGGGCTTCCCGCTCATCAGCCTGGGCAACGATCTGCATCACATCCTGACGCAGGCAACCGCGTACGTCAAGGACGTGGAGGGCATCTCGAAAGAGAAGGGTTCGAATTGGACGCGCCGTAAAACGGCGCTTATGTAGGCAACAAACAAAAATGGAACTAGTAAAAGGAATGGCCGGCCTAGGAGCCGAGTCTGCGTTTGAGGTGCTCGCCAAAGCGCGAGCCCTCGAAGCGCAGGGCAAGAGTATTATCCACCTGCAGATCGGCGAGCCGGATTTTCCGACGCCGAAGCACATTGTAGAGGCTGGACAGAAGGCATTGGGCGCGGGCTATACCAAGTATGGTCCCACTCAAGGCATGCCCGAGGCACGCGAGGCAATTGCTCGCTACGTCTCGCGCACACGCGGCATCGAAGTTGGACCAGAGCGCGTTTGCATCGTCCCTGGCGCGAAACCGATCATGTATTTTGCCATGATCGCGTTGCTGGGCCCGGGCGATGAAGCCATCTATGCCAACCCCGGATTCCCGATCTACGAATCCATGATTAAGTTCCAGGGCGCGAAGGCCATCGCGATCCCCTTGGTGGAAGAACGCGGCTGGACGCTCGACATGGATATGCTCGAGTCGAAGCTGACGCCGAAGACCAAGTTGATCGTCTTGAACTCGCCGCAGAATCCGACCGGCGGAATCATCCCGAACGAAGACATCGAACGCTTGGCGAATCTGTGCAAGGATCGCGACATCATCGTGCTGTCCGACGAGATCTATTCGCGCATCGTGTACAGTGGCGGCTTTCCGGAGTCGATCGCGAAGTACCCGTGGATGCTGGATAAAACCATCATCCTGGACGGCTTCTCGAAGACATATTCGATGACCGGCTGGCGCCTCGGTTACGGCGTGATGAGCAAGCAGATGGTGGCGGCCACGGTCCAGTTGATGGGTAACTCCAACTCCTGCACCGCGACGTTCACGCAGATGGCCGGCATTGCGGCTCTCGAAGGTCCACAAGACGACGTCGACATGATGGTGGCGAAGTTCAAAGAACGCCGTGACGCCATCGTTAAGGGATTGAACGAGATCCCGGGCTTCAAGTGCACGCTTCCCAACGGAGCGTTCTACGCATTCCCGAACGTGAAGGCAACGGGCGTTCCCTCCAAGGAACTCGCCAACATGTTGCTGAACGATGCGGGCGTGGCTTGCCTCGATGGTCGTGGCTTCGGCGAATACGGCGAAGGCTACTTGCGCTTCAGCTACGCGAATTCGTTGGAGAACATCCAGGAAGCGCTGAAACGCATCAAGGCGTTATCGGTTCGCTGGGCAAAGTAAAGCATTTCTGTTTGAAATCGGGCAGAATGTATGGGAGAGGTTTTCCATGCGTTCTGCCCGATTTCTTTTTGTAGCTGCCTTTTCCTGCCTAAGCGCCTTCGCCGCCGATTGCGACCGTGCGTGCCTTAAGACGACGCTCGATCAGTACCTGAACGCGGTGATCAAACACGATCCCAAAGCGGCTCCGTTATTCGTGGGCTTTCGTCAGACAGAGAACGCGGTCGTAGTGCGTCTGGACACAGGCACTTGGAAGTCGGTCACCGGCTTGGGCAAGATGCAGCGCCGGTATCTCGATGCGGTGAGCGGACAGGCGGCCTACTTCGGCGTGGTTACTGAGGGCGAGAAATCGGCGATCGTCACGGTGCGCGTGCGGGTGGAAGATCGTAAAATTACCGAGGCCGAGTGGATCATCGCCCGTCCCGGCGATCCCGGCCTGAACGGCTTCAATGCCAATGGCACTCCCAACGGGAACTTCTTCGAGCCCGACAACCTCGCAGCGAATCCCCCGCCCGAGCGCGTTGTCCCCAAAGATCAGCGGGCTTCGCGAGAGGCGCTGATCGCGATCACCAATAGCTACTTCGACGGCCTGACCACACACGACGGCTCGATCATCATGCATCACGATGGTTGCACGCGCATCGAAAACGGCCGAGGCATGGCTACCGCCACGAACGACTGCGCCTCGGGCCTGGCGAATCTGAACGTCTCGATCGTGGCCGCTCGCCGCTATCCGGTGATCGATGAAGAAGCGCAGGTCGCGCTGGCTCTTGCGGTGTTCCTGCGCAAACCCGGAACCGCGACGCGCCGCAATGCTTTCGCGGAATGGTTCGTGATCGACAACAACAAGATCCGCAACGTCTACTCGGCGATGTTTTATCCGACGCCGGACAAGCCGGTACCGAACTGGCCTCCGTATGATGGCAACTTTCCGTTGCCTGCGGAGCTGGCTCCACCGGTAGCGCCGGCGCCTGTTCGCTAGAACTCGACCTTATCGTAGATTTCCGACATCGGAATGGAAATCGAGGTTCCTGCCACGGCATCAAACTGGCAGGACGCTTCGAGTCCATCGACATCCGAGACCACCCATTCGCCGGCCGCGTTGCGGTGGTAGATTTCGACGTGGGGCTGGTTCTGCGACACAAACGCGTAGGCTTGCAAGGAGGTAATCCCGCGGTAGAGCGTGGCCTTGGTGGCGCGATCGGAAAGTTCTGTCGACGGCGACAGCACTTCCACCAGTAATGTGGGGTTCACCAGTGTATCTTTGTCCTCAGCGGCATATTCACGCGGTTCACAAGCAACTACTAGGTCCGGGTAGCAATACAAAATACCCTTGCCCACACGCACGCGAGCATCGGCGGGCATCACCAGGCAGGGGCGCTTCTTAAGGGCGCTCCGGAATTCTCCAGCCAAGTTCCCCATGATGTGGCTATGGACATGAGATCCACCCGCCATCGCGTACATGACGCCATCGAAATACTCACTGCGGAATTCCGCCGCACGTTCGATGGCCAGATACTCCTCTGGGCTCAGCCAAGCTTGTGCATGTGCGGACATGCTTCTAGTCTACTGCGTTCTTTACAGCCCCAAACGACGATCGATCTCCGACGTATACCCCGGAAGCTTGTCCGGATTGCGCAACAGATTCCGTAACCCGTAGCTACCGAAATCCTGGTTGAAGATCTCTACGGCTCGCAGTGCCATGCCGTAGGCCATGCGAGCGCTGGACGTGTCGAGGCCTGACCAGTCGCCACCCAACTTGGTCAGACTGGGCAGCTTCTTGGCCCGAGCCATCTGCGTGATCTGCTCCCGATCTCCCGCGGAAAGCGTTTGGCCGGACATGTACTGGGCGACGCCCTCCTGTAGCCAGGCGGGCCAGCGGCCCAGCATGGAGAGGCAGGCGTGGGTGGTTTCGTGCGACAAAGTCCTCCGGGTTTCGGCGTCGAGCGACCCGCGGTCGAACACTGGGACGCGGATACGTCCATCGTATTGCCCGGCGCTCCACTCCGCTGCGGCGGTGGTCTTCTTATAGGCATCCCTGCTCTGGGCGATGGTCACGATCCGTTCGCTGGTGGTGCAGCCTAGCTGCGCCGAGATGCGGGCGAACTCCTGGTCCACCACCTGGGCCATCTCGCGAGCGGTTTCGACTGAAATTGCGGTGCCTTCGTAGCGCAGCAGGACGCGGGTGCCGACCAATCGCTGATTGCTCTGGTCTCCCTTGGTTTCACGCTCCACCCGGTCGTAGAGTTCCTGGACTTGCGGATTGGGCTGGATGGAGAGCGATTGGCGCCACAGTACTAAGGCGTGCTGCGGATCATCCGCTCGCCACGCCGCAGCCCCAGCCAGGGCCAACAAGCCCGGATCGGGGCGTTTCTTCAGTTCCGGTTCCAGCAGAGCCAGCGCTTGTCCGGGCTGGCTGCTCTCTATAAGGTTGGCCGCCCTCGCCGCCAGGGTGTTCGTGGCCCCCATCCCAGTCTTTAAGGATGCGACGGCGGGCGCCGTTACGGCCGCCAGAACTTCTCGGGTTCCCAGAACCCCGCCTTGTTTCCGTGCCGCGTCAAAGGATGCGAGGTCAGCGATGGAGCTGGCGGGCAGGTAGCCGTCCAACATTTGTCCGTCAAATTTGGCCTGCACCTTATAACAAGGGACGCTTTGACCCGATAAGGAGTATCGGATGGTGATATCAGTGCCAGACGGAAGTTGGGTTAAGGCAGCGGAATCGGGCTCGCAACTGCTCCGTAATGGGGCGCCGCCGTCCTTTACCGCAGCTGCTAACAGCAAACTAAGCAACAAGTGCATGCTACGAGCTTACGGGTTCAACGTGGGGAAAGCCCTCCGGCGAAAACCGCAGGTACCAGATAGGGTTCTTCGTGGCCCATGTCACGAATCGTTGCAAACACAGGGGTTAACCGAAAGAGGATCGGGCATCACCCCCGGAAGCAAGAAGTACTAAGGTGATTTGACCTGAAATCAGGGCTCTAACTGAGGGCAATTCGGACTCTTCTTAGGCGCTCCTGCTGATTTCTTTGAAGTTGACCCGATGATAATTTGGAACTGTCGACAGGGATGTCGAACAGCACAAAGGGAGAGAGAGAAAACAAAATGAAAAACATGATCCTGAAGTTGAAGATTTGGAAAGACCAGAACGGCCAAGATTTGATCGAATACGCGTTGATGGCTGGTTTCGTCGCGGTTTCCGCCGGCGCCATCATGCCGGGCGTTGCGACCAGCATCAGCACGATCTTCTCGAAGGTCGCGTCCGTCATGGCCGCCGCTGACTAGTTCGCGAAGCAAAACTGGTCGGCTTGCCGATCAGAAAAAAGAGGAGCGGGCAACCACTCCTCTTTTGTATTACTTAGCCAAGTTTTGTTTGAGTTCCAGATACAGCGGATAGACTACGGCCTGTAACAGCGGCTCGGCCGACTCAGGGAGCGGCCATAGCTTGGCCAGTTGTTCCGCCTCGGCCCGTTTCCCCGCCTTCAGCAGTTCTGCTGCGTACAGCGTTCGAACCAGCCCGTCGCCTGCCGGTGCCGTCCGCTTCAGCGTCTGCTCCAGCTGCACCAAGTCCTTGGGCAACCCCACCAGGTTTTGAAAAACGGCCAATTGACTTTGCGCCAGCTGTGACGCCGGACCCGTGATGGCCTTCAAACGGTCGATCGCCGCAGGCTGACGCCCGGTCGAATACTCCCACACAGCTCTTCGCCAAACTACTGTCTGGTCAGCATGTTCGGAGCGATATTTCAGGTACTTTTCAAAGATCGCATCGGCCTCGCGCAGATCCCCGGACAACCAGCGGGCGTAGGCAGCCTTCTGCAAATCCGCCCCGTTTAACAGCGCAGGGTTGGCCTGATGGGCCTGCAGGAAGAACTTTTCGGCCTCGCCAAACTGGCCCGCCATAAACAGGACTTCCCCCACGGAGTCGAATCCATTGGCTTCTTGCCCAGGGTGACGGGAATACTCCTCGAAGGATTTCCGCGCCCCGGCCAAATCGCCGGCAAAAAACTGCGCATAACCGAGGGAGTTGTAAATGCTTGAATCTTCTGGCTCTAATCGCAATACCGTGCGATAGAACTGGACCGCTTGATCGAAACGGCGGGCGTTCGATTCCTGCTCGGCCAGCTTGCGGGCCATACCGCTATCGTTTGGAAGAAGCCGCCCCAGTTCGGCGCTCGCCTCACCGATTGCTTTCCCATCCTGGCGCAGTTGACCCGAGAGCAAGGCGATTTGACCGCGCTCGAGGGGCGACCGGAGCGAGGACCGGGCCAACGCCTTCGTGGCCAGTTCGATTGCCTGGGAGGGCTGAGCCAACTGGGACTGGATCAAGTCGCGCCAGGCGGCCCCGAAATCGGGGTCCAACTGCGTCGCGCGTTCAAAGTCATGCTGAGTCCAAGCCTGAACCGCTGCGGCATTTTTCGTCGAAAACGGTTTGGCGGCTGGATCAACGGCTTTGGCAAGCGCGTCGGCCGCCCGCACAACGTCGCCGTCGACGGTCACGGACCGCATCTTGTGGGTCGTCGCATCTTCTATGGAAAACTCGAAATGCACGGCACCCCGCCTGCGATCGAAGTACCCATGAATCAATGTATTAGCGGCAACAGCCGCAGCGTCACGCGAGGTATCCCCGTGGAAAGGCAGGATTCGCCCCACCCCGGCTAACTGCGCAGCGGCCACGGAGGGCACGGCGTCTTGCATCCAGGACAGCGACGCATCGCCGGTGAGATTTTCCACCGTGAGCAAGGCCACGCGTTCAATGGCGGGAGGCAGACTCGACGGGCCACACGAGGTGGTGAAGGCCAAAGCTCCCAGGAGGATTAGGTTGGTGGACGGTTTCAGAGGACGTTCTGCTCCGCGGCGAGAAGTTCCTTCAGCTGGACGTTCTCTTTGAAGGCGGCGAACTCAGGCTCTTCCAGAAACCGGCTGCGCTGCTTGAATCCGTTTTCGAGCGCAAAGCGAACGTAGCGCAACATGCGCTCTTCGTCGCCGGCTTGGGCGTAGCTCTTGGCCAGGGTGTAGTAGAACATCCCTTTCTCTTCCACCGAGCGCTCCTGCAACATCACGCCGTTGGAACCGCGCCGCTCAAACACCTCGGGATCGATTTGCAGGGCGTACTGGTAGGCTCGCAAAGCTTCCGGGTACTTCTTGCGGGCGAAATACGCGGTGCCCAGATTGGTCCAAACGGGTGCCGCTTCCGGAGTCAGGGCTAGAGCCTTTTCATAACTTTTGATGGCGTTCCCATAGGACTTCTTGGCGTACTGCACGGTGCCCAAATTGTTGTGGGCTTCCGGATAGAGTTTGTCCAGCTTGATGGCGCGTTCGTAGTATTTCTTGGCGTTTTCCAAGTCGCCGAGCTGATGGTAGGCGATACCTGTCTTGTTGGCCATGACCGCGTTCTTGTTGGAACTGGGGCGATAGAAGTCGATGGCGTCGCGATACATCTTGCGGGCCATCATGATGTCGCCGCGGACTTCGTCGGTCAAGTTCGGGTTCTTCTCAGCGATGGCGCGCGGAGACTGGGGGGCAACTTCGGCGACGGGCGCCTGAAATGCGGCGTTGGCGGTGAGCAGCAGGATGACGAGAGAATTCATGACGCGTTTCTCCGTTCGGTACTTCTACTGTAACATCGCCTTCTAGCGAAACAAGTCCAGTGCCCGACCCCAAAAACCCTTAGCAGCCTTGGGAGCTTCTTTGGGCGCGGGAGCAATGGGGATCACCTTGGGAGCCTTGGTACGTGCCCGGACTGGGCGGGCGCGCGGTTCTTCGGGGGAACTCGCTTGAGCCACAGTAACGGGTTCTTCCTTCTCCCAACTGGAGATCACGGTTCCGCCACGGCTGTGGAGGTGGCACAGCTGGACAGGCTGGGTGCCGGAGATGAACACCTCGCTGCGGACCTTGGGGCATGCCGCAGTGGCCAACTCGCCGGTCTCAGCATCGACCTCGACGGTCACGATGCCATCGGGAGCTTCCAGCGTGTGCACATTGCTGTATTCGCGATGTTTGTGGGCGCGCGCCATGAATTCGCCCCAGATGGGCAGCGCGCTACGAGCGCCTTCCAGGATGAAGTCGCGATTATCATCGAAGCCGACCCAGACCGCGCAAATAATCCGCGAGGTAAAGCCCACAAACCAGCCGTCGCGCGAGGTCCCCGTCTTGCCCGCTGCGGGTAGCGTGAAACCGTACTTGCTCACGCCCGCGCCGGTGCCAGAGCGCATCACTTCCTGCATCATGTTCTGGACAAGGTACGCTACGCGAGGATCGATGGCGTCTTTCTTTTCGATCTTGGACTGGAAGATACGCTGACCGTCGGCGGAACGGATCCCTTTGATCATGCTGGTTTTGATTAACTGCCCTTGGTTGGCGAAAACGGTGTAAGCGCCCGCGATTTCGAGCGGCGTTACTTCATACGATCCCAGCGCGATGGACGGGGTGGCCTTGATGTTCGCGTTCAGACCGACCGCGGCGGCCGTGGCCACCACTTGGTCGTAGCCGACCGTCTCT
This sequence comes from Bordetella parapertussis, assembly GCA_943328975.2. Lineage (GTDB taxonomy): Bacteria > Acidobacteriota > Terriglobia > Bryobacterales > Bryobacteraceae > Palsa-187. The sequence goes on along the minus strand of CALQCC020000008.1, from coordinate 43,839 downwards.
GCAATCTTCACCGCGGGAATGTTCAGCGAATGCGCCAGCGCATAACGCAGCGTCACGCTGCCCTGATACTTGCCATGGTCGCCGGGTTCATAGGGCTTGTCGTCGAACCAGAAGGTGGTCTCTTCGTCCAACACGGTGGAGGCCGGGGTCAGGATGTTGGGACTGGCTGGATCCAGGCCGGTCGCCATGGCTGCGGCGTAGACGAAAGGTTTGAACGAGGAGCCCGGCTGGCGTTGGGCCAGGGCTCGATTGAGTTGGGTTTCACCGTAGCTCCGGCCACCTTGTAGTGCCAGGATTTCGCCGGTTTCCGTATCCAGCGCGATCAAGGCAACTTGCGCCTTGGGGAACTTCGGGGTGCCGTAGTTCTTGTTCCGCTTGATCCACTGCTCGTCGGTTACTTTGATGCCATTGTGGACGGCCGCCACGGCATCGCCTTGCAAGTCCAGATCGAGCGTAGTGTAAATCTTGTGCGCCGCACTGCGGAAGTTGCGATCTTTGAACTGGCGTTCCAAGGTCGACGTCACCAAGTCAACGAAGTAGGGGGCATCACTGGTCTCCGCCGCTTCCGGCTTCACGCCCAGCGGACTGGCCAACGCTGTCTGCAACTGTTCTTCGGTGATCTTGCCGTTATCCCGCATCGCCTTCAACACGATGTTGCGCCGTGTGAGTGCGCGCTCCGGGTGGCGGAAGGGATCGTAGAGGGAAGGACCCTGGGGAAGTCCCGCGAGCATGGCCGCCTCTTCCAGCTTGATCTGGCCCAGATCTTTGCCGAAGTAGGCTTGCGCGCCTTGCGCGAAGCCACGGACCCAAAAACTGCTCTGATGGCCGATGTCGATGGAGTTGGCGTAATACTCGAAGATCTGCTTCTTTTCGAGCTTCTGCTCCAGGTGCAGGGTGATCAGCGCCTCCGCACTCTTACGCCGCCAGCCGGCCACGTCATCTAACCACAGCGTGCGGGCCAACTGCTGGGTGATGGTGGAAGCGCCTTCCGACTTGCCTTGGACGATATCGCGATACGCCGCGCGCAAGATCCCGAACGCATCAAAGCCCGGATGCAGGAAGAAGTTCTTATCCTCGGCCGAGAGCGCCGCATCCACCATCACTTGCGGAATGTCGTCGTAACGGACGATGCGCCGCTTCTGGCGCTGCTTGTCGAACAAGTTGCTGATGGGTTCAGGTTCTAAAAGGAACTGCGTACGTTTGCGATTGTCGTGCTGCGAAATAATTTCGCTCACCGCTCCGTTGGCAACCTTAATGACAGCGCCTTCGCTATCGAAGGCATCCGGGCCGGGATTGATTTCAATCGCGTCGGGACGCAAGCGGTACCAGCCCACGCGGCTGCGATTGGAATCTTCGGAATACCCTGCCCTGCGCAGATACGCGGCGATCTCCGGAGGCGTGATGGTTTCCTGCGTCATCACCGGACGCGGAGCCGCATACAGCACCGTCATGTCCGCAAACGGACCGGCTTCCAGCTTTTCCTGGATCATGTTCGCGTAGCGGTTGTAGTAGTAGAAAAATACGCCGCCGCCCGCCAGCAGCAGGAACAGAGCTGTGCCCGCGAGAGCGCGCCGCCAGGGCGTGCCTACCGCTTTCGCCAACTTCGAATTCTTGGGTACGCGCAGCTTAACCGACAATCGAAACCCCACTCACTTTTTGAGCAACTCTTTCCACATGTCTTCGTTGGCTTGCCAGTCCGGTTCGGCGTGGCCGGTAATCTGGAGCTCTTCCACCTTTAGAGTACCGTGCCCAAAAGGGCAAATGTATTCCGTGCGTGGACGGCTCAATAGCACCTGGGTCCAGGACCCCGTCGCCAGAGGCATGCGCAACCGGCGCAGGCAGGTGCGGCAGCGATAGCGATGATCCAAAATGATCTGGAGCAATAGCATCGCCGAAGCCACGGTGTAGATCATGATCAGGACCGTGTAGCCCAGATTGGTTCCGAAAGGCTGGTCCACCACGCCGCGGATGGGTGCGGGCCGGGGCAGCACAGCCAGCGCCGCCGCCGCGATGCCGTACAGCAGCAGGCTTGCGCCCGCCAGTTTCGCCGCCAGATAGCCCCAGTACTTCATACTGTATTAGACGCTGGCAGAGGGGTGAGTGTTCCACCTGCTGACGTCTGTTAATAGGATGGTACAACGTTGCGCTTGGATGCAGACGAGTCCATGGCAGCGGTTAACCCTGTGCTATCTTCAAAACATCAGGCGGCATCCCGCGTCGCGTCTGCCGGAGCATCCAGGAATGAGCACCCCAAACATGACTTTTTCACGTTTTCCGTTAGCATTGACGTTGGCCTGTCTGCCCGTTTTAGCGCAGGTTTCGCCCACCATTAACGTGCTGCCTTCGCGCGAATTTGGACACACCAAACTGACCTTCGGTGTCCAGACAGCGGCCCCAAATCTAGTGGAAGGCCGGGAGTTGAGTGGCCCCACTGCGATCGCTTTTGATCTCAGTTCCAGCCCTGCCATCGTTTATGTCGCCGATACCGCCAACCACCGGATCCTGGCTTGGCGCAATCCTGCCAATTTGACGAAGGGCAACCAGGCCGACAAAGTGATCGGCCAGCGCGACTTCTCCTCCTCCTTCCCGGGCGGACCGGGTTCCAGTACTGGTCTTACTTCGTCCGGCCTGCTACTACCGAACGGTCTGGCTGTCGATTCCAGCGGCAACCTCTATGTGTTGGATGCGGGAAACAATCGGATCGTCCGGTTCCCCCGCCCCATGGATCAGCAAGGCGATTTTGTCTCACCAGACCTCGTCATCGGGCAAAAGACTCCGGGCTCCGGCAATCAATCCAATGAAGGACTCACCAAGCCGAGCGAAAAGACGTTGTCCTTCAACCGGAACAGCGGAATCTCTCGCGGCGCCATCGCCTTCGACGCACAGGGGAACCTCTGGGTCGCAGACACGCTCAATAACCGCGTTTTACGCTTTCCCAAGTCTCGACTGGGAACCTCCGAACCTGCCGCCGACCTGGTGTTGGGTCAAGCGACCTTTGACAGTGACGCAGCCGCTATCAGCAATCTGCAGAGCGATGCGAACGCATTCTCCCGGCCCACCGGCTTAGCCCTGGATGATCGCGGCGGCGTCTACGTATCGGACGGTTATCTGCGTGTTCTCTACTTCGACGCACCGGCAAGCGGCGTCGGCGCGAAGCGCATTCTTGGGATCGACCCCCTGGGTACCCAGACTCAGCCCCGCCCCCCGGCACCCAACGACTATACGATCGGTCGAGTTGGAAACCAAGGGGGAAATCCGCAATGCGTATTTACGTTGGGCACTGTCGTGTTCGTTTGCGATAACGTTGCGAATCGCATTGTTCGTTACGGTAGTCCCGACACATGGCCCGCCGTAACCACCGACGTCCTTTCCCCTCCGATCCTCGGAGTCTATGGCCAAAACACCAACCTGGAGGGCGGTATCAATCGCGGCAACGGAGTCAGCCGACCGGGGACCAACACATTCTCTTCCCCCACCTTCGGCACTTTCTTCAATAACGAAATGTGGATCGCCGATACCGGCAACAATCGCATCATCGTGTTTGCTCAATCGGGAGCCCTCAATTTCCCGGTAGCCACAAGAGTGCTGGGACAGCTCGACTACGACCTTAACGCACCCAATGAAGTGGATGGCCGCGAACTCAATATTGCCAGCCCTGGCTATCGAGGCAGCGCCATCGCGGTGGACCGCAATTCGACCCCCAATCGCCTCTACATTGCCGACAGCCTAAACAACCGCGTCCTGGCTTTTAGAGACGTCCGCACCGTTGGCACCGACAGCAGAACGGCACTCACCAAGGAGGCCGACCTCGTCATCGGCCAGCAGGACCGGTTTCACACCGGCATCAACTATCCATCGTATGACGCCCTGATACCTACCGATCAGGGACTGTTCACGCCTTCCGGGGTATCGGTAGACTCAGCAGGAAATGTGTGGGTCGCCGATACCGGGAACGCTCGGGTGTTGCGCTTCCCGAACCCCTTCAATCAACCCGCTGGAACTGCCCCACGCGCGAATTTGGTATTGGGTCAAAACGGGTTTTCCAGCCGGATCACCGACGCAAGTTCGAACACGATGGCCGCCCCCGTGGGTGTGGCCGTGTTCAACAATGGCGACGTGGCCGCGTCGGACCTCGTCCACAATCGCGTCCTGCTGTTCCACAAGAGCGGTTCGGATTTCAACAACGGACAACCGGCACGAGCGGTGCTGGGGCAACAGAACTTTAGCGCCATCGCGGCGTCGAGCAGCGCGAATGGCTTGAACCAACCGCGCGGTCTCGCCGTGGATACCTCGGATCGCCTCTATGTGGCCGACGCATCCAACAACCGCGTGATCGTTTACTCCAGCACTTCTACCACGGCCAACGGCGCCACTGGTACATCGATCCCGAACTTGAGTTCGCCGGAAGGCGTCGCGGTCAGCCCGAACTCGGGTGAACTGTGGGTCGCGGCCTATGGAGCCAACCAGGTCTACCGGTTCCCTGACTTCAGCCAGTTGGTGACCAATCCTAATGCGACTGCCGTGGTTTCCGCAGCCGGCCCTATGGGAATCGCACTCGATTCGTTCGACAACATCATCGCCGCCGAGGCCGCCAATCGCATGACCTTCTTCTATGCGCGCCTCGGATACCGGCACGCCGCCACCTACGCGTCAGGCTCCAACTTGGGCAATACGCTCACCCCGGGCATGTATGCGCTGGTCGCCCGGCTGGGCAAGGATTTCGATTTCACCGCTGCCGAGGCCGCTCCGCCCTTCCCCAAGACGTTAGGGGGACTGCAGTTGTTAGTCAACGGCATACCGGCGGCTCTCTGGAAGTTACAGACCAGTCCCTTCCCGGCCATCTTCTTCCTGGTCCCCAATAATGCGCCGAGCTCTGGAAGCGACGTCGAGTATTTGATCACGCGCCCGGCAACCGGGGAGATCATCGCGGCGGGCAACTTCGCGATGGGCCCGGCGGCTCCTGGCTTTTTCACGGATAACGCGCAGGGCACGGGACAGATCGCGGCGACCAATGAAGACGGCACTCGCAACGGTTCGACGAACCGCATCGGCCAGGATCAGGTGTTGACCATCTGGATGACCGGTTTCGGCCATCTGGACAATGCCCCTGCCGACGGTGTGGCCGCCGGACGCGCACTCGAAACCGATGTGAAGCCCGACATCATCATCGGAGGGACCTACAGAGTCCCGCCGGAGAAGATTCTTTACTCTGGACTCTCTCCCGAATTCCCCGGTCTGTGGCAGATCAACGTTCGTATGCCGAAGAACGGCGAAGCGGGCGCTCCGGTCCCAGGCCCGAAGGTCTCCATCCTCGTGCGCATGCGTGACATTCCCAGCAACATCGGTGGTACCGGCACCTTGGGTCTGGACCAACTCCTGCAGGTAACCAACGGTCTGGTCACGACCATCGCGACCAAGTAGTTCTTAACGCGCCAACGCCGATCCCGACACGGGGTCGGCGTACAACACCTGTTTGCCCTGAGCGGGCTTCTCGGGATTCACGACGTAGTAGTCGTAACCGGTGAGGTTTGGGTCGTCCAATCGCTCCATTGGTTTCAGGCACGTAATCGCGTATTGCGTGCGATAAAACTCCAGGCTGGGCTGATCGGAGAAATAGGTACTGACCGACACGCTCAGCGGAGCCCTGCCCGCGCATTCGTCACGCAACCGGAGCGCGATTTGCTTCGAGGCCGCGTTGAACGGCCACACTCGGAAGGTGTGGGTTTGCAATTGGGTCGTGAACTGCACCAAGAACGCGGTGGCGATCATGATCTGCGCGGCCCGCAGCACACGATGGGCGGCAAGATCGGTGAGCACCGCCCACGTGATTCCAGCCAGGATTACGAGGTAGAGTCCTGTGCGGTCCACTGGATACTGCAAGCCGAACAGCCAGTGCGCAACTACGACACCCAGCGCTGATACCGCGAGCGCCAGCGGCACCAGCGGTCGGCCGCGCCACATTACGACTCCGCTGATCAACCAAACCGGCAGGCCAAGGCGCGCGATCCACCTCGCGACATCCTCTGAACCGAACAGTCCTGCAGACCTTCCCACGACGCGCGTGGAGGTGTAGACCAGATCCGTGAGCGAGCGATCCAAAGTGGGCAGGCCCACATAGAAGTGGCTGAGGTGTGCTCCGCGCATCGGATACGCACAGATCACTGCGGCGATTCCCAGTGCCGGGGCCAGGATCGCAGGTGCCCGCCGCCCTGCCACGAGGGCCAGAGCCAACATCGGGAACGCAATCGTGAGATTCGCCGCGATCCCTAAGCCAAGCAGTACGCCTCCCCGCCCCGGCCGGTCCCGCTGGATCGCGTCGATCGCCCATACGAGAAACGCGAGCCCCAGTCCATACCCGCGCGCGGCGACCGAAAAATCGAGCAGCAGCGGATGCAACCCCAGCGCCAGATACGCTAGCCAGCGGACCCAGCGGCTGCGGTACGGCTCCAGCACGCGAAAGATTCCAAGCATCATGGCCAGCCCGCCCAGCACGCTTGGCAGGCGCAGCGAGGCTTCGGAAACCCCGAACACCAGCACAGAGCACTTGGCCAGCACCATGTAGAGCACGTGATTGTTGGCGTCGTACAACGGCGACCACAAATCCGACCACGGACCGTTGAGATACCTGAGGAATCCGAAGGCTTCGTCGTGGACGATCGACTGGGTGACGGCGCGATAGCCGCACAGCCCCGTTCGCAACAATGCAAAAAGTATCGCCCAACGCCACTCAGTAAGGTTCCGCAAGTTACAATGGTAGTTCAGTCCTCGCTATGCCAAACCCTTACGCCCGGTGGATGAACAACTGGGAGAATCAACTCTGCTCCGTTTCCACGAATCGCGTGGTGCGCCCCTTCGACTGGGGCTTGGAGTGGACGCGTGACCTCCCGCTAGCTCCGATGCTGAACGGTCACACTCCGCACGAATACATGACCGAGTTCAGCCAGGCTGCGCTCGCCAATACCGACGAGTTTTTCCGTTACGAGACGCCGAAGGATTTCACGCTCGAAGACAATCTGCTGCGATTTACTACGGCCGCCCCGTCCCCCTTTCCGGAAAACGATCACGTGCACGGCGTGTGGTTCCCGGCGGAACACAAGCCCGGCAAGCGCAAGGTGGCCGCCATCGTGCTGCCGCACTGGAACGCATCGCTGCAGCAACACGGAGCGCTGTGCGCCGGGATCGCCAAGTTTGGCATCAGTGCCCTGCGCCTCAGTCTTCCGTATCACGACTACCGCATGCCGCCCGAACTGCAACGCGCCGATTACGCTGTATCGTCGAACGTAGCGCGCACGGTCCACGCGACACGGCAGGCCGTGATCGACGTCCGCAGCGCCGCCGACTGGCTGGAGCAGCAAGGCTACGAAAGCATCGGGCTGGTTGGAACAAGCCTGGGGAGTTGTTACGCATTCCTCGCCAGCACGCATGATCCACGTTTGAAGGTGAACGTCTTCAATCACTGCTCAACCTATTTCGCCGATGTAGTGTGGGAAGGCCTCTCGACGCAACACATCAAGACGAGCCTCGAAACGGCGATCACGCTGGACCAGCTCCGCGATTCGTGGAAGTGCATCAGCCCGCCGTATTACATCGACCGTTACGGCAGCATGGGCAAGAAGCCGTTGTTCATGTACGCCAAGTACGACACCACGTTCCCGGTGCGCTTTTCGGAACAGGTGGTGCAGAAGGCCCGCGAGTTAGGCTTCTGGCACAAGGCTGTGGTGCTCCCCTGCGGGCATTACACGCTGGGGGAGACGCCGTTTAAGTTCATGGCGGGGTACCAGATTATTAGCTTCCTGAAGCGGCATCTGTAGCGTGATACGTTAGAGACATGTCCACCGGGACCGCTATTTCGCTCGCTCAATACTTGTCCAGCACCTATGAGCCGGACTGCGACTACGTGGATGGCGAAATCGAGGAGCGCAACGTGGGCGAACGAACGCACGCAAGGCTGCAGGCGAGAATCACCGCGTACTTGTTAGCGCAATACGAAAAAGCCGGCATCGAGGTATTCACCGAGATCCGCATGCGCGTGAGCCCCTCCCGATTTCGTATTCCCGACGTCTGCGCCACCATCGGCGATCCGGGCGAAGAAGTTCTCACCAGGCCTCCGCTTCTGTGCATCGAGATTCTCTCTCCAGAAGACCGCATGAGCCGCCTGGAAGTGCGTATCCAGGACTACCTGCAAATGGGCGTGCCCTATGTGTGGCTCCTGGACCCGTTCACCAAGCAAGCCTACGTGGCGACTGCTGCCGAGGGCCTGCGCGAAGTGAAAGACGGAGTCCTGCGGACTGAGAATCCCACAATCGAGATGCCACTCGCTGGATTGTGGGGCTAGCCGTTACGTCCCTGCCCCACTAAGTAGAATTCCCCTACCGAATCCCCGCACATCCGCCGATGGATTCCCAGGTCACCACACTATGTCGAGGATGTTCACCCCCGAACCGTCGTTGCCCGGCGCACCCAACGCCAGCCTTTCGGAAACCGAGCCGTTCGCAGCACCCGTTGAAACAGCCGAGCCCTCAGAGTTCGAATTCGTCCTAGGCCGCCGCCAGATCGCGAGCGTCAGCCTGGTTGTTCTGACCGTACTAGCGGCCTTCACCGGCATCGCCTACATGGTGGGGAAATCTTCGGCGCCGGCGTCCGAAAAGCCCGCGTCCGTCGCCGCCCCGGTGCCCACCGTGCAACCCGTAGTCACCGTCAAGAGCGCAACACCGCTGCCCGAGGCACCTCTTTTCGGCATTCCCGAAAAAGACCATCTCTATCTCCAACTCGGCTCCGTCGAACGAGGCTTCGCGGTCCTCATGGTGCATGGAGCACGCAAAGTCGGCTTCCCTGCCTTCGCCGCAAGCGGAACCAACCCCAACGTCTTCCGCGTGCTGGTCGGTCCGTTTCAGAATCAAGCTGAGTATCAGGCCGCCAAAGGACTGTTTGTCTCCATGGGACTCGACACCTTCTCACGCAAGTACGAGGGCGGAGCTAACGCCACCCCATCCGAGCCCGTAGAGCCGTAATGTGCGCGACGTGGTGCCGCCCGTGCCACGCATACGACGCGAGTTGTTGATCCAGCCTGACCGGGCCTTTCTCGGGGTGAATGAACTTGCGCTGCCACTGCGACTCCGTCAAGGATTGCATCAGCAGCACCCATCGCGTGTGTAACGTATCCAGCAAGACGAGCGAGATCGCGACGTTCTCAAATCGTCCATCCGCCAATTCCGCCCATCGCGCCTCGTCGTAGGGCTTGATCACAGGTTCATCCTCCGTGAGCGCCAGCTTCGCCCGAATGTAGGCGTTCATGTGACTATCCGCCACGTGATGGACTACCTGCCGAATTGTCCAACCGCCATCGCGATACGGTGTCTCCAGTTGTTCGTCTGACAACCCGTGAACCGCAGCCCGCAATGCCCCAGGAGTTGCCGCAACTGCGTCCATCCACAACACGCGTTCCTCCGCCGTGCTCGACTCGGGTATCGTTTCGTGTCCGATCGGATAACGCAAATCAGTCATAACATTCTTTCTGATATCGTAGCGTGCTGCTACAGTGACTTGAGTGGACGGAGTCATCATAGTCGATAAACCCCGCGAGTGGACCTCGCATGACGTTGTAAACAAGATGCGCCGCTGGGCGGGCACGCGCAAGGTGGGACATCTGGGAACGCTGGACCCTGCGGCCACGGGCGTGCTGCCTTTGGTCATCGGGAAAGCGACACGCCTCGCCCAGTTCTACACCAAGAACGACAAGATGTACGAGGGCGTGGTGCACTTCGGCTTTTCTACCGACAGTTACGATGCCGATGGACAACCGACAAGTCCGGAGCAAATCGTCACCATCACAGCAGCGCAGTTGGAACCAATTCTCGCGCGCTTCCGCGGTCCCTTGTCGCAGATACCACCGGCCGTCTCGGCAAAAAAGATCGGCGGCCGCCCCGCCTACGAACTGGCGCGCAAGAATCTGCCGGTGGAATTGAAGCCCGTCGACATCGAAATCTACGCGCTCGACTTGCTCTCCATCGAAGGCAATGAGGCGCGCATTCGCGTGCACTGTTCCTCGGGGACCTACATCCGCAGCATTGCGCACGACCTGGGCCAAGCCCTCGGCTGCGGGGCGCATCTGAACGCGTTGCGTCGCACCATGTCGGGAGACTTCAAGATCGAGGACGCGCACACGCTGCAGGAGATCGAACAACTTTCGTTAGCAGGTCGCTTCAACGAAATGGTGATCCCAGCCGCGCGTCTGCTCCCCGACTTCCCTTCCGAACAAGTGGACGACGTCACGGTCGCGCAGATCCGTAACGGCCGAGCGTTCCGCACCTCGCCCTTTGGCGCCACCGGCACCGCGCGTTACGTCAAGGCGTTAAACTCAAAAGGCGATTTGATCGCAGTCGGCGAAGCTCGCATGCCGAATCTGTATCATCCAGTTCTTGTGCTTTAGGAGTCTGTAATGAAATTACTGATGGTCGCTCTGTTTGCCGCCGCAGCTCTGCACGCCCAGGCCCCCGACACCATCCTGATCAACGGCAAGATCCTCACCGTCGACGCGCGCAACACGGTTCAGCAGGCGCTTGCGATCCGCGAAGGTAAGATCGCGGCGCTCGGCACCACGGCTGCCATCAGAGCCATAGCAGGTCCCACCACGCGCGTGATCGACCTCGGCGGACGCACCGTCATCCCCGGCTTGATCGATTCGCACATGCACGCGATCCGCGCCGCGCTGAGTTTCTCCACCGAAGTGAATTGGATCGGCGCGCGCTCCATCGCCGAGGCCATGCGCCGCGTCACCGAAGCCGCGCGTAGCAAGCCTGCCGGATCGTGGCTCATCGTCGCCGGCGGTTGGACCGCGGACCAATTCACCGAACGCCGCGCACCCACTCAGGCCGAACTCGTTGCAGTTGCTCCGAGCAATCCTGTGTACGTGCAGCTCGGCTATAGCTGGGCCATCCTCACGCCCGCGGGCTACACCGCTATCGGCGCACTTCCTCCGGGTCTCACTCCGGACGCCAAGAATCCAGGCGCTGTCAACGGCGGACAAAGCGCCATCGTGGCTCTGTTCGATAAACTCCCCAAGCCCACGGCCGAACAACAAGTCGAAGGCACGCGGCTCTTCTTCCGCGAACTCAACCGCCTTGGCCTAACCGGCGTCGTCGATCCCGGCGGCAACAATCTCTTCCCCTCCGACTATCAGGCCGTGCAAAAGGTGTGGCGCGACGGGCAACTGACGGTCCGCATTGCGTTCTCGTTAGGAGCGCAGATCAACGGCGCGGAGCTGAAGGATTTCCAGGAGCAGACGCTCATGCTCCCCATGGGCTTCGGCGACGACTACCTGCGTTTCAACGGCATCGGCGAGCGCGTCACCGCCGCGATGAACAACAATGACCGCCCCACCGCGGAAGAAAAAGAGAAGTACCTGCAGATCGCCAAATGGGCCGCCGCCCGCGGGATGGCGCTCACCATGCACTGGCCCAATAATTCTTCCGTCAACCAATTGCTCGATATTTTCGCGACCGTGAACCAAGAGATTCCCATCACGAATCTACGTTGGTCCATTGCGCACCTGGGCGACGCGAGCGAAGCGACCATGCAGCGTATGAAGGCGCTCGGCGTCGGCTGGACCGTGCAGAACGGCACCTACTTCGGAGCAAGCCCGAACGCGAAGATGCCCGCGCTCAACACCGCCCGTCGCGTCGGGATTGGAGTAGGCGCCGGTACCGACGCCCATCGCGTGATGTCCTACAACCCGTTCACGGCCATCCAATGGTTGCTCGACGGCAAGACCGTAGCCGGCGCCAGCATAGGAGGTATGACCGAAGCCCCCAGCCGCGAAGAATCCCTGCGTCTCTACACGCTCGGCAGCGCGTGGTTCTCGAAGGACGAAGATAAACGCGGGTCGCTAGAGGTCGGCAAACAAGCCGACCTGGCCGTGCTCACGAAGGACTATATGACGATCCCGGTCGCCGAAGTCGGCGGTTTGGAATCGTTACTCACCATAGTCGGCGGCAAGGTAGTCTACTCCAGCGCGCCGTTCTAGCCAGCCCGAGTCGGCTGTCTTCATACATGACACAGAACCGCGACCGTCAGGGAGCGGACAGACAGCAATCCCCTAAAACGGCCGCACCACCAACGTATCCGCCGCCGCAACCTTACCGAACTGCATCGGGAAACTAGTCCCATTGTAGTAAGCATCGAACTGGTCCTTGTAGTGTGGCGACAAGAAATGCCCACTCTGCCCCAGCGTGATATTCGAGAGCGAGCCTTCCAAATTCCCCAAGTCCACCACCATCCGGTAGGACGGTCCCAGCCGCCCCGAAATCTGCTTCACCGAACTCGACGAGCCGCTCATCGGCACAGGGCCCGCATTAAAATATTTCCCGATCATCGGCAGCCCGCCCAACACCGGATGCTCAATGCCCAACTCAACGTACTGCCCGTAATCCCACCTAGCGATGTTCGAGCCCTGAATTTTCACGCCCTCCGCCAAAGCCTTCGCCAAAGTATTGACTAACACTTCGTCATAGTCCGGGAACCATCCCTCCGGGCGCTCCGTGAACAACCGCTCAATCACCGGCGATGCCGCTCGCGCCGCATACTCATTCCCCGCTCCCGGGGCAGCGCGCTCCGCCAACGCCTTCCTCAACTCCAAGTAGAGCAACGACGCCACCATCGGAGCAGCCTGCCCCTTCTCCATTTGCCCATCCCACTTGCGCAGCGCCTCAATGGCGGCCGTCGAGGCTTCATTCGTAGCAGGCTTCTTCTCCCAAGCCTTCACCATCTGGCGAGCCAAGAAGTGCAGGAATGGCGAATAGACATCCTTCTGCACGCCCAGCAACTGCTCCGCTGTCCACTTCGCTTTTGATGTGAGCCGATCTCGAATCTGCTTCGCCCGGTAAGGCGGCGCGAACACCCCGGCCACGGGATACTTGTAATCCGCTGGAAACGGATTCTGATTCGCGCTCACGATCATCCCCGATGGCGGATTGTAGACCTGCGGCAGATCCGCGTAAGGAATCACGCCCACCCAATCGCATGCTCCGGTCAACCCATCCGATGGAACATCTCCGTGGCACTCCGTTGCCCGAATCGGAACCTGACCCGCCGCGTGATATCCGATATTTCCATCCGCATCCGCGTACACAAAATTCTGCGGTGGCCCAGGGAACCGCGCCAGCGCCGCATTGAACTCATCCCAATTCTTCGCCTGGTTCATCGCCAAGAATGCGAAGTCGACATCGCCCGTGGAACCAGCCACCATCGACTGCAACGTGTAGCTCTGGTTTTGATCGGTTAAGAACAAAGGCCCGTGGCGCGTACCCAGCGTGATCACTTCCACCGCTTTCTGCCCCTTCACCGGCACCACGTTCCGCTCAATCCGAGCCTGCTCCACTTGCCCTCGATACGCGTACCGACCACTCTGCGCATCAATCCGCTCGCTGTACAGGTCTTGCATGTCGAACTCCAGATTCGTCATGCCCCACGCGATGCGCGAATTGTGTCCGATGATCACCGCCGGCACGCCCGGCAGCGAAGCCCCCGTGACGTCCAAGTCGCCCGCCTTCAAATGCACCATGTACCAAGTCGACGGCAATGAGAATTCCAGATGCGGATCGTTCGCCAGCAGCGGTTTGCCCGAAACCGTGTGCGCTCCCGAAACCACCCAAGCATTGGAACCCGGCGCCGCCTCCGTGGCCAACCGCGCGGGGAACAAGTACGAGACCTTCTCTTTGTCACCCGTCGCCAACACATGCAGCTTGTGCAATTCTTCCGGCCACGACGTCGTCAATGTCCGCGTCATCTGCAACCCGATCAGAATCGTGTCCCGCACCCGCCACGGCCGCGGCTCATAGCGCAACACCGCGAACTCCACTGGCAACTTGTCGCGATGCGTCTCCAGGAAATAATTCACCCCGTGTGCATACGCCGCGAAAATCGCCCGCGCTTCCGGCGTCAATTTCTTCTCCTGCGCTTCCGCCATCTGCGGCAGCCGCAGCCGTCGAGCTTCGCGATCCGATTCCATCGCCCCTTGCCCAACTACTTCCGCGAGCTCTCCCGCCGCGAGACGCCGTACAGCGTCCATCTGCCACAGGCGATCCTGCGCAGTGGCGTAGCCCTGCAAGAAGATCGCATCCTGCCACGACCCGGCGCTGATGTGCGGAACGCCCAGCGAATCGCGGACAATAGAAGACTGAGTCGAAACGGGTGCAGCGATCTCACCGGAGGTCTGCGGCAACGCCCGCCACACGAACCAATACGCGCCGATTAGGAGGAGCAATAGCAAAACCGCTATGCTCAAATTGATCGCCCGCAACACGTTCAAACGTGGACGAGGCATAGAAGGGGTCACGGCTCGATTGTAGCGGGAAATGTCGCTTCGTTTCATTATCTTCATCGCCATCCTTGCGCTGAACGCATACTTCTCGGCTGCCGAAGTCGCATTGGTGGTCGCGCGGCGTTCCAAATTAGAGGAGCTCGCACGTCAAGGTCACTTAGGTGCCCGCGCCGCTTTGCAGGTGCTCTCGAACCCGGAACGTCTGCTCAGCGTTACGCAGGTGGGTGTCACTCTCGCCAGCCTCGCGCTCGGCTGGGCCGGCGAGGAAACAGTCGCGCAAGTGATTCATTCCTTGTTCGAACCGTTTGCCGTCACACTCGGTGAAAACGGACTCCACTGGACCAGCCTCGGCCTTGGCTTCATCCTCACCAGTTTCTTTCACGTCGTCGTTGGCGAAGTAGTGCCGAAGAACCTCGCATTGGATAAGGCGGACCAACTGGCGCTCTTAGTAGCGCCTCCGCTGATCCTCTTTGACCGCCTCTCGTCACCGTTCGTCTTCATCGTCGAGCGCTCCTCTTCCGGCCTCTCTCGATTGCTGGGCATCAAGTGGCGTCACGGCGGCGGACACTCTGCCGAAGAACTCAAGTTCATCATCGAAGCCAGCGCTAAAGAAGGCCACCTGGAAGGTTTCGAACAAGGCACCATGAGCCGCCTGCTGGGACTCAAAGATGTTTACGCTCGCGAGATCATGACCCCGCGTGTCGACATCATCTCCGTTCCAGTCACCGCTACGCTCGACGAACTGCTGCAGGTCACGCTGGAACACAAGTATTCCCGCTTGCCTGTTTACGAAGACAAGCCGGAGAACATTGTTGGCGTCGTGCATTACAAAGATCTGATGCGGGCGTGGCGGGAACGCAAAACCGCCAATGATAATCGCCGCCCCGCACGCCCGTTTCTGCTGCGCCGCTACCTGCGCAAGCCATTGGTGGTCCCAGAGACGAAGCCGTTGCACCAACTTGTCGACGAATTCCGCCAACGTCACACGCACCTCGCCATCGTAGTGGACGAATTCGGAACCATCACCGGCTTGGTCAGCATGGAAGACGTACTGGAACAAATCTTCGGTGAAATTGGAGACGAGCACGACGTCCGCCGACCGGTACCCACCGCCGGCGCGCCCATCATCGAAGTCGATGGTGGCACCAGCATTCTGGATCTCGCGAACCAGTACAGCGTTCAGCTCCCGGGTGACGCAGGCTTTGAAACGCTCGCGGGCTTCATTCTGTTCAAGCTCGGCTACATCCCTTCGCCCGGCGACACCGTTACGCATGAGACGCACACCTTCACGGTGCAGCAGATGGATCGCAACCGCATCGCGCGCGTGAAGATTGTGACGCCGGTCAAGCCCCAGTAAACTTGCGGACGCCTTGATCCTTCACGGCTGCCATCATCTGCCGTATCGTCCGCTTCGTCACCGGATGCCGCAACTCTGGCGCTAACTCGGCGAGCGGTTCCAATACAAACCGCCGTGCAGGGATCCCTACATGCGGAATCTCCAACCCCGGCACACTCACGACGGCTTCGCCATACAGCAGAATATCGACGTCGATCAGCCGAGGCCCCTTCGGCTGTGTCTTAACGCGCCCTAATTTGCGTTCCACTTGCTTGGCCCGCTCGAACAATTGCCGCGGAAACAAGTCCGTCTCCACCTCGACAACTTGATTGAGGAAGAACGGTTGGTCGAGCATGTCCTGCGGCGCAGTCTCCCAAACCGAACTGACGCGCTTCACCACTAATCGCTCCGAAGCCAACGCCTCAATCGCCAGCCGCAAATTGGCCTCGCGATCGCCCAAGTTAGAGCCCAAGCCCAAGTACGCGATCTTCATCTAAAACAACTGCGACTGCGAACCAGTCGACCGCCGAGGAACCTTAAAATAATCAAACGCCGTTGGCGTAGCCACCCGCCCCCGAGGCGTCCGATCCAAAAACCCGAGCTGCATCAAGTACGGCTCATAAACTTCCTCAATCGTGTCCGACTGTTCATCAATTGAAGCAGCAATCGTGTTGACCCCCACGGGCCCACCGCCGTACTTCTCGAGGATCGTCAGCATGATCTTTTGATCGATTTCATCCAACCCAAACCGGTCGACTTCGAGCAAGTCCAGAGCCTTCTGCGCGACCTCTGCATCCACGGTCCCCGCCGCACGCACCTGCGCATAATCGCGCACGCGCCGTAGCAACCGATTCGCAATACGCGGCGTCCCACGAGCCCGCCGGGCGACTTCTTCCGCTCCCTCGCGATCAATCGACACATCCAGCAACTGCGCCGACCGAGCCACAATCCCCGTCAGTTCCTTGACATCATAGTGATTCAGCCGCAGCACCAGCCCGAACCGCCCCCGCAGCGGAGCTGAGATCAACCCCTGCCGCGTAGTCGCCCCGATTGCCGTGAACCGCTTGATATCCATTGCCACCGTGCGAGCCCCAGGCCCAGTGCCGACGAGAATGTCCATCCGGAAATCTTCCAGCGCGGAGTAAATCATTTCCTCCACGTCCGGCTGCAAGCGGTGAATCTCGTCGATGAAGAAAACCTCGCGCTCCGACACGTTGCTCAAGATGCCGACCAGGTCGAGCTTCTTCTGCAACACCGGACCCGAAGTCTGCTGCAACCCCACGCCTAATTCGCTCGCAATGATCGAAGCCAGCGTGGTCTTGCCGAGCCCGGGCGGGCCATAGAGCAACACATGGTCCATCGCATCGCCCCGCCGCCGAGCCGCCTCAATCGCGATGGCCAGGTTCTCCTTGACCTTCGTCTGCCCCGCAAAATCCGCAAGCCTCTGCGGACGCAGCGTCGCCTCAAACTGCCGCTCGTCTTCCTGCAGCGCTCCCGACGCTATGCCTTGTTCACGCATGAAGTTTCAGTGTACTGTGTAGCAGCATGGTTCGACAGCTTCTCGTCATTTTCCTGATCCTCACGGCTGCCTCGTGTGCATCAAAAACAACAAGAGCAACAGCCCCATTGCCCCCAACTCGGCAGGAAATCTGGAATGCAAGATTCTCCGGAGACTACATTTGGGGGGACGGTAGATCCGTCACCCTCAGCAACGGTCGGTGGACCGACGAGTCAGAGAACAGCGGGCTATCACGCCCATACGCTGAAATCGCCTACGACTATGTGGCCCTTGGCGATATCGACAAGGACCAGGTTGCTGAAGCCGTGGTAGTCCTAAACGAGAGTGGCGGAGGCAGTGGCCAGTTCCGGCACCTCGTACTGTTTGATCGCACGGACGGCAAGGTGACCCAACGAGATTCGATTCTCATCGGCGATCGTGTCCAAGTGAAATCGATCCATATCGAGCCAAGCCGCTTGACTGCAGAAATCGTGGACCAAGGCGACATGGACGGTGCCTGCTGCCCCGGCGAAATCGTCAGACTGACTTGGCCTTTCACCGATGGACACTTCGGGGAGCCGACTGAAGTTGTTCTGGGAAAACTCTACCCCGCAGCGATGAACGGCTCCGTCTGGAAACTAAAGAGTTGGACTGCCAAGTCTCCGATTCCCCAAGAGGCCAATATTACCATCACCTTCGAAGGCGGTGGATTCATTGGAGACGACGGTTGTAACCAATATCGGGCGCCCGTGGAGGAAGGAGACCGCCACGGAACATTCTCAGTCGGCCTCATCGCGACGACCCGACGAGCTTGCGAGGAACCCTTGATGCAGGTCGAACGGCAGTTTCTAGAACGCCTTGCCGCATCGAACTCCATGAGCTTCTCGCCAGAACACTTGAACCTTGGCTACAAAGTGAAAGAGGACGACGGGTTCATGGAGTTTGAACAACAGCTGTCAAAGTAGTATTGCTACTACTTCGCCGCCAGCACGCTGTCCGCGATCGCGCGGAACTCTTCATCCGTCAACAGCCCGCGCTTCTCGATCCCGAGATCTTTCACTCGCTTCAGCATCTCGCCGATCGCTTCGTCGCTGACGTCCTTGATGCCGTGCTTCTCCAGGTTGTAGGTGATCGAAAGCTTGCCGCTCTTCTTCCCGAGCACTACTTCGCCCAGACGACCCGTCAACGACGGATGCGTACCGAACATCGCCAGCGGTTCCTTCACCACAAGGTCGACACCTATGCCCGACTCCCGCGTGAAGTTCCGAGCGCCCAAGATCGGCTTGTTCACCGCGATGGGGAACTTCGCAATGCGGCTCACGATTTCGCCCAACTCCGGCAGCTTCGCCAACTTGTAGTTCGTCTCGTAGCCATACAGAACATGCAGCGCGACAATCAATTCTTCCAGCGCCGCGTTGCCCGTGCGCTCGCCCAAGCCATTCGCGCAACTGTGGACCACCTCGGCCCCAGCTTCCACCGCAGCCAACTCGGTCGCGACCGCCATACCGAAATCATTATGCGTGTGCGCTTCCACCGGGAGGTTCGTGATCCCCTTCACCAGTCGCACCATGTACTTCATGGCCTCAGGCAGGATGCAGCCCATCGTATCCACCACGCCCACCGCATCCGGCGGAGCATCGAGCATCATCCGGGTCAACAAATTCCGTAGATCTTCCTCGCGCGCCCGCGTCGTGTCATACGGGAAATACACCACGTGCAGCCCACGCTTCTTGGCATAGTTGACCACGTCCACGCTCTTGCGCAGCACGTCTTCCCACGTCCACTTGAACTGGTACTTCAGCTTCGGATACCCAATCGGCACTTCGACGATCACGCCGTGGCAGCCGCACTCCAGCGCCTTGTCGATGTCCACCGTAATGGCGCGAGCAAAGGAATAAATCTTCGCGTTCAGCCCCAACTTCGAGATGCGCTTGATCGCCTCGAAATCCTGCTCGGACACCGCCGGCATCCCCGCCTCAATGCGGTCGACGCCAATCTCATCGAGCTTCTGCGCGATCTCGATCTTCTCCTCAACGCTCATCACCACGCCCGGAGTCTGCTCCCCATCGCGCAAAGTCGCGTCGTGAATCTGCACCTTCGCCGGCAACTGATACGTAGCCAAAACCTCAGGCGCCACGTTGTAAGGGCTAACCCACCATTCATTCTCGCGATGATATTGATTGTTCACGACAGTCTCCTTTGCACAAGTTCTTATTATAGTATTGGCGTAAGTTGTGCCCCGTCGGCGCGGGCTAGCGAGGTCTGCGTTTATCGGCATTCATCTGCGGCCCAAATCATTGGGCTCCGATGCCGAACTGTCAACTTGGATCGATCCCCGCCCGAGCCACGAACTCCAAGTCTTCGTAGTCACTCACTGGCGCTTGGATAAAAAGGTGACCGAACGCCGCCGGTGCGACCACCATGACTCCACCACCAAACTCTTTCACATACCAATCTTCCGGATCATCCGCACCGCCTGCCTAGTTCGACGTACCCTGAATCGCCGTGAATGCGGACACGGTCCCCCACCATGACCACTTCTCCGGTCCGATAGAAGAACGGCATCGTCTCTACACCAACCCCGCCCGCCGCATCAGCGCCCCCGGGTCCGGATCACGACCCATGAAGCTTCGGTACAACTCCGCCGGGTCCTCGCTGTCGCCCTTGGCCAGAATCTTGTCGCGATAGTCGTGGCCCACCGCCTCGCTAAACACGCCCTCCTTCTGGAACCGCGTGAACGCGTCCGCGTCTAGCACTTCCGCCCATTTATAGCTGTAATACCCCGCCCCATACGCCACGGGACTCGCGAACAAATGCGTGAAGCCGGCGATCATCGCGTAGTCGTCGGGCAACTGCGAAACCGAAAACGGCTGCAGCATGCGCTTCGCATACTGGAGCACGTCTTCCACGCCGTCCCACTCGCGATGCAAGCCTAGATCGACGAACCCGAACCCGAGCTGTCGCATCTGCGCGTTCGCCGCGCGGAACGTTTTCGCGCGCTTCATCTTTTGGAACAAATCTTCGGGCAGTGGCGCGCCCGTCTCATAATGTTTAGCGAACGTGTCGAGCGCCTCACGCTCCCAGCACCAGTTCTCCATGATTTGCGACGGCAGTTCGACCCAATCCCAGGGCACGTTCGTCCCCGCCAGACTCCGCACTTCGACGCGCGTCAGCAAGTGATGCAGCAGATGCCCGAATTCGTGGAAGATCGTCTCGGCTTCGCGATGCGTCAACAGCGCGGGCTTGCCGTCCACCGGAGGCGTTAGATTCCCGCAGATCAGGCCGAGATTCGGACGCCCCACATTCACATTGCCCGTAATGAGCGAATCCATCCACGCCCCGCCCCGCTTGTTCTCGCGCGGATACCAGTCGGCGTAGAACGATCCCAAGTGCGCTCCGCTGGCCGCATCGTGAACGTCATACGTCTTCACGTCTTTGTCCCACACCGGCATCTTCGTCTCGCTGACCTTCATGCCCAGAATGCGACCAAAAATCTGGAACATGCCGTTGACGACGCTCGCCAGCGGGAAGTATGGACGCAGAGCCTCTTCATCGAAGTCGTACAACGCCGCGCGCTGCTTCTCTGCCCAGTAACCGACGTCCCAAGGCCGCAACATTTTACCAGCAAATGTTTCCAGCTCGGTGTTCTCTTCGCGGAACCGCTTCTCAGTTTTCACCCGCAAATCGGCGATGAACGACTGCGCCTTCGCGCCCGTGTGCGCCATGCGATCGTCCAGCACCAAATCCGCGAAATCCTTGAACCCGAGCAGCACAGCCTTCTCGCGCCGCAGTTCCAGAATCTTTACGATCAACCCGCGATTGTCGTGGTCCCCCGACGTCGCCCGCAAGTTGTACGCGCGCCACATCTGCTCCCGTATCGCTTCGTCATCGAGGTACGTCATCACCGCCATGTAGCTCGGAGCTTGCAGTGTGAACCGCCACCCTTCGACCTTCTTCGATTCGGCCGACGCCTTCGCCATCGCCACAGCCTGCGGAGGCAGTCCCTTCAACTTCGACTCATCGGTCAGGACCAGTTCCCATGCGTTGGTGGAGTCCAAAACATTTTCCGAAAACTTCGTCGTGACGTCCGACAACGCCACATCGATCTCTTTCAACCGAGCCTTCCCCGCCGCATCCAACTCCGCACCGGCCCGTTTGAATGAATCGATGGTCTTCTTCAGAAACCGGCCCTTGGTGCCCTTGAGCGACTTCCCTGCATCGGTCGTCGCATACCGCTTCATCGCGTTCCACAGGCCCTCGTTCAGAGGGATGCTCGAATAGAACGCGCTGGTCTTCGGCTGCACCGCGTTGTAGGCCGCACGCAACTCCGGCGTCGTCGCGACGCTCTCCAAATGCCGCACGACGTTCATCGCGTAGTCCAGTGGCTCTGTCATTTCGTCCAGGGCCATCAGAGGGTCGGCAGCCGCCGTCGTGGCCTCCACACTCTGGGCTGCCTGAGCCAGCAAGTCATCGATCGCAGGCTCCACATGCTCCGCCTGGATCTGATCGAAAGGTACTTGAAACTGAACTTCTAGAAGAGGATTCATGAGGTTTTTGGTTTCCGAATAAACAGACTCAACAACAACACGGCACAGACGGCCGCTAGGCTCCACTTGATTTGACTGGGTTCGCGGATCGCCGCGAGCATCGTTTCTGTCGTCTCCGCAATGCGCACGTCCAAGATATCCAGGATCGCGAGGTTCTCCAAGACGTCGAACACTCCGGCCGCCAGACCGCAGATCGCCACCGCGACTCCGGCGAATCGCTTCCATCCGCCCTGACGGGCCAGCACCACACCCAGAGCGACCAACAACGCCACATACGCGGCGATGAACGCGAAGTCGATCTTGACCTTCACGCGCATCGTCTCGCGATCCTGACTGGGAGCGTCGCCCAACGTCAGGCGCAGGTCTTCCGTGTCGCGGATCGTTTGCACTTCCATGCCGGGATCGATGGTCCAGCGCTGCGGAACCGATGCGGTGCTGAAATACGGCGGACCCACCAATATCCCGAAGCACGCCAACGTAGCGAACGCTGCCAGCAGAGCCAGTCGCTTCACTGGATCGCGCCAGCAGCGATACAGCCACCGCGTAAAATTAACCCAAGAGTTTCGCAGCATCACGAGCAAAGTAAGTCAGGATAAAATCCGCACCGGCCCGCCGGATGGACGTGAGCGTCTCCATCATGATGCGGTCGTAGTCGAGCCACCCGCGCTCCACCGCCGCCATGATCATGCTGTACTCCCCGGAAACTTGATAGGCGCTGATGGGCACTGGGAAACGGTCGCGAGCCTGCCGGATCAAATCGAGATACGGCATCGCCGGCTTGACCATCAACATGTCGGCGCCTTCTTCGAGGTCGAGCTCCATCTCATGCATCGCCTCGCGCCCGTTGGCGGGATCCATTTGGTAAGTGCGACGATCCCCGAACGCGGGAGTTGACTCCGCGGCCTCGCGAAACGGCCCATAGAAGCCCGACGCGAACTTCGCGGAATACGCCAGGATCGAAACTTTTTGATAGCCGTTTTTGTCGAGCGCCTGCCGGATCGCGCCGACGCGCCCGTCCATCATGTCCGACGGAGCCACGATATCCGCCCCTGCTCGAGCGTGCGTCACCGCGCTGGCCGCCAGCCATTCCAGAGTCGAATCGTTATCGACGTCGTTGTCGATCACTTTGCCGCAATGCCCGTGGCTCGTATATTCGCAATTGCATACGTCCGTCATCACCAGAAGATTCGGGTGCGCCCGCTTGATGGCACGAATCGCGCGCTGCACGATACCGTTGTCGTCGTAGTTCTCGGACGCGACTTCGTCCTTGTGATCCGGTATGCCGAAGAGGATCACGCCCCCGATGCCGAGCGAATGTGCGCCCTCGCATTCCTTCACCAATTCATCCACCGACAATTGAAAATTGCCGGGCATGGAACTGATCGGCTTGCGCACGCCCTCGCCGGGACATGCGAACAGCGGCAACACAAAATCCGCCGGCTCCAGTTGCGTTTCGCGGACCAGCCGCCGCATCGACTCGTTGACGCGCAATCTGCGCTTGCGATGAGTGGGAAAAGACATGTAAGACTATGATACGCCGTGCCTGATTCTGAAAACGACATCCTCACCCGCGAACTTGCGTACCACGAGAAGCTGTATTCCGGCTTCGCGCAGTCGCATTTTGCCCGCCCCGCCGTGCGTGCCTTGCGCGCGCATATGGTGCAACGCATTCTCCACCTTACGGGTGCGAACAAGACGGCAAGAGTGCTCAGCATCGGCTGCGGCATCGGCGACACCGAGCTGTTACTTGCGCCTCATGTTGCGGAACTCACCGGGGTTGATCTCTCCCCCGCGGCCGTTCGCCAGGCGAACGCCGACGCGCAACGCTTGGGCATTTCCAACGCTCGTTTCATCGAAGGAACCGCCGAAGCCGCGCACGGACCGTTCGATGCTGTCATCGCGATCTTCCTGCTGCACCATCTTTCCGACCAGGCCCTGACGCAATTCGCGCGGCACGTCGCCAGCATTCTTGCGCCCGGTGGAGTGTTCTATTCGCTCGACCCCAGCCGCCATCGGGCCTCCGGCGCAGTCGGTCGACTGTTGATTCCGTCGCTCATGAAGAAGTATCAAACCGACGACGAACGCGAACTCGACCCTGAGGCAACGCGCCTCCTGTTCGGCAAAGAGTGGGCGCGGGTGCGAACAGACACTTATGACTTTGGTTCGTCTCCCATGGCTGGCCTGTTCCCCGGCTGGCGTGGGAGCTACCAGCTTTCACGCAAAATCGACGACGCGCTGCTGCGTTTTTCGTTCTTCCGGCGCTACGGCAGCAACTTTGAAATCATTGCGAACAAGTTGTGATACGCTCATGCCAATATGCGAACACTCATCAATCTCTCACTCTGCGCGACTGCGGTCGCAGTTTTAGCCATCAACGGAAACGCGCAACAACCTCCCGCCGCGGCGCAAGCCAAGGCGAAAGCCCCGACGCCCCCGATGGGCTTCTTCATCACCAGCGTCGGCAATGGCAAAGGAGCCAACCTAGGCGGACTCGCCGGAGCCGATCAACATTGCCAGATGCTGGCGACAGCGGCAGGCGCAGGCGACCGCACGTGGCACGCGTACCTGAGCACGCAGGCCCGTAACGGCCAAACAGCTGTGAACGCCCGCGACCGCATCGGCGCTGGCCCCTGGTATAACCAAGCCGGAGCACTCATCGCCCAAGACCTCGCAACGCTGCACGGCGACACAGCCGAGCAAGCGCGCGTGGGCAACAGTGTGGTCAAGCTTCGCGCCCTTACCGAAACAGGCAAAACCGTCAACGGCGTTGGCGATACTCCGAACACGCATGACATGTTGACTGGATCAACAACCGATGGTCGCGCGTACACCGACGCTACCGATCACACATGCGGCAACTGGACCAGTGAAGCCGCAGATGGCATCGCGCAACTGGGGCACTTCGATCGCAACGGTGGCGGCGTGTCCTGGAACTCCGCTCATCCCAGCCGCGGCTGCAGCCAGCCCAACCTCGTCGCCACCGGCGGCGCAGGTTTGTTTTACTGCTTCGCGATTGGTCCTCGCTAAGGCCACACGCTTTGGTGGCAGGGAGCCCTTAGGGCTCCCCGCCACGGGTCAAATTCTAGCGGGGCGTTAGCGCCTGGAATTCCACCGCGTCGTTGAAACCCTTGCGATAGGCGTCGTAATAGATTTGGTCAAACCAAGCGCCGGGCATGAACTCTTTCAGCGGCCGCGGCTCTTCCGGCGTCAACGCGGATCCAATATTCAACAAACCTCGCACGCCCACATAGAGGCGATTCGCTTCGTCAGTGAGTTTGTTATAGTTCTCGACATGCGACGCGACGTCCAGGTACATCTGGTGGATCGCTTTACGATAGTCCGCCAACGGTGTTGAAAAACGTTCCTTGTCAGCCGACCACTGCCCTGCCTGTCCCGGCTCCACTGATTTACGTGTGCTCCAACGCGCCTTGATTTGATCCAACATTCTGCATGATTCCTGCTGCGCCTTAACCAACTTTTGTGCGTCGTTGGTAAACTCGCGAACCGGAATATCCGCGACTTTGGGAGCCTCGTCGGCGTGCGGCGTATCGAAATCAATCTCGGCAACGCGCAACAGCTCAATCACCCGGCGCTGGCCACCGATCTCGATCGTAACTTTTCCACCTTCCATGGCGCGCACGATGCCGGTCATGGTTTGGCCGTCTTTCAACTTGATGGAGTCGCCCCACGTCAGCATTGGCAACAGGCAGAACAACCAGGAAATTCGCTTCATAATCCCTATCCTAGCAATCTAACGGCCATGATTCCTATAGCCTAAATGGCTCCGCGAAACATGACTGAGTCAAAAGACCCACTCTTCCCGCGCCGTAACACGCACCTCATTTTCCTGCGGTACAATCCGGCAGGGAGGAAGTACCTATGAGCATTGCGCAATCATTACTGCCTGAATTCGACCAAGAAATGGCCAGCACCCGCAAGGTGCTGGAGCTTGTTCCCGAGGACAAGCTGGGCTACAAGCCCGATCCCAAATCGATGTCCATGGGCCGGTTGGCCGGTCACGTCGCGGAGATGCCGGGCTGGGGAGCGGTTACGGTCAACACGAAGGCGCTCGATTTTTCCAAGGGCGAGTACAGTCCGCTGGAGATGACCTCGCGAGCACAGATTCTGGCGGCCTTCGACAAGATTGTCGCCGAAGCCCGGGCCGCCATCGCCGGAGCGTCCGATGCCCACTTGATGGAACCCTGGACGCTGCAGAATGGCGCCGACATTGTGTTCACCATGCCGCGCATCGCCGTGCTGCGGAGTATGGTGATGAACCACACCATTCATCATCGCGCGCAACTGACCGTATACTTCCGCTTGAACGGCGTCCCCGTTCCTGGTCTGTATGGCCCGTCCGCGGATGACCGCCAAGGGACAGCGGCGTAATCGGATTGTAAAAAGCTCCAGACGGGGCGCTGCTAGAATGGTTCTTTCAGCGCCCCATGTTTAAATCCCTCTTCGGTTCCCCCACTCCCGCTGCAACTCCAGAGAAGGGACCCAGCCTTTTAGATCGCCTCAAAGCCGGTGTCCAGAAGACACGCGCCGGGTTGATGGAGAAGATCGAGGATGCGGTCCACGGCCGCAAGGAAATCGATGCCGAGGTCCTAGAGGAACTCGAATACGCGCTTATCACTGCGGACCTGGGTTCCCGCACCACGTCTGAGATTCTGGAGCGTATCCGCGATCGCGTGGCTCGTCATCAAGTGGGCGACGCATCCGAGCTCAAGAAACTGATCCGCGAGTATTTACTGGAAGTGCTGCAAGCGACCGAGCGTGAGGTGCCGCAGGTGGCGCAGCCGCCTGCTGTGATCATGGTGGTCGGGGTGAATGGAGCGGGCAAAACGACTTCGATCGGCAAGCTTACCCGCAGGCTTCAGTCCGAAGGCAAGAGCGTGATGATGTGCGCCGCCGATACGTTCCGCGCCGCCGCTATAGAGCAACTGGAAGTGTGGGCGCAGCGTACCGGTTGCGAATTCGTCCGGCAACAAGCCGGCTCTGACCCGAGCGCTGTATTGTTCGACGCGCTCACATCCGGCAAGGCGCGCAAGATCGACTACGTCATTGTAGATACCGCCGGCCGGCTGCACACCAAAACAAACTTGATGGCGGAACTCGAGAAAATGCGCCGCACAGCGCAACGCGTGATTCCCGATGCGCCGCATGAAGTTTTACTGGTTATCGAAGCAACCACAGGACAAAACGGATTAGAACAGGCCCGCAAGTTCACCGAAACGGCCGAGGTGACTGGTATTATTCTTACTAAGCTCGATGGCACCGCTAAAGGCGGTGTTGTGGTCGCGATCTCCCGTGAATTGGGTGTGCCCATTCGCTACGTTGGCGTGGGGGAACAGATCGATGACTTGTTGCCCTTTGAGCCCGAATCCTTCGTCGCATCTCTTTTTGACTAACCTTTTTCGACTAAATGAGCCAGTATCTTCAAGAAGCTTTGGAACTCGCCGCGCGAGGCGCAGGCGCGACTTCACCGAACCCAGTCGTGGGTGCGGTCATCGTCGCAAACGGACAAGTAGTAGGCCGCGGCTTTCATAAGTGGTCCGGCGTGAAGCACGCCGAAGCGATCGCGCTGGAAGAAGCCGGCGACCGCGCGCGCGGAGCCACCATCTACACCACGCTGGAGCCGTGTTCGCACACCCGCCGTACAGGTCCGTGCGCCGACGCGATCATCGCGGCGGGGATCACGAAAGTTGTCTCCGCGATGGAGGATCCGAATCCGGAGGTCCATGGACGGGGCTTCGCGAAACTCCGTCAGGCGGGCATCGAAGTGGAAATCGACGCGGCGCACACTGCTGCGGCGCGCGATCTCAATCAGCCGTTCGTGCATTTCATGACCACCGGTCGACCGCTGGTGACGCTGAAAGCCGCTGTCACGCTGGATGGAAAGATTGCGGCTCCCGATGATGGCATCTCCGGGCAACCGACGGGCTGGATCACCAGCGAGACCGCCCGTGCGCATGTGCAGACGATCCGCCATAGCTCGGATGCGATCCTGACTGGAATCGGAACCGTGCTGACCGACGATTGCCGCATGACCGATCGGACGGGACTGGAGCGGAGCCGCCCCCTGTTGCGGATCATCGCCGATTCGCAACTGCGCCTACCTTTGGAATCCCACTTGGTCACGTCGTGCAAGGACGATGTTCTGGTGGTGACCACCTCCGCCGCGTCTGCCGAGCGTCGCAAGCGACTGGAAGCCGCGGGCGTGCGCATCGAAATCTGCGAACGCAATGACGGTCGCGTGGATCTGCCGGGTGTGGTCGCTCTGCTGGGACGCGAGCGGTATCTCTCGCTGATGATCGAGGCCGGCAGTCGCTTGAACTGGGCCGCGCTGGAGTCCAGTATCGCGGACAAGATCTTCTTTTACTACGCACCGAAGATTTTGGGCGGCCTGCATTCGCTGCCCGTCGCAGGAGGCGTGGGCAAGCGGCGTCGCAAGGACGCACTGCAGTTTAGGAACCTGAAGCTCCACACCATCGGCGGTGATGAATTCGCCGTGGAAGCTTGGGTCCAACAGGAAGCGTGATGTTCACCGGCATCGTAGAAGAACTCGGCTCCGTTGCTGCGTATGAAGCGCACTCCGCTGGAGCTCGGCTCACGGTGACGTGTGCGATTGTGTTGAGCGATCTTACGCTCGGGGCCAGCATCGCAGTCAATGGAGTTTGCCTCACGGCTACGGCGATCACGTCTGATTCCTTCTCAGCCGACTTGGCACCGGAGACACGCGCTCGCACGAATCTCGGCTCGCTGTCCGCTGGAGCTCGCGTCAATTTGGAACGTCCGGTCACGCCGACCACGCGACTCTCAGGACACATCGTCCAAGGGCACGTCGATGCGACCGGAGAACTTGTCGCGATCGATGCACTAGGTGACGGCAACTGGTGGATCAAAGTGCGCGTCCCGCATTCGCTGGACCGCTACTTAGTGGAAAAAGGCTCCATCACACTGGATGGCATCAGCCTGACCATCGCGAAATTGGAAGCAGACGTTGTGGGCGTGACGATCATCCCGCACACGTTCGCGAACACCACGCTGGGTCACACCAAGCCCGGCGCTCGCATCAACGTTGAGGTCGACGTGCTTGCGAAACACGTCGAGAAACTGCTCGCACGGGGATGACGCTCAGTCCTCGTCCATTCGTCGAAAAGATCGCGCGAGATCTTCCACCTGGGTATGCTCTCGACCTCGCTTGCGGCAATGGCCGTAATGCCGTTTGGCTCGCCGAGCGAGGTTGGAATGTCACCGCTGTCGATAAGGCTCCGGCGATCGACCACCCCGGCATTGCGGTGCATACTGCGGACTTAGAGAAGCACGAGTTCTTGATTGAAGAAGCCGCGTGGGATCTGATCGTAGTCTCATACTATCTGCAGCCCGATCTATTCGGCCCCATCCTGCACGGCCTCAAGCCGGGCGGTGTCGCCATCGTCATCGTTCACATGTTTGAGCCAGGCCACGAGTCGTCGCGCTTCAGCGTCCATGCGGGCGAACTACGTGAGTACTTCCAAGAGGCGACGATCCTCGACTATCGCGAAGGCAAGCCGGAGGGCGAGAACGAAGCCCGCGCCGTCGCCCAAATCGCGGTTCGTCGTTGAGACGAATCGTGAGATAAAATAGGAGTTGCCTCGCGAAACAACTCAAACAGCCACAAGGATCGTCTTCCTGGATTGGCTCCGGGGCCTGGCGGCATTGATCATGCTCCAAGGCCACGTCTTCCACTCCTTCACCCGCGTCGATCAGCGTGGGCATGGACTCTTTATCTACTCGCAGTTCCTGGGGGGCCAGGCTGCGGCGGTCTTCTTGTTCCTCACAGGAATCACGTTTGGACTGGGGATTGACCGGCGGTCGGGCCTTGCTCCGATGCAGCGCGTGTTCGCCGCGTTAAAGCGAGCGCGGTATCTGTTCCTGCTGGCGATCTTGTTCCGACTGCAATTATTCCTCACCGGTTGGGGACACACAAACCCTCGCGACCTATTGCAGGTGGACGTGCTCAACTTGATGGGAGTCACGGCGGCTCTGCTTTCACTGGTCGCCCTCGCACCAGATGGACGCAGCCGGTTCCGCTGGGCGGCGCTTGCAGGGATCGTGATGGCTGGCGTCGCACCCATGATTTCTGATGCGGACACCTCTGCGATCCCTGCATTCTTGCGCGACTATCTGGTCCCCGGGGTTTGGTTCAGCATCTTCCCTTGGGGTGCGTTCCTGGCGTTCGGACTCGCATGCGGCAGTCTGATCCCGCGCGTTGCGCCCGATGAATGGAGCCGTGTGACGCAGTGGGCCGCATTGTGCGGCTTCGCGCTGATCTTCCTGGGCATGTATTGTTCGCAGCTGCCGTTTTCGATCTACCCGAGCGCCGACTTCTGGGTCGACAGCCCGGCTCTGATCGCGTGCAAGATGGGGACGACGCTACTGTTGGGGGCGGGCGCGTTCTTGTGGACTGAGTATCTCAACCCTGGACCGAGTTTCGTGCGCCTGCTGGGGACCACGTCGCTCGCGGTCTATTGGGTCCATATCGAACTGGTGTACGGCAACTCGCTGTGGTTTCTGAAAGAACGTTTGATGCCCTGGCAAAGCGTAGCCGCCTGCGCGGGCGTCATGATCCTGATGATCGGCATGAGTTGGACCATCCATCGCTATCGCGCAAGTTGGCGCGGTTTGTTCACCCGAGCTAGTGATGCTCAGCCGGCTTAGGCTCCGCCTTCGGTGCCTCGGTTTTGTGTTCGCCTTCATTGGCCGGAGCCCCGTGTTCCCCTGCTTTTCCTTCTGCGGCCGGTTCTTCGGGAGGCGGTGCGTTTTGGTACTTCACGATCACGGACACGCGTCGGTTGGTCGCTGACGTGGGGTCCGCAGGCTCGCGCAAACTGCGGTCGGCGAAGCCTCGCACTTGGACTACTTGCCCTGGTCGCAGCCCGCTCTTCTCCATCAACCGTCGAGCCGAGTTCGCGCGATCGGAGGATAGTTCCCAATTGGTGTAGGCCGTGTTGGCCCCGAACGGCTTGGCATCGGTGTGCCCTTCGATCAATAAGTCGTTGGGGAGCTGCCCGAGCTCCTGCGCCAGCTTGACGATCAACTCCTCTCCCGTGTCACTGGGAGCCGGACTGCCGGATTGGAAGAACATGCCGTTTTCGCTTTCCAGCATCTCCACGCGTAAGCCATCGCCCGTCACGCTCATCTTGACGTGGTCTTTTAATTTCTCGAAATCGGGACTCTGCTTCAGGGCTTGTTCGAGTTTCTCTTTGAGGTTCTCCATGTTGTCTTTGTTGACCGACAGAGCCTCGCCCGATCCCACCGACGAACTACCTCGCAACTTGCCGCTGCCACTGGGGTCGCTGAAATAGGCTCCGACGGCTTCTTTCACTTGCGGCGTGGAGTTTAGCAGCCACAGCACAATGAACAACGCCATCATCGCCGTAACGAAATCTGCATAGGCGACCTTCCAGGCTCCTCCGTGGTGGCCGCCATGGCCACTTTTCTTCTTGATAATGATGATCGGCTGGACTTGGTCGCTCATCTATTTCTTATCTCCGCCTGCCGCTGCCCCGCCCCTGCACGCCGTTTCCATTTCCTTGAAGCTGGGACGCAGTTCCCCCGGCACACTGCGGCGCGCGAATTCCACGGCGAGGATCGGAGCTGACCCCTTCACAAAAGCGATCACGCCCATGCGCAAGCAGCGCAGATAGTCGCCATCTGAATCGTTGATCTTCGTCATGTTCGCGGCCAACGGACCGAGGAAGCCATAACACATCAAAATCCCCAAGAACGTGCCGACCAGCGCAGCGCCCACCTTATGTCCGATCTCCTCGGGAGGCCCGCCCAGGGATCCCATGGTGATTACGACGCCCAACACGGCAGCCACAATTCCCAACCCTGGCAACGCGTCGGCCACGGTACTCAAGGCCGCGATCGGTTGACTGCCATGGTGATGATGCACTTCCATGTCCATCTCCATCATTTGGTCCAGATCGAAAGGCGGCACGCCACCGCTGATCGCCATGCGCAAGGTGTCGCAAACAAAATGGACCGCGTGATGGTTCTTCAGAAACTTCGGATACTTGCTGAGGATCTGGCTCTTCGATGGATTCTCCACGTCTTCTTCCAACCGCGCCATGCCTTGTTTGCGAGCCTGCATGAAGAGTTCGTTGAGCATCTTGAGGGTTTCGAGGTACATTGCCTTCGAATAGGGACTGCCCTTCAACACTCCGATCAAACCCGAAAAGACGCCCTTGATGATCGGCAGCGGATTCGCCACCAGCAGCGTCCCCAACGCCGCGCCTCCAATAATGACTAACTCCGCGGGCTGCACCAGAACTTCCATGTGCCCGCCTTCCATCAAATACCCACCGATTACGGCGCCGATGACGGCAAGAATTCCGATAATTGCAAACATGTGTGGTTTCCGGCCCTCCCTTACGGGGGCAACATGCACCTTATCGACCGGCCCCGCGTGCGCTACACTCGAATATTCGCGTATGAACCTGACCATCCATCACGAGGAACTCGACGCCACCACCGCCGTCATCAAGCTAAGCGGTCGCCTACTGCTGGGTCCGGGGTGCGTGGAGCTGGAGCAAATGATTACGGGTCTGCTGAAACGCGGCTTTCTGCATCTCACCTTTGACGTCACCTCCATCGCCCACATCGATTCCACCGGGATGGGACTTTTCATCGACGCCTACAGCAAACTGAAGAAACTGGGCGGCACAGTGCGCGTCGTGGGAGCGGCAGGAACGGTCCGCGACATGTTCAAGATCACGCGGCTCGATTCGATCTTTCAGGTCGAGTAGGTTACGAGGGAAGGCATGGAGCCCTGGGTCCATCCCTACGAATCGAAGTCAACCGAGGAACTCTTCTCGCTTGCAATTGGCGCTGATGGGGACGATGAAGACTACGAGGCGGAAACACCGCAGGCTGCGGTCCGGGTCTTGCGGAAACGAAACACTCCCGAGGTGTTTATGCTTGCCGCAAAGTGGTGTGGTTCACCTGTGGCCCACGAGAGGGAACGTGGCCTAGAAGTTCTTGCCCAGCTTGGCGCAGGTCAGCCGATGGAGGATCGTCCCCACTTTGCTCAGAGCGTCGACTTGGCCATCGCCGGCATTCAAGACACAGACCCTGATGTTGTCCAAGCTGCCGCGTATGCCTTGGCTAACCTTCAGGGTGAACTCGCGATCACTACTCTCATTGGATTGAAGCACCATCCGAACCCCAAGGTGCGCCATGCCATTGCTATTGGGTTAGTCGGTAGCGATCTCCCCGACGTTGCTCCCACCCTCATGGAACTGATGGAGGATGCCGACTATGAAGTCCGTAACTGGGCCACCTTCAGTTTGGGTATGCGACCGGAACCGGATTCACCAGCGATTCGCGACGCACTCCGCAAGCGTCTCTCCGATCCATTCATCGACGCCCGTCACGAGGGTATCTGGGGCCTCGCCCATCGCAAGGACCCTGAGGGCTTGAGAATCCTGCTCGATCGCTTCGAGACAGACGAGTGGGTC
The DNA here is from genome assembly GCA_943328975.2 of Bordetella parapertussis. Classification (GTDB taxonomy): domain Bacteria; phylum Acidobacteriota; class Terriglobia; order Bryobacterales; family Bryobacteraceae; genus Palsa-187. Next base: position 10,634 of record CALQCC020000008.1, on the reverse strand, counting down.
AGTGGAGACGAGATGGTCGCGTGCGACCTCCTAGACCTGAAGTCCGATGCGTCGGTGGATGAAATCTGTCGCGGCCTCCGAGCTCTGCTGGCTGACGTGAGTTAACTCGCTAGGTTCTCCAGAGCCTGCTCCAACCTCTGCGAACGATCCAGCACCCGCGCGAACAAATCGCCTACCCGATCGAACCGCCCGAGCACGTTGCCGATGTGAAACTGCTCCGGCGTCAGCTTCGGAGTCACCTCTTCCCAGCGCAACGGCGTCGCCACCGGAGCTCCTGGATACGCCCGCGCCACATACGGAGCCGAGATCGTCTTGCCCTCGGCGATCTGTTGCCAGTCGAAGTACACCTTGCCCTTTTCGCGCTTCGATACCGCGCGCGGAGTGGTGAACAAGTCCGGGCGTTGGTGCGCGACCATCACGGACAGCAGCTCCGCGAACGAGCGGACTTGTTCGTAGGTGTACTCGGGAGCCAGAGGCACGAACAGGTGCATGCCGTCGCCGCCGGTGGTCTTGGGGAAGCTCTCCAGTTCCGCGCGATCGAGCTTGGCCCGCACCACCAACGCCGCTTCCACGATCTTGGCGTAGCCGCACTCGTGCGGATCCAGGTCGATCAAGAGGTAGTCGGGATGCTCCAGCGAGCCTATGCGGCTCATCCACGGATTGTGGTCGATGCAGCCCAGGTTCACCAGAAACAGCAACGTCGCCCGGTCCTCACCGATCACGTGGCGCACACCGTCCGCCTCAGCAGTTCGCAGCCACTTCGGGAAGCTAGCGGCGACCTCCTTTTGGAAGAAGCAGTCGGCGTCGATCCCGTTCGGATAGCGCTTCAAGGACAACGGCCGATCCTTCAAATGCGGGACCAGCAGGGGCGCCACCGCATCGTAATAATTCAGAAGGTCGCGCTTGGTGTAGCCTTCGCGCGGGTAGAACACCTTCTTCAGGTTGGTGAACTTCAGCCGATGCCCGTCCACGCTGACCACGGCCTCCGCCAGCGACGCGTCGAGCAACGGCTCATGCGCGGGGGCCGGATCGATGTCCGTCCGCAGTCCCACGAACACAGGCGCGCGCAGTTTGCCGTCCCCGGTGCGATTCGCGTAGCGGACCTCGCACATCACTTCCGGTCGCACCCAGGTCACGTCCTTCTTCGGCAGACCCTTCTCGGGTTCGAGCGGGCACTTTTCCACAGCCAGCGGAGCGAGCTTCGCGTGAATCGCCTTCATCAACTTCTGATCGAACCCGGTCCCGACGTTGCCCGCCCACTTCAACTTCGTCCCGTCATAAGAACCCAGCACCAAAGCTCCGAACAGGTCGCGCTCGCCCTTGGTGAAGCCGCACAGCACGAACGAGTCCGACGCCTGGACTTTGTACTTCACCCAGTCGGTTCCCCGCCTCGATTGGTAGAAGCTGCCGCGCCGCTTCCCGATCACGCCCTCGATGCCCTGCTGCTTGACCGCCTCCAATAGCTCCGCCCCGCCCCCGTCAAAATGTTCCGAGTAGCGGATCGTCTCCGACGGCTCCAGCACTTCCTTCAGCAGCCGCTTGCGCTCCTCAATCGCGACCCCGCGCAGATCATAGCCGTCGGCGTATAACAGATCGAATACATAGAGGACCACGGGGTGATGCCGCCGCAGCGTTGCGATCGCGCTGGCGTCGGCGACATTGATGCGTTGCTGCAGTCGCTCGAAACTGGGAGCGCCGCGTTCGTCCAGCGCAGCGATCTCCGCATCCACAATCGCCTCACGCAGCTTCAAGTGATGTGGCAGCACGGACAGCTCAGGGTATTGAGAATCCATGACATTGCCGTTGCGGGACACGAACCGCACGCGCCCCTCTTCGACGTAGCAGAGCGCTCGCACGCCATCCCACTTCACTTCGTAGAGCCAGCCGTCCCCAGCGGGTGGCGCACCCCGCCCGATCTCCGCCAGCATCGGGGTGATGCTCTTCGGCATCGGAGCCTTCACCGCTCCCTTGGGCATCTTCCGCTTCGCCACAGGCGGATCGTTCGCCGGGAGCCCCTGCGCGATCTCCTCCTGCGTCCGACCGCTCAACACGCTGCGAGCATGCTCCTCCGGATTCCAGCCGGCCACCGCTGCAGCATCCTTCTTCTTGATCAGCAGCCATTCGTTTCCCTTGCCGCGCTTGGTTCGGACGAGCGCGAACTCGCCCCGGACCTTTTCCCCATGCAGGCGAAACTTAAAATCCCTGCGCGCAAGCTGTTGATCCGCAGTCGCATCGCCCAGCAGTTCATACGATCCACGATCCCACAGCATCACGCTGCCCGCCCCGTAGTTGCCGGCGGGGATCACGCCCTCGAAGCCGCCGTACTCGATCGGGTGATCCTCTACCATCATCGCCAGCCGCTTTTCCACAGGATCGAGCGTGGGCCCTTTCGGCACCGCCCAGGACTTCAGAGTACCGCCGACTTCCAATCGCAGGTCGTAATGCAGATGCCGAGCGTGGTGACGCTGGACACAGTATTGTTGCGACCCGACCGCACCGCCGCCCGCAGGTTCCGGTGTGCCCTCGAACTTGCGTTTCTCCCGATACCGGTCGAGACTCACGCGCAGCCTCCACAACACAACTGCCATAGAATGTTTGCGGTATAGTGGTTAAACGAATCTTCTACGAGAGGGGCTTTCACGTTATGGCATCCACAGTTTGGAAAGGGCATCTTACCTTCGGGTTGGTCTCGTTCCCTGTCAAATTGTACTCCGCTGCCCGCAGTGAGAGCATCAGTTTCAACCAACTCCACAAACACGACGGCTCGCGCATCAAGTAGATCCTGTATTGCCAGGCCGAAGACAAACCCATCCCGCGCAGTGAAATCGTAAAGGGTTTCGAATACGAAAAGGACCGCTACGTCGTCGTCGAAGACGAAGAGATCAAGAAGGTGGCTCCGGCGTCGGCGAAGGTGATGGAGATCCTGGAGTTCGTGAAATCCGACGAGGTTGACCCGGTCTACCTGGAGACTTCCTACTACATGGCTCCCGACGAGGCTGGCGAGAAGCCCTACGCCCTGCTGTTCGAGGCGCTCAAGAATACGGGCCGGGTGGGCGTCGCGAAGATCGCCATGCACAACCGGGAGCACATCGTGATCCTGCGTCCGGGGCACAAGGGCGTGATGATGCACACCATGTACTTCAGCCACGAGATCCGCCAGGTGGACGAGTTCCGGACCGACCTGACCTTGGTCAAGGAAAAGGAGCTAGCGCTGGCCACCAGTCTGCTGGACGCCTTGGCCGCATCCTTCGAGCCCGAGAAGTACAGGGACGAGTATCGCGACAATCTGATGCGCATGATCGAGGCGAAGAAGGCCGGGCAGGAAATCGTGGCCACGCCCGAGCCGCAGCAGGCCAAAGTCATCGACATCATGGAGGCGCTGAAGGCGAGCCTCGCCGCCGCGAAGAAGCCAGCCGCCTCGTCGACAACGGTTGAAGCCGTGGTCGAAGAAGTCCGCCCCGCTCGCAAACGCGCCCGCGGTTAACTGCTACTAGGTGAGACTCGCCGTGTGTTTGATGCGCACCGTGTTCTCGGCCTGGATCCAGTCTTCTTCCGGACTGCCCGCGCCGCCTGCGCGCTGGAGCCAATTCAGATAGGCCGCCTCGGCGATCTCGTCGTGATACGCCGTGACGTCGAACTGCGGGATCGCGACGGCAGCCGATGTAACCGCTTTCCGCCGAATGGGAGTACGCTTTCGTTCGACAACCGGGGCAACAACCTGGGCAACAATCGGCGCACTACTCCGGCTCTTCTTTGGTGCTGGGGTTGAACTAGCAACCGCTTTCGCTCTTGGCATGAGGTTCGTCTCCTTTATGGTGCGGACAACGAGGCCGAGGTGAAGATCTGCGGGGAAGGTCAATTCCAGTTTACCCGGAACTATGTTGCGTTGTGCTGACTATTTGAAGGCAAATTTGGTCAGGGCCTTCACTTTTTCCAGCCAGTTGTAGACGATGGGGCAATAGGTGGCGCGGTCCGGCATCTTCCACATGCGGAAATCGAGCGACCCAGCTCCACGCAGCAGGTGTGGAAAGCGTTCGCAGTCCGCCGGCCGAGCTTCGTACACCGTGCAATCGTTGCCGCTGAGGAATATGCACCCGTCTTTGTCGGAACGCTTGAGAATCGCCTTTCCCTCGTCGTTGGTCATCGCGTAATCCGCGAAGAAGCGCTTGCGCGAGGCACCTAAGAATTTCATCAGATGCTCGATGTCGCGCTCCGTCACTTCGACCTCGGTGACCTTGCAGCACTGAGCGCATTCGCGGCAGTCGATGGCGTCGTGAACTTCCTGCGCGGCCTTGTGAAACTGCCGCTCCACGTAATTGTGGGACTTGAGCCAGCGGCGGAACGCCATGTTCTCGGCGTGCTTCTTTTCGCCTTCGCGTTTGATTTGGACTAGATCGGTGAGCAAGTACTAGTTTAACGGTCCTGCACGATGCGTGTCGCGGAGTCGGGTTCTTGAAGCTGCCCTTTGACGGTCTCCACCAGAAAGTAAGTAAGAAATTGAGCTTCGTGGCGCGCTAAGAAACGCCCGAAACCACAAAGGGCAACTCCGAAAACCGGGAAGAACACCAGGATCGCGAACGGGGGACCACCGACGGCGTCGCCCCGAAGGGACGCCAAGAGCCATCCCACGGCAAAACTTAAAGCCCCGCCGAGCCAAACAGCCATGAACGTCAGAACGAGCCAGTGCATCCCCAGCCGCCCGACGATGAGCGTGCCCTGAGCTTGCGGCACCAATTTCGCGAAGAGGAAAGTTTGGAAGGAATTCCGATACCAGATCCGCTCGCGTAGTCGCAGAGAGTCACGCCTCACTTTGCCAGCTACAGCCTTGTTGCCATACATCCCAAGTTCGGCATCTAGTCGCGTGAAGCACTCAGCCGGGGAGAGCGGCGAGAACACTTCGATTCGTGTTGATCCAAGACTCCACATTCCGGTGCCTTATCCACGTTGATCCGCATTCATCGGCGGCTAAGAAATCTTTGGCAGCTCGGGCAGAGCTTCACGATACTTGCCCGCATAAACTTCCGCGAATAGCGCCAAAGTCTCTTCGTGCAGCAGCGTATTGTCGGCCAGGATATTGTCGGCTTGCAGTTCCGCAAGCTCCCCGCGCATCTTCGAGACTGTGCCGCCCGCCTCACGAACCAGCAGCGTTCCCGCAGCAACGTCCCAAGGATTGAGGCTGAACTCCCAGAACATATCGAGGCGTCCACAGGCGACGTAGGCTAAGTCGAGCGCGGCAGCTCCGGCGCGGCGAACTCCGTGGGTCATCATTGAGATCTGATGAAAGAAATGAACGTTGATGTTCCGATGCCGCTTCCGCGAAGGAAAGCCGGTGCCGGCCAACGCGACATTCAAGTTCGCGGCCTTGGACACATGAATGCGTTCGCCGTTCAAGAACGCGCCCGAGCCGAGTTCCGCCGAGAAAACTTCCCCTCGGGTGGGATCCGCGATCACTCCCGCGATCAATTCGCCTTTGTGTTCCAGCGCCAGAGTGACGTTATAAACAGGGAAGCCGTGCGCGAAGTTCGTGGTGCCATCCAGCGGATCGACGTACCAGCGGTATTCAGACGACCCCATCGTTTCCCCGCCCTCTTCGGCCATGATATGGTGCGTGGGATATTCGCGTTGCAGACGCTCGACGATCAGTTTTTCGCTGGCGCGGTCGGCCACCGTGACCAAGTCATGCTCGCCCTTCAATTCAAAGCCCACGCGCTGGCGGGCGAAGTCAGACAACAAGACGGACGCCTCGCGGGCGATGTCTACTGCGGTTTCAAGATAGGACGGCAATGGATTTAACTCAATTCGTAGAGATACTTGATGTCGTGTTTATACAGAAACAAGTTGGGCGCGCCCTCGCGCGTGAGGCGGATGAAGCCGGTGTCGTAGAACTCAATGACGCCTTCCACTTCGGAATTGTCGGTCAAGCGGGCGCGCACGGGCGTGCGATCTTCCACGAGCTGCTTCAGGTAGCGGACTTCCGCCAACGTCTGCTCAGGTGCTTTTTGCTGACTAATTTTCCCGGCCATGTTTAGCGCTTCGCGTCTTCATAGTAGCCGCTGCGCGTGGAGACTCGCAATTCGGGACGGTTCTTCAGCGTGAGCCGGATGGGATGGAACGCGGGCAAGTCCGCTGGAAGATTCGTGGGCTGGTAGCCCAGCAGATATTGCGTGCGCAGGTCGCGCAGGATTTCGGTGAAGATGCGATCCAATTGGTTCGAGGCCGTAGGCTCAAAGACGCGGCCTCCCGTGTTGCTGGCGAACTGTGACAGAACGCGCTCGCCGCCCAGGTTGCGACCGGGATCGGTGGTGATGGGCGTCACCAGGATCGGGTAGACCACGGCTTCGGAAAACTGCACCGTTCGCAGCGTGGCCTGGAAGCTCTGTTTGCTGGTGGTGTCGCCTCCGTCGGTAACGACTACGATCACGTGGCGCCCTTCGCGACCCTCGATCCGGCGCGAAGCCAAGTAGACAGCGTCGAAGAGCGAGGTGCCTCCGTCGGGCTTGATGCGATCCAGCGAGTCTCGCAGGCGCTGCTCGCGGCGCGTGAACGTATTCAGTTCGGTGACGTCGCTATCGAAGGAATAGAGCGCAATGGCGTCGTCCGGGTTGCCTTCCTTGAGCAGCGCGCGGATGAACTTCTTCAGCGAATCGACTTCGTAGCCGAGGTCCTTGCCGGTGGACCCGCTGACATCGATGAGCAGCGACACAGAGAGCGGCACTTCCGTATGGTGTTCGAAAAAGGTGATGGTTTGCGCGACGCCGCTATCGGTAACGCTGAAGTCCGACTTGTCCAGCGTGCCAATGGCTTGTCCACTCGCGTCTTTCACCGAGACGATCAGGCGCACCAGTTTGGTGGAGCCATAGAAGATCGGCTCCTGGGCAACGGCGGCGACGGCGCACAGAATTAGGAGCGCGCTTTTGTAACGGAATCGTCCCATTCGCCTTCCACCCACACTTCGCCATCGGCGAAATATTCTTTCTTCCAGATCGGGACCAGCTTCTTCAGGCGATTGATCGCGTCGAGCGCTCCGTGGAAGGCCGCGCGACGATGCGGCGACGTGACCACGATGACCACGCTGGCCTCGCGGATTTCAAGTCGCCCCAGGCGATGAATGATGCCGATGCGGCTGATCGAACCATGCTCCGTAACGCGCGCCGCAATCTCGCGCCCGATCTGCGCCATCATCTTGATCGCCATGCCTTCGTAGCATTCGTATTCCAGAAAACGCGTCGCCCGGCCCTTGGTGTTGTTGCGCGTGACGCCGTCGAAGGTAACCACGGCCCCGTCATGATCCTGCTGCAGACGCTCAACAAGCGCCCGGCCGTCGATGGGATCCCGCGTGATCGCGAAGAAGTGCCCCGCAGGGTCGCTGATCTCTTGCAGGAACGCGCCCGAGCCGCCGCTCACCGGAGGCAGAAACGCGACTTCGTCCCCATCCGCCAGAGGAGCCGCCGGTTCCGAGAACTGTTGATTCAGAGCCAGCACGATGCTGGAAGAAACCTCGCGCAGTCGTGGAAAACGAGCCGCGTAATGTTCGTACACAGAATCGACCCGACCGCCTTCGGGGACCTCGATAGAGTCCTCGCGCAGGCCTACAATATCACGCAAAACACCGAAGAATAGGACGCGGATCCGCACGATTGTCATGGTAACAGACGTGCGGTGAAGCGCTCCCGTTTCGCTATAATCGGCCCTAATGGAAACTGTCGACGCTCGTGTGCGGGTCCGCTACGCCGAAACCGATCAAATGGGCGTCGTCTATCACGCCAACTACCTTGTGTGGATGGAAGTGGGCCGCGTCGAATACTGGCGCGCGGCCGGCTTGCGCTATCGCGACATGGAGCGCGAGGACGGAGTCCTGCTGGTGGTGGCGGAGGCGAACTGCCGCTATCGCGCACCGGCCTTGTATGACGAAGAAGTCATCATCCGCACGCGCATCGGCGAGGCCAACGCGCGCATGATCCGCTTCGAATATGAAATGGTGTCCGGCGAGGACCAACGGGTGCTGGCCACCGGAACCACCAAACACGTCTTCTGCGGTCGCGATCGTAAACCAGCCAAGTGCCCGGCCAAATATCACGCGACTTTGGGCATCACCCGTTAGGGCGCCACCGTTAAGTACGCGCCAGCCGGGCTCTGAATGCCGCCGATCTCGATCACCAGCGTCAGATCTCCGGGACCCGTGGTGGTAGGCACCAACAGATTGAGCTGGTAGAGTCCGGGACTGTTGGGCGTAACGCCCGCATAGAGAACGTTGTCGTCGGGCAGAGGCTGTCCATTCAACAGGACCCGTACCAGCCCTTTCGCGCGTCCGATCCCGGAGGGGAAATCGCCCGGCGCATAGGACGCGTCGGTATCGCCGAAACCTGTGGCGTAAACGGTCACGTAGCTCCCAGGTTTCGCTGCGCTGATGCCACTGCCTGGAAACAACGTCGACGACGCACGCAGCGCCCCTGTGATCGTGTCCGTCGCGGCCACTGGATTCTTGCCGTTGGCCGACGCCGCGAAGTAGAAGAACTCAGGGCTGGCGGCTTGCGCGGCCACCGTTACCGCAGTGGTCGACTTCTCGTTCGCCGTTCCGCAGCCCACGATCACCTTCACGCTCACATTTCCAGAAAGACCCGCAGGCGCCTGGAAATTCACCTGGGTATCGGAGGCCCCGAAAACCGGCGCGCGCACGCCCGCAACATCGATGCAGACGCCGGCGAAGTTGGTGGGAACTTTCCCATTGACCAGGTCCGACGCCCCCACCTTTCGGAACGTCGCGCCGACACCAAAGTTTCTGCCGAAAGCGGTCATGATGCCGCCGGTCGAAAGCGCGTGAACCGCGGGGACGCTGAGTCCCGCTCCGACCACTGCAGCATCGTCCAACTGCGGGACGGGTACCGCCGGCGCTGCGATCTGCATGGTGACGGGGACCGAAGGAACACCGTCCGTGGACACAGTGACCGTCACTGGACCTAACGTATTTCCTAGCGTGACCTGAATCTGTGCGATGCCCGCCGAGGTCGTAAACGTAGAGGCCGACGACAACTGAGCGACGCCCGTCGACAACAGGAACCGAACGGAAGTATTCGCCACGGGGATTCCAGTAGCCTCGACAACTCTCACCTGCAAAGTGATCTTGGCGCCGGCTTCCCCAGACGCGCCCAAGCCCTGCAGCACTTGGATCCCGCTCGGAACGGCGACAGAGAGCTTGCGAATGCGGTCATTGTATTCATCCGAGACATAGATAGTCCCGGCACCGTCCACGATCAACCTGACAGGATCAAAGGCCACCGCGGTCGCTGGACCGGAATCGGCACTGGAAATAAACTCTCCCGTGCCCGCAATGGTGCGAATGCTTCCGTCCTGAATCAGGCGAACCATACTAGATCCATATTCCGCGACGTAGATGCGTCCGGCACTATCCACCGCCACACCACGAGGGTCGTTCAACTGCGCCAACTTCGCCGATCCGCCATCGCCGCCATGGCCCGCCGTACCGATGCCCGCTACGGTCGTAATAATCCCCGTCGTGAGATCGATGCGGCGAATCCGGTGGTTGAGCCCTTCCGCGATCAGCATCCCGCCTTTCCCATCCAGCGCAATATCCATCGGAATGAGTCCTGCGGAGGTAGCAGGTCCGTCGTCGCCGGAATAAGCGCACGTGCCTCCACCCGCAATCGTTGACATTAACCCTTGTGTCACTTTCCGAATGCGGCAGTTGTCGGTATCGGCGACGTAGATAACTCCGTCCGCATCCGCCACTACAGCGCGAGGTGCGGCCAATGCAATGGTAGTGGCTGTCCCGAACGTGCCGTTAAAACCCCTGCCACGGCCACCCGCGAAGACATTGGCGGCCCCGCTCGGATCGGCCCTCAGAATGCGATTATTGTCGGTATCCGCGATGTAGAGAAATCCGAAGCGGTCTCTGGCAACACCCTGTGGCCGGTCGACTCGATTGAACGCTGAGGTTGCATAGCCGTCGCCAAATACTTTCGCAATGCGCCCCGCAGTGGCAGAGCGGATCTGGTTAAAGAGGCCATCGGCGATCAGCAGCGCGCCCGACGTATCGAACGCCAAACCGGCCGGCGAACTCAGATACGCCTTGGACGTTTCAACGTCATTCACCAGCCCAACACCGGCCACTGTATTGACCTTCCCTGAGCGGATGCGGCGAACCCGGTAGTTCGAATTGTCAGCAACGACGATATCGCCATTGGGGGCAACCGCGATGCCCGCGATCGAACCCCAGGTTGCAAGGTCGGCGAGCCCGCCATCCCCCCCGAAGCCCCAGTCGGAAAAATACGGAGCCACGTTCCGAATGATGCCCGTCGTCAACGTAACCCGGCGGATGTCGTAATCGCCGGCAATGAGGATGTCTCCATTCGCTTCAATACCGATGGAGTGAGGGAACAACAGCGTCGCGCTGGTGGCCTGACCACCGTTCCCCGTAAGGTTCGCGATGCCAGTACCGGCGATCGTGGTGATGACGCCCGTGGCAACCGTAACAGGGTGCGGAAAAAAGGGGCAGCTTCAGTGCTTTTTGGTTTCGGATATGAGTTTGAGGCGGGACTGCGTGGTTTCATGATGGCCGCCAGCGGGCATTTCGCCCTGGCTAGCATCCCATCGGTGTGCCTCTCAGGTCGGTTGTG